>CALMOR010000226.1:9469-13296 GCA_937872165.1 uncultured Burkholderiales bacterium | reverse complement strand
TCCTCGTCGTCATCAACTTCGTCGTCATCACGAAGGGCGCGGGACGCATCGCCGAGGTGTCGGCGCGCTTCGCGCTCGACGCGATGCCGGGCAAGCAGCTGGCGATCGACGCGGACCTCAACGCCGGCCTGATCGGCGAGGACGTCGCACGCAAGCGCCGCACCGAGATCGCCGACGAGGCGGACTTCTACGGATCGATGGACGGTGCGTCGAAGTACGTCCGCGGCGACGCCATCGCCGGCATCATGATTCTCTTCATCAACATGCTCGGCGGCATCATCGTCGGCATGGTCCAGCACGACCTGAGCTTTTCCGAAGCCGGCCGGACCTACACGCTGCTCGCGATCGGCGACGGACTCGTCGCGCAGATTCCGTCGCTGATCATCTCGATGGCGGCCGGCATGATCGTCTCGCGCGTGGGTCGCGGCGAGAACCTCGGCCATCAGGTCGTCGCGCAGATGTTCCGCAACACCAACGCGCTGTACGTGACCGCGGTCGTGCTCGGCATGATCGGTCTCATCCCCGGCATGCCGCACTTCTCGTTCCTGTCCCTCGCCGCGGGCGCGGCCGCGCTCGGCTGGTTCGGCAAGAAGGCCGCGACGAAGAAGGAGACGGTCTCCGCGGTCGTCGTGCCGTCGGCGCCGGCGCACAACCTCGAGGCCACCTGGGACGACGTGTCGACGGTCGACACGCTCGGGCTCGAGGTCGGCTATCGACTCGTGCCGCTGGTCGACGCGTCGCAGGACGGCGAGCTGCTCAAGCGCATCAAGTCGCTGCGCCGCAAGTTCGCCCAGGAGGTCGGCTTCCTGCCGCCCGCGGTCCACATCCGCGACAACCTCGAACTGCGTCCGAGCGGCTATCGCATCACGATGAAGGGCGTCGTCGCGGCCGAGGGCGAGGCCTACAGCGGCATGCTGATGGCGATCAACCCGGGGCATGTCGCGGCCGCGCTGCCCGGCACGGTGACCAAGGACCCGACCTTCGGGCTGCCCGCGATCTGGATCGAGGCCTCGCACCGCGACCACGCGATCGCCAACGGCTATACGGTGGTCGACGCCGGCACGGTCGTCGCGACGCACCTCAACCACATCGTGCAGACCCATGCGGCCGACCTGCTCGGCCGCCAGGAGACGCAGCATCTGGTCGACGTGCTGGCGAAGTCGTCGCCGAAGCTGGTCGAGGAGCTGACGCCGAAGCTGCTCACGCTCGGCACCGTGCAGAAGGTGCTGCAGAACCTGCTCGCCGAGCAGGTGCCGATCCGCGACCTGCGCACCATCGCCGAGACGCTGGCCGACCACGGCACGCGCACGCAGGACCACACGACGCTGACGTCGGCCGTGCGAGTGGCCCTCGGCCGGGCGATCGTGCAACAGGTCTACGACAACGCGAGCCAGCTGTCGGTCATCGGCCTCGATCCGGGCCTCGAGCACGTGTTGCTGCAGGCCGCGGGCCTGTCGGAAGGCGACGCGCCGGGCATCGAGCCGAACCTCGCGCAGACCCTCATCGACGAGACGACGCGCGCGGTCCATCTGCAGGAGACGCAAGGCCTGCCGGCCGCGCTGCTGGTGGCCGATCGCCTGCGCGCGCCGCTGTCGCGCTTCCTGCGCCGAGCCATTCCGCAATTGAAGGTCATCGCGGTCGGTGAGATTCCCGACCATCGTTCGGTCAAGGTCAACGCCATCGTGGGAGCACGCGCATGAACACCCAGCAAAACCCGTCACCGGCCCCGGCCAGCAACATGAACATCCGGCGCTTCGTCGCGGAGAACTCGCGAGCGGCCCTGCGTCAGGTGCGCGACACGCTCGGCGGCGACGCGATCATCCTCGCCAACCGCACCGTCGAGGGCGGGGTCGAGGTGCTGGCCGCGGCACCGGAGGCGGTCGATGCGCTGACGCGGCGCATGACCACGATCCCTGCGTCGTCGCTGCCGGTCGCGACGCCGACCGAGCTCGGCCTCAGGCGATCGCACGAAGCGGGCTCGACGTCGATCGAGCCGGTCGTCGCGTCGACGCCGTCGGTCGGCCGCAAGCGGCTCGCGTCGCTGTTCAGCCGTCGCACGCAGGCGCAGGCCGAGGTCCCCGGTTTCGCGGAGCAGACCACGTCGACCCCGAAGGCCGCCGGGTCCTACGCGCGTTTCGCCGACGAGCTCGCCGCGGTCACCGACAGCGACGACGACTTCGTCGCGCGACTGGCGCCCGAAGCCGTCACGTTGTCCCGTCCCGCGTCGTCGACCGACGCATCGTCGGCGACGTCGGTGGCGTCGCCGGTCGCGGCACCGATCGTGGCGGCGGAGCCGGTCGCCGCGGCCGCGGCCGCATCCGCATCGGATACGCCGGTCGTCGTCGACGCCGGGGCACCGGTCGTCGAAGCGGCACGGCCCGCAGCATCGGCCCCGGCGATCCCGGCGGAACACGCGGTCACCGTCTCCGAACTGAACGAGGCCGTCGCCCGCGAGGTGAGTCGCGAGATCGGCCGTGAGCTCGGCCGCGACGTCTTCAACGACTTCACGCGCGACGTCAGCCGCGAGGTGAGCCAGGCCGTCACCGGCGACGTGGTCCGCGACGTCACGCGCGACATGACCCGCGAGCTGCGGGCGCTGCAGGCCACCATCAGCGAGCAGCTCTCGACGCTGACCTGGACCGACTCGATGCGTCGCCAGCCCGCGCGGACGAAGCTGATGCAGGACCTGATCCTCGCCGGCTTCTCGCCAGCGCTGTCGCGTCACATCCAGGAGCGCCTGCCCGACGACTACGACAGCGAGGAGGCGCGCAGTTGGGCCGAGTCGATCCTGCGACGCAACCTGCCGGTCGCGAACGACGCCGAGGAGCTGATCAACGAGGGCGGCGTCTTCGCGCTGGTCGGTCCGACCGGTGTCGGCAAGACGACCACGGTGGCCAAGCTGGCCGCGCGCTTCGCGTTGAAGCACGGCGTCGACCGGCTCGCGCTGATCACGACCGACGGCTTCCGGATCGGCGCGCAGGACCAGTTGCGCATCTACGGGAAGATCCTCGGCGTCGCGGTCCACTCGATCCACGACCAGCCGTCGCTGACGAGCGCGATCGAACACCTGAAGGACAAGAAGCTGGTGTTGATCGACACGGCCGGTCTCGGTCAGCGCGACGAGCGCGTGGCCGAACAGATCGCGATGCTGCGAGGCGCGAAGGCGCGACGTCTCGTGGTGTTGAACGCCACGGCCGATGCCGAGACGCTGGACCACGTCGTGACGACCTTCGCCGATCGCGAGTTCGCCGGCTGCGTGGTCACGAAGACCGACGAGGCCGCGCGTCTCGGACCGGTCCTCGACACGGTCATCCGTCATCGCCTGCGCATCCATCACGTGTCGACCGGACAGAAGGTGCCCGAGGATCTCGAGCGCCCCGACGGTGCGGCCCTCGTCCATCGCGCCCTCGTGCGGCCGGCCGCCCGCGGCGCCTTCGAGCTGAAGGTCGAGGACGAGGCGGTGTGGATGGATGCGATGGCCGCGCAGGCGCAGCCTGTCCGCGCGGTCGCCACCGCCGCTTCGCACGGAGCCACGCGTGGCTGATCAGGCGGCCGGTCTTCGCGACCTCTTCGCCCGTCGTCGCCCGTCGCTGCTGATCGTCGCGGGTTGCGACCCGTGCAAGGCCGCGGTGGCGGTGCACTTCGCGCGAGAGGCGGCGACCGGCAAACGCGCGACGTTGATGGTCGACGGCACGCCGGGACGGCTCGCGAGCGCCTGCGACCTCGCATGCCGCTACGAGCTCGCACACGTGCTGGCCGGCGACAAGACCGTCGACGACGTGATCCGGTCGCTGACCCCGCATCTGCTGCTGCTGCCGGCCAGCACG
>CALMOR010000226.1:2033-9459 GCA_937872165.1 uncultured Burkholderiales bacterium | reverse complement strand
CTGTCGCGCTTCGGATCGTTCACCGGCGACGAGGATCGTCGCCTCGCCGATGCCTTCTCGAACGGCATCGTCCACGCGCTCGACGAGGCCGGTGCCGAAGAGACGCAGGTCGACCTGATCGTCGTGCATGCCGACGACGGCAAGGCGGGCCGCGCGGTCGAAGCCTTCGGACGCGACGCGCGCGTCGTCGTCGTCGCGTCCGACCACGCGGACTCGCTGCGCGGCGCGTATGCCGAATTGAAGACGCTGTCGCAGACCCACGCCGTCGAGAACTTCGAGATCGTGGCGCCGCGCTTCGAAGGCGGCGAGGCGTCACTGGTCGCCTTCGCCAACCTGTCCAACGCGGCACGGCGCTTCCTCGACATCGAACTCGTCGACGGCGGCAGCGTGGTCGTCCCCCGACCGAAGGTCGACGTCGCACGCACGTCGCTGCTCGTCCGCACGAAGACACCGACATCGGACGAGACGCCTGCGTCCGACGCCGTTCCCCAGACATTCCCAACCCACGCCGAGGTGCCCCATGCTGCAGCAGTCGCTTGAGCGCAGCGCTCCCCTGACCTACACCGCTTGCGGCCTCGTCGCATCGGACTCGCTGGTGCGGCAGTACACGCCGCTGGTCAAGCGCATCGCGCATCACATGATCGCGCGGTTGCCGGCGAGCGTGCAGATCGACGATCTCGTGCAGGCCGGCATGATGGGACTGCTGGACGCGGCTTCGCGCTTCGACGAGGCGCAAGGCATCCAGTTCGAGACCTTCGCGGCGCAGCGTATCCGCGGCGCGATGCTCGACGAGCTACGCGAGTCCGACTGGTTGCCGCGCTCCGCCCGCAAGGCGCAACGCGACATCGACAGCGCGACGCAGAAGGTCCAGCAGCGCGAGCGTCGCGCCGCCACCGAGTCGGAGATCGCCCGCGAGATGAACGTGTCGCTGCCGACCTATCAGCAGCTGCTCAGCGACGCGCGCGGCAGCCAGCTGCTGCACATCGACGAACTCCAGGGCGACGACGACGAGTCGTTCTTCGAGCGCAACCTTCCCGACGAACGCGACGAGCCGTCGGCCCGGCTCGCCGACAAGCGCTTCCGCAAGGCGCTCGTCGAACAGATCGGCACGCTGCCCGAGCGCGAGAAGCTGATGATGGGTCTCTACTACGAGGAGGAACTCAACTTCCGCGAGATCGCGGCCGTGCTCGGCGTGACCGAGTCGCGCGTCTGCCAGATGCACAGCCAGGCCGTCTCGCGGCTGCGCGTCGGCCTGAAGGAGTGGGGCGCGAAGGCCAAGAAGAAATGACGCGCGATGGACATTGACGAGTTGCCGCGTCGGCTCGACACGAGCACGCTGCTCGGGCTGCTGCTCGCGCTGGCCGGCATCTTCGGCGCGCAGTGGATCGACGGCGGTCGCGCGGGATCGCTGCTGCAGGGCACGGCCTTCATGATCGTCGTCGCCGGCACGCTCGGCGCCGTGCTCGTGCAGACCCCGGCCGTGGTCTTCACGCGCGCGGTGCGGATGGCGCGCTGGGCGCTGTTCCCGCCGCAGCGGGACATCGAGCGGCTGATCGGCCGGCTCGTCGAATGGGCGCAGGTCGCGCGACGCGACGGCGCGCTCGCGCTCGAAGGGCGCGGCCGGCAGCTGACCGACCCGTTCGCGAAGTCGGGACTGCAGATGCTGGTCGACGGCTTCCAGCCCGATCAGTTGCGCGAAGCGCTCGACGTCGAGCTCGCGGCGCGCGACGAGACGCAGCGCGCGGCGGTCCGCGTCTGGGAGTCGGCCGGCGGCTACGCGCCCACCATCGGCATCATCGGTGCCGTGCTCGGGCTGATCCACGTGATGGAGAACCTCGCGGACCCGACCCGCCTCGGAGCGGGCATCGCGGTCGCGTTCGTCGCGACCATCTACGGTCTCGTGTTCGCCAACCTCGTGCTGCTGCCGATCGCCGGCAAGCTGCGCAACGTCGTCGCCGAGGAGTCGCTGATGCGCGAGCTGATGCAGGAGGGGCTGGTCGGAATCGCGGCCGGCGAGCATCCGCAGCTGATCCGCGCGCGGCTCAAGGGCTTCGTGCCGAAGTGAGGCGCCCGCGATGAACGCGCCGCTGCACCGGGCCTTCGAGGCGGACGCGTCGCAGGGCGTCGTGGCGCACGAGATCCAGGTCCCGAGCCGAGGCGTGCGGGCCTCGGTCGCGCGGCAGCATCGACGGCGTCGCCGCGGCCGGGGCGAGTCCGACAGGGCGTCGCACAGCCATCA
This sequence comes from uncultured Burkholderiales bacterium, assembly GCA_937872165.1. GTDB lineage: Bacteria > Pseudomonadota > Gammaproteobacteria > Burkholderiales > Burkholderiaceae_D > CAHJXF01. Next base: position 7,220 of record CALMOR010000226.1, on the reverse strand, counting down.
GACCGATCGATGGATGGTGTCGTACGCCGATTTCATCTCGCTGCTGTTCGCGTTCTTCGTCGTGATGTACGCGATGTCGTCGGTCAACGAGGGTCGCTATCGCGTGCTGAGCGGTGCCTTGTCGACGGCCTTCAGTCCCGGCGACGGATCGACGCAGGGCGCCGCGGGCGAGCAGCCGCGGAGACCGCAGGTCGCACCCGGGACGCCGGTCGCCGTCTCCGTTCCCGGGGACCCGCTCGCGACGGTCGCGACGAAGACGGCCCCCGCTCCGGTGGCGCCGGCGCCGACCGAGCCGCCGGTCGATACGGTCGATCCGGTCGAGCGTGCGGAGCTCGCGAGGAACGCCGAGCGCGTGCAACACATGCAGCAGCTCGCCGCGACGATGGACGCTCGCCTGCAGTCGCTGGTCCACGATGGCCAGGTCACCGTGAGTCGTGGAGCGCGCGGCATCGCGATCGAGATCAACGCGGCCGTGCTGTTCGACCCGGCCCGCGCGGAGCTCAAGCCCGCGTCGTTCGAGTCGCTTCGGTCGCTCGCGCGAGTGCTCGACGGGATCGTCGAGCCGCTGCAGATCGAAGGCCACAGCGACGACGTGCCGATCGCGACTCGCGAGTTCAGGTCCAACTGGGAGCTGTCGGCCGCGAGGGCCGCATCGGTCGGCCGCTTCCTGATCGACCAGGGCATCGCGCCCGGCCGCATCGGCATCGCAGGCTACGCGGAGTACCGCCCGCTGGTCGGCAACGTCAGCGCGCAGACGCGCGCACGCAATCGCCGCGTCACGCTGCTGATCCTGTCGGCCGACGACGCGCGACCGAAGGAAGGCGGTGCTTCGATCGACGGGTCCGTCGCTGCGCCGGCCACGCCCTGACCGTACTCGGGCGGGCGGTCCGCGAACGGACCCGCGACGGTGCCCGGGCGGCACGCGCTGTCGCCCTGCGCTGAATCCGTGAGAGGGCCGGTTCGCGCGTCGAGCGACGGCCGGGATGGATCTCGTGGAGCGGCGCGGCAGTCGCAGCCCCGCGTGGCCACGGGTCGCAGCCCGGAGTTGCCGCCGCGTCGCAGCTGCGGATCGCAGCCGGGTTCAGGCCGGGACGAAGTGCATCGCGATGCGGCCGTCGGCCCGATAGAGGCCGTCCTGCCCGCTCGCCTGGGCGAGGACGCCGACGGCGCGGGCGTTGCGGTCGGCGTGGCGGCGCAGGACCTGTGCCCGTACGTCGTGCCGTTGCCGCAGGCGTCGATAGGACGCCATCAGCTCCGCGTCTTCGCTCGCGTCCGACGCACCGGACGCCCGCCGGATGCGTGCCGCCTCGCCGAGCCGGGCGGCCACGCGTTCGCGTTCCTCCGCCAGAGCGACGAGGGCGACGGCGGTCGTATCGTCGTGCGCGACCAGCAGTTCCCCTTCGCGCTCGAGCAGCGCCTCGAGCCGGACCAGCAGCGACCGTTCGTCGTCGGTGACGGACGCGCGAGCGGCGGTGACGATGCTCATCGCGCCGGGATCAGGACTTGCCGACCAGCAACTGGCTGGCGCTGTCGACGATCCGGTCGGCGATCACTTCGGGATTGACCTTGAACTGCCCGGAACTGATGGCCGCCTTGATGGCCTCGACGCGCTTGGCGTCGAACGGCGCTTCCACCTTGCTGGTGCCGGCGGTCTGCAGCGATCGCGAGGTCTCGCTGATGCTGACGCTGCCGACCGCCGCGGTCGCGGTCGTGGCCTTCGCCGCGGTGCCCCCCGACGCCTTCGACGCCGGCGTCAGGTCGGTCGTCGACGACGCACGCGTGCTGTCTGTATGAATCTTCATGGAAGTGCCTTTACGGGTTATCGGTCCGTCGGCGCGGACCTGCCTGCCTGATGACCGGTCGGGGATTCGGAAGACGAGGATCGCGCCTCGCCGGGATTTCGCATGAAGGCTCTATCGGCCGGGGAAAGCGGGACTTGAGCCGGTCCACGATCAACGCGGCAGTTCGACCAGGTGGTCGGCGCGCAGCGTGCCGGCGACCAACGCTCCGCTCGCCAGGCGGATCATGACATTGGCTCCCGGGTCCGCGGATCCGACCGAGCGCCCGTCGGACGAGACCGCGAAGCCTTCGCCCAGATAGACCACGCGAACCACGTCGCCCGGGTTGATGCGACCTTCGTCGCGGATGTCCGACAGCGTCAGGGCGCGCCCGGCCGCGACCGGGCGCAGGATCACACGGCCGATCGGCGCGGCTGCGCGACCGTCGATGGAAGCGAGGCCGCGCAGTCCCGGGTTGGCCCGGCCGCCGGCCGCGTCGACGCGGGCCTGCTGGCTCGCGACCTCGAGATCGGGCGCGGTCAGCACGGTCGACACCGGCGTCAGGTCGCCCGCTCCGATCGGGTCCCCGGCGCGCAGCGCATGCGTGGCCTGCCAGGCCGGTCCCTCGACACGAACCTCGGCGGCGACGAAGGTCTGCCAGCTCGCGCCGTCCGCGCAGCGCACGCCGACCGTGGTGCGGCCGCTCAGCCGGGCGCCTGCCGGCATGAAGCCGGTCATCAGGTTGCACGGGGCCAGCAGGCGACGTGCATCGACCGGCGCGACCGTGATGACGGCCGTCGCGCCGCGGACCGCGAGCGCCGGTGCGAGCGCGTCGCGCAGCGTCTCGCGCGCGACCGACTCCGGCGACGGCGCCTCGAGCGCGAAGCCGGTGGTCGTCAGCGACAGCCCGACGAACGCGCACGCGGCCGCGACCGCGACGGAGCGCATCGGCGTCCGGTCCTCTCTTCGCGCTCGGCGACCTTCGATGGCGGTCATGCGGGGGCTCCCGGGTCTGCGGGTTCGACTTCGATGGCGCATTGGAGCGCAGCCGCCGGGCCTGTGGTCGATCGAATTGAACGGCTTTATCCGGTCTTCTCGCCCGATCGCCGGTGTCCGGTCGCGACGAGACTTGCGCCATCCGGAAAAGGGCCGATGCGACCCGACCTCCTTCGACAGGGACACCGCCATGAACGCACTCGACGCCGCCTTCCGCTTCAATGAAACGGCCTTGAAGATCGGCACCCAGCGCCAGCAGGTGATCGCGTCGAACATGGCCAACGCCGACACGCCGAGCTACCGGGCCGGCGAGGTCGACTTCTCGGCCGCGCTCGCACGGGCCACCGGCGAGAGCGGCGGCAAGCCGGTCGCTGCCGCGGTCACGCTCGCGACCACGCGGGCCGGCCACGTCGATGGCGGCAGGGGCGCGGTGGTGACCGGCACCGCCGACGTCGGCACGCGCACGTCGGCGCAGCCGTCGATCGACGGCAACACGGTCGACCTCGACGCGGAGCGCGCGGCGTTCGCGGACAACACCGTGCGCTACGAGGCTTCGTTCTCGTTCCTCAATCACCAGATCAAGACGCTGATGTCGGCGATCACCGGCTGACCCGCGAAGGACCATCGACATGGCCATGAACGACGTCTTCCGCATCGCCTCGTCGGCGCTGGCCGCGCAGTCGCAGCGGCTCAACACGACGGCCAGCAACCTCGCCAACGCGGAGAGCGCGGCCGGACCCGACGGCAGGGTCTACCGCGCGAAACAGGTCGTCTTCCGTGCCGAACCCCTCGTCGGCATGTTCAACATTATCTCCGACTCGCGCTCGTATCAGACCAACTTCTCATTGATTCACACGACCAAGACGCTGATGCTGAAGGCGCTGACGCTCGGCAACTGACCCGACCCAAGGAACCCGCATGTCCCTCGACTTCTCCTCCATCACCGCCGCGTCCACCGTCAAGCCGCCGCTGACATCGACCACCGACTCGTCGAAGCAGACCGGCGCCGATACCTCGGTCGGCAGCCAGGACTACTTCCTCAAGCTGCTCGTCGCGCAGATCAACAACCAGGATCCGCTCAACCCGCTCGACAGCGCGCAGATGACGAGCCAGCTCGCGCAGCTCAACACCGTGCAGGGGATCAACAAGCTGTCGACGCAGCTCGACTCGCTGCTCGGCGACGTCAGCGCGAGCCAGTCGCTGCAGGCCTCGTCGCTGGTGGGCCACACCGTGCTCGCGCCGGCGACGTCGCTGACGCTCGCCGACGGTCAGGCGATCGGCGGCATCGAACTGCCCGAAGCGGCGGACACCGTCACGGTCACGATCAAGGACGCCTCCGGCACGGTGGTCCACACGACGAGCCTCGGTTCGCAGGCGGCCGGCATCACGCCGTTCGTGTGGGACGGCACCACCGATACCGGCACCGCGGCGGCGGCCGGGTCGTACGGCTTCTCGGTCGAGGCCAAGGCCGGCGGCAGCAAGGTCGTCGCCAACGCCCTGTCGGCCGGCGTCGTGTCGAGCCTGACGCCGGGTTCCGACGGCGGCTCGGTCTACGTCAGCGGCATCGGCAACACGACCGTCTCGCAACTCAAGCAGATCTACTGAGCTTCCCCCTTCCTCCCGACCAGCAGCAACGCACACATCGCCCCTCGCGGGGCAAGGAGCAATCGATGGCTTTCGAACAGGGTCTATCCGGTCTTTCGGCCGCGTCCAAGAATCTCGACGTGATCGGCAACAACGTCGCGAACGTCCAGACCGTGGGCTTCAAACAGTCCGACGCGCACTTCGCCGACATCTACGCGACCGCGGGCGGCCTCGTCGGCGACTCCACGGCCGGCATCGGCACGCGCATCTCGGCGATCGCCCAGTCGTTCGCGCAGGGCTCGCTCACGGCCACGTCGAACCCGCTCGACTTCGCGATCAACGGGTCGGGCTTCTTCCGCCTTTCGGACAACGGCGCCATCAACTTCAGCCGCAACGGCCAGTTCCACCTCGACAAGAGCGGCTACATCGTCAACGACAACGGCTCGCGGCTGACCGGTTATCCGGCGGGGCCCGACGGCATCCTGCCGACGGCGTCGCCGACCGAACTGCAGATCTCGCAGGCGGACGTGACGCCGAAGGCGACGAGCAAGGTCCAGGCGACCGTCGGGCTCGACTCCCGTGCGACCGCGATCACGACGACCTTCAACCCGACCGATTCCACGACCTACAACTTCGCGACCTCGACGTCGGTCTACGACTCGCTCGGCAACTCGCACGCGCTCGCGACCTACTTCGTCCCGAACGGCCCGAACACGACCGGGCAGAACACCTGGAGCGTCTACGCCACCGACGACGGCGCGGCGATCGGCACCGGCCCGGTCGGCACCCTCACGTTCGGCAGCGACGGCCTGATCGACCGGACCCGCAC
>CALMOR010000226.1:1148-2023 GCA_937872165.1 uncultured Burkholderiales bacterium | reverse complement strand
GCGACATCTCGACCGCGAGCGGCGGCGGCGCGACGACGCCGCTCGCGTTCACGCTCGACCTCACCGGTTCGACGCAGTTCGGCACGAAGTCCGGCGTCAACCAGCTGACGCAGGACGGCTTCACGTCGGGTCGTCTCGCGAGCTACTCGGTGTCCGACGACGGCATCGTGCTCGGCCGCTACACGAACGGCGTGACCAAGCCGCTCGCGCAGGTGGCGCTGGCCAACTTCACGTCGCCCGAGGGGCTCGCCCCGCTCGGCAACAACGTCTGGTCCGAATCGTCGAAGTCCGGACCGCCGCTGGTCGGTCCTCCGGGCACCGCCAGTCTCGGCGCCCTGCAGTCGGGCACGGTCGAAGAGTCCAACGTCGACCTGACCGCGGAGCTGGTCAGCCTGATCACGGCGCAGCGCAACTATCAGGCCAACGCGCAGACCATCAAGACGCAGGACGCGCTGATGCAGACGCTCGTCAACCTGCGTTGACGTCGAGTCGCGAAGACATTCGTAGACGCACGTGCCGACCCGCCCACGCATCCGCTGAGACACGACCATGGACCATCTCGTCTACACCGCGGCGGCCGGCGCGAAGAGCATGCTCGACCGGCAGGGCATCGTCGCGAACAATCTCGCGAACGTGTCGACCGCCGGCTATCGCGCCGACATCTCGGTGTATCGCTCGGTCCCGGTCCAGGGCGAAGGACTCGCGACGAGGACCTCGACGCTCGAATCGACGCCGGGCACCGACTTCACCAGCGGCCCGCTGATCGACACCGGTCGCGCGCTCGACGTGGCGGTGACCGGCAGGGGATGGATCGCGGTCGAGGCGTCCGACGGCAACGAGGCCTATACGCGCAGCGGCAGCTTCGAGATCGACGC
>CALMOR010000226.1:0-1138 GCA_937872165.1 uncultured Burkholderiales bacterium | reverse complement strand
AGGCACGCTCGTCACGCAGGGCGGACACAACGTGCTCGGCGACGGCGGCCCGATCTCGATCCCGCCGAACACGGTGGTCTCGATCGGCAAGGACGGCACGGTGTCGGGCGTGCCGTCGCAGCCGCCGCGGACCGGCGTCACGGTGCTCGGTCGCATCAAGCTGGTCGACCCGGACGACGCGGCGCTCACGAAGGGTCCCGACGGCCTCTTCCGGTTGAAGGACGGCAGCACCGCATCGGGCAGCGACGCCGTCGCCGTCACGTCCGGCGCGGTGGAGGGCAGCAACGTCAATCCGGCCGCCGCGCTGGTCGACATGATCGCGCTCGCACGGCAGTTCGAGATGCAGATGAAGCTGATCCAGGCGGGCGAGGACAACGACAAGCAGGCGACGCAGCTGCTCAACGTGGGCGGATGACGTGCCCGTCGAATGCGCGATCAGCGCTGCGATTACCGCGTTTCCTTTCGCTTCGATCGCGGCGTCGACGGCTTAGTCTCCATAGCATCCCCGGCATTCCACCGCCCCAAGGCTCGCTCCCGCGATCCGTGACAGGAACCACCTCATGATCCGTTCCCTCTACATCGCCAAGACCGGCCTCGACGCGCAGCAGACGCAGCTCGACGTCATCTCGCACAACCTCGCCAACGTCAGCACGTCCGGCTTCAAGCGGTCGCGCGCCGTCTTCCAGGACATGCTGTACCAGAACGTGCGCGAGGCCGGTGCGCAGTCCACGCAGCAGACCACGCTGCCGTCGGGACTCCAGATCGGGACCGGCGCCCGGGCCGTCGCGACCACGCGCATCCACACCCAGGGCAATCTGTCGCAGACCGGCAATGCACTGGACCTCGCGATCAACGGCGAAGGCTTCTTCCAGATCCAGCAGCCCGACGGCACGACCGCCTATTCCCGCGACGGTTCGTTCCATCGCGACGCTCAGGGGCAGATCGTCACGTCGAACGGCAGCCCGCTGTCGCCGGCGTTGACGATCCCCGCGAACGCGCTCGCCGTCACGGTGGGGCAGGACGGCACGGTGACCTACACGAGCCAGGGCTCGGCCGCGTCGACGACGCTCGGCACGATCCAGCTCGCGACCTTCATCAACCCGGCCGGCCTGTCGGCCCAGGGCGACAACCTCTACAT
>CALMOR010000225.1:29675-43641 GCA_937872165.1 uncultured Burkholderiales bacterium | reverse complement strand
AAGCGCGTGACGTTGACCGAACTGCGGTACGTCGTGGCCGTGGCGAAGGAACGCCGCTTCGGGCGCTGTCGCGAAGGCAGGAGCAGGGGCCCCGCGGAGCGGGGAGGCGACGCCGTAGCGACAGGGACGCGGCCGGAGGTCCGAAGCGCGTGACGTTGACCGAACTGCGGTACGTCGTGGCCGTGGCGAAGGAACGCCACTTCGGGCGCGCCGCCGAGACCTGCTTCGTCAGCCAGCCGACCCTGTCGGTCGCGATCAAGAAGCTCGAGGACGAACTCGGCGTCACGCTCTTCGAGCGCGGCGGCAGCGAGATCGGCATCACGTCGATCGGACACCAGATCGTCGAGCAGGCCAAGCGCGTGCTCGAGCAGAGCCTCGCGATCAAGGAGATCGCCCGTTCGGGCAAGGACCCTCTGAACGAGCCCCTGCGCCTGGGCGTGATCTACACCGTGGGTCCCTATCTGCTGCCGCAGCTCGTCAAGCGCCTGATCGCCGACGCGCCGCAGATGCCGCTGATCCTGCAGGAGAACTACACGACGAAGCTGATCGAGCAGCTGAAGCACAGCGAGATCGACGCCGCCATCGTCGCGTTGCCGCTGCCCGAGGCCGGCCTGATGATCCAGCCGCTCTACGACGAGGAGTTCATCGTGGCGGTGCCGCGCGGTCATCCGTGGAGCCGGCGCGAACGGGTCGGCGCGGCGGACCTGAAGGACGAGACCCTGCTGCTGCTCGGCGCCGGCCACTGCTTCCGCGACCAGGTGCTCGAGGTCTGCCCCGAGCTCGAGCCGCTGCCGGTGTCGTCGTGGTCCCACGACTCCGCGATCCGTCGCACGTTCGAGGGCTCTTCGCTCGAGACCATCCGTCACATGGTCGCGAGCGGCATCGGCGTGACGGTGCTGCCGCGCACCTCGGTGCCGATCCCGCTGCCGAGCGACAGCCTGCTGCACTACGTTCCCTTCGAGGACCCGGTCCCCGGTCGACGCGTCGTGCTCGCGTGGCGGAAGACCTTCCCGCGCCGCGCGGCGATCGACGTCGTCCGCTCGACCGTCGCCGCGTGCCGCCTCGACGGGATGACACCGCTCGAACTGCCGTCCTTCGTCGTCTAGCGGCGCGCGATCGACGCTGCCATCGACGCCCCCATCGACGCCCCATCGACGCTAACATCGGCGCTAACATCGGCGCATCGCGTACCCGGAGCCACGATGTCCAAGAAGAAGTCGAAGACCGCCCTTCCCGACGGTGGGTCGACCATCACATCGGCATCTCGACCGAGGACCGCGAGCGTGTCTCGGCCGCGCTGTCGAACGTGATGGCCGACACGTACTCGCTGTACCTGCAGACCCACAACTTCCACTGGAACGTCGAAGGCCCGATGTTCAACACGCCCCACCTGATGTTCGAGACGCAGTACAACGAGCGGTGGCCGGCGGTCGACACGATCGCCGGACGCATCCGCTCGCTCGGCTTCCCGGCGCCCGGAACCGACGGCAAGTCGACGCGACTGTCGTCGATCGACGAGGTCGAGAGCGTGCCGGCGGCGATGGAGATGGTGGGCCACCTGGTGAAGGGTCACGAAGCCGTGACGCGCACCGCGCGCGCGTTCGAGGCAGCGGACGAGGCCGGCGACGAGTCGGGCGCCGACATGCTGACGCAGCGCCTGCAGATCCACGAGAGGACCGCGTGGATGTTGCGCGGTCGGCTGAAGTGATCCCCTCATCGGGCGCGGCGACGTGAGCGACCGGCTGAAGCTGTACGCGCGCCTGGTCCGTCTCGACAAGCCGATCGGCATCCTGCTGCTGCTGTGGCCCACGCTGTGGGCGATCTGGATCGCATCCGACGGCCGGCCGGCGCCCTACGTGCTGATCGTGTTCGTGGTCGGTACGGTGCTGATGCGTTCGTCCGGCTGCGCCGTCAACGACTGGGCCGACCGCGACTTCGACCGCCACGTCGCGCGCACCGCGGAGCGGCCGCTGACCAGCGGACGCATCGCGGGATGGGAGGCGCTGACGGTGGCGGCGGTCCTCGCGTTGCTGGCGTTGCTGCTGATCCTCCCGCTGAACGGGTTGACGCTCGCGCTGTCGGTGGTTGCGGCCTTCGTCGCCGCGAGCTATCCGTTCACGAAGCGCTTCTTCGCGTTGCCGCAGGCCTACCTCGGCATCGCGTTCGGCTTCGGCATCCCGATGGCGTTCGCGGCCATCGACGGTCGCGTGCCGGCCGTGGGGTGGGTCCTGCTCGCGGCCAACGTCGCGTGGGCGGTCGCGTACGACACCGAGTACGCGATGGTCGACCGCGACGACGACCTGCGGATCGGCATCCGCACCGCGGCGATCACCTTCGGCAGCCTCGACGTGCTGGCCGTGATGCTCTGCTACGCGGGCACGCTCGCGCTGCTGGCGCTGGCGGGCGCGATGGCGTCGCTCGGCGTCGCCTGGTTCGTCGGCCTCGCCGCGGGCGCGTCGATCGCGGGATACCACTACGGTCTCATCCGGACCCGCAGCCGCGCCGGATGCTTCAAGGCCTTCCTGCACAACAACTGGTTCGGGGCGGCAATCTTTGCCGGTCTGTTCGTCGATCGGCTCGTCGCCCACGGATCGGCGTGAGCCGCGGCCCGCGGGCCCGCGAGTTGCTGGTGGAGGACGACTCCCGACGCGACGCGACCGAATGTTCCCTTCCTCCATCGACCTCGGCGACCTGCGCCGGCTCTCGCCGATCGACGCCGGCTTCGGCGGCGGCCGCGGCAAGCCGATCGATCGCCACTACATCGAGCGCTTCCTCGAACGGCATTCGTCGGACGTCTGCGGCCGCGTCCTCGAAGTGGCCGAGCCGGCGTACACGCAGCGTTACGGAGGTCGAAGGGTCTCGAAGAGCGACGTGCTGCACGTCGACGGCGGCCAGCCGCACACGACGCTGGTCGCCGACCTCGCTGACGGGCAAGCGCTCCCGAGCGACGCCTTCGACTGCTTCATCTGCACGCAAACCCTGCAGTACGTGTTCGACCTGCCGCGAGCGGTCGCGACGATGCATCGCATCCTCAAGCCGGGCGGCGTGCTGCTGCTGAGCGCGCCCGGCATCAGCCAGATCAGCCCTTACGATCGCGACCGCTGGGGCGAGCACTGGCGCTTCACGCCGCAGTCGGTGACACGGCTGCTCGGTGCGGTCTTCGACGACGTCGAGGTCGAAGGTCACGGCAACGTGCTCGCGTCGATCGGGTTCCTGCAGGGTCTCGCGTGCGAGGACCTGTCGAGCGAGGAGCTCGACCATGTCGACGACCGCTATCCGATGCTGGTCGTGGCCCGCGCGCTGAAGATGCCGGCCGGCTGACCGGTCAGGTCGCGCTCCCGAACTCGTCGCCCATCTCCGCCGAGCGCTTCGCCGCCGCGTGGATGGCCTTGACGATGGCCGCGTGGCAACCGCTCTCGCTCATCTGCGTCAACGCCGCGTGCGTGGTGCCGCCCTTCGACGTGACGCGTTCGCGGAGCACCGCGATCGGCTCCTCCGATGCGGACGCGAGCTTGCTCGCGCCGACGAAGGTCGCGACCGCGAGCCGTCGCGCGTCGTCGGCCGACAGCCCGAGCTCGATGCCGCCCTGCTCGAGCGCCTCGATGAACGAGAAGACGTATGCGGGCCCGCTGCCCGAGACGGCCGTGACGCCGTCGAGCCGCGCCTCGTCGTCGACCCACAGCGTCTGTCCGACGGACGCGAGCAATCGCTCGGCGAGCGTCCTGCCGGCCTCGTCGACCGACGGCATCGCGAAGAGACCGGTGATGCCTTCGCCGATCAACGCCGGCGTGTTCGGCATCGCGCGCACGATCCACGGCGCCACGCCGTCGACCGCCAGCCAGCGGGCGATCTCGCCCGTGCGGATACCCGCGGCGATGCTGACCACGAGCGACCCGCCGACCCAGCGCGCGATGCTCGTGGCCGCCTCGTGGAAGTGCTGCGGCTTGACGGCGATGACGACGGCCTCGCAGCCTCCGAGATCGGCGGAAGGCACGTCGCGAAGGACTGCGCCGTGGATGAAGCGCGACACGATCGCGCGCGTCGGCGCATGCGGCTCGACGACGACGAAGGTCGTGTCGGCATGTCGCGCGGCGAGGCCGCCCATCAGGGCCTGAGCCATGTTCCCGCCGCCGATGAATCCGATGTTCATGTGGTCGTCTCCCGTTCTTCCCTTGCGGACCGCGTGCCGAAGATGGCGCTGCCGATGCGGACCATGGTGGCGCCTTCGAGGATGGCGGACTCGAAGTCGCCCGACATGCCCATCGACAGATGCTCGCACGGCAGTCCCTCGCCCCGAAGCCGCTCCGCGACGTGGCGCAAGGCGGCGAACACCGCCCGTTGCGATGGCGGGTCGGCGCGGGCGGCGGGCACCGCCATCAGTCCGCGCAGCCGCAGTCGCGGCAACGCGACGATGGTCCGCCCGAGCGCGGCGACCTCGTCCGGGGCGACGCCGCTCTTGCTCGCCTCGCCGTCCAGGTTGACCTCGATCAGCACGTTCAGGTCGCCGCGTCCGGTCTCGCGCTGTGCGGACAGGCGCTCCGCGATCTTCGGCCGATCGACGCCGTGGACCCAGTCGAAGTGCGTGGCGATCGCGCGCGTCTTGTTGCTCTGGATCGGACCGATGAAGTGCCACTCGGGCGCGGTCGTCCCGCGCGTCGCGCGGCGCGACTCCACCGCCGCCATCTTCTCGATCGCCTCCTGCACGTAGTTCTCGCCGAAGGCACGCTGTCCGTCCGCGAGCGCTTCGAGCACCGCGGTCGCGGGAAAAGTCTTGGTGACGGCGATGAGTTCGACCGATGCGATCCCTCGTTGCGCTGCTTCCACAGCGCTCCGGATGCGTCGCCGCACGCCTTGCAGGTTGTCTGACGTCAGGGACATAATCGTCGGCGCTCACAGCCTCGTCGGTAGACCGCTCACCCGTTGCCCGACTTCGTCGACCGCGCGTCGGCCGCGCTCCCGCCACTGCCTCGGGACCGAAGCGAGCGCAGGACTCGGCGCAGTGCTTCAGCGCAGTGCTTCAGGTTTGGCACGCTGCGTCGATAAGGGACTGATCGGTACCGGCGCGGAGCGCGCATCGCATCGCATCGTGTTCGCGGCGGGCGCCAACATAACATGCGGTCACCGGGCGAAGCGGGGCGCATGACCCGCGCGAGCATTGCCACCACCCTGCCCCGGCGCATCGAGCCGAGGCCTTGAGGACCTTCGATGGACATCTCCGAACTGCTCGCCTTCGTCGTCAAGAACAAGGCGTCGGACCTGCATCTCTCCGCCGGCCTGCCCCCGATGATCCGGGTGCACGGCGACGTGCGTCGCATCAACCTGCCGCCGATGGAGCACAAGGACGTCCACGGCATGATCTACGACATCATGAACGACGGGCAGCGCAAGTTCTACGAGGAGAACCTCGAGTGCGACTTCTCGTTCGCGATTCCCGGCCTCGCGCGCTTCCGCGTCAACGCGTTCGTGCAGAACCGCGGCGCGGGCGCCGTCATGCGGACCATCCCGTCGAAGGTCCAGACGCTCGAAGAGCTCAACGCGCCGAAGATTTTCGCGGAGATCTCCAACCAGCCGCGCGGCATCGTGCTCGTGACCGGCCCGACCGGCTCGGGCAAGTCGACGACGCTGGCCGCGATGGTGAACCACATCAACGACAACGAGTACGGCCACATCCTCACGGTCGAGGACCCGATCGAGTTCGAGCACGAGTCGAAGAAGTGCCTGATCAACCAGCGCGAGGTCGGCCCGCACACGCTGAGCTTCAACAACGCGCTGCGCAGCGCGCTCCGCGAAGACCCCGACGTGGTGCTGGTCGGCGAGCTGCGCGACCTCGAGACCATCCGCCTCGCGCTGACCGCCGCCGAGACCGGGCATCTGGTGTTCGGCACGCTGCACACCAGTTCGGCCGCGAAGACCATCGACCGCATCGTCGACGTGTTCCCGGCGGCCGAGAAGGAGATGGTCCGCACGATGCTGTCGGAGTCGCTGCGCGCCGTCATCTCGCAGACGCTGCTGAAGACCAAGGACGGCAGCGGCCGCGTCGCCGCGCACGAGATCATGATCGGCACCCCGGCCATCCGGAACCTGATCCGCGAGAACAAGATCGCCCAGATGTACTCGGCCATCCAGACCGGTCAGAACGTCGGCATGCAGACCCTCGACCAGAACCTGATCGAGCTGGTTCGTCGCAACGTCGTCAACCCGCTCGAGGCGAGATATTTCGCTGCCAACAAGGACAGCTTCCCGGTCTGACGCGGCGACGTCCGCAGCGCACATCGTCAATCCCGGTCCACGAGCGGCCGACGCAACACAACGGATCGGAGTCGAGAGCATCCATGGAACGCGAACAGGCCACCAAATTCATGTACGACCTGCTGCGCCTCATGCTCAGCAAGAAGGGGTCGGACCTGTTCATCACGGCCGAATTCCCGCCGGCCTTCAAGATCGACGGCAAGGTCACGCCGGTATCGAACCAGGCGATGACCTCGCAGCACACGTCCGAGCTGGCGCGCGCGATCATGAACGACAAGCAGGCGTCCGAGTTCGAGGCGACGAAGGAGTGCAACTTCGCGATCAGCCCCGCCGGCATCGGCCGCTTCCGCGTCAACGCGTTCGTGCAGCAGGGGCGCATCGGTCTCGTGCTGCGGACCATCACGACGCGCATCCCGACGGTGGAGGAGCTCGGCATCCCCAACGTGCTGAAGGATGTCGTGATGACCAAGCGCGGGCTGCTGATCATGGTCGGCGCGACCGGGTCGGGCAAGTCGACCACGCTCGCCGCGCTGATCGGGCATCGCAACGAGAACAGCTACGGTCACATCGTCACGGTCGAGGACCCGGTCGAGTACGTGCATCCGCATCGCAACTGCATCGTCACGCAGCGCGAGGTGGGCGTCGACACGGCCGACTGGTTTTCGGCGCTGAAGAACACGCTACGCCAGGCGCCCGACGTCATCCTCATCGGCGAGATCCGCGAACGCGAGACGATGGAGCACGCGATCGCGTTCGCCGAGACCGGCCACCTCTGCCTGGCCACGCTGCACGCCAACAGTTCCAACCAGGCGCTCGACCGCATCATCAACTTCTTCCCCGAGGAACGGCGCGCGCAGCTGCTGATGGACCTGTCGCTCAACCTGAAGGGCATGATCTCGCAGCGACTGATCCCGCTGAAGGACACCAAGGGTCGCGTGCCGGCGGTGGAGATCATGCTGAACTCGCCGCTCATCTCCGACCTGATCTTCAAGGGCGAGGTGCACGAGATCAAGGAGATCATGAAGCGCTCCCGCGAGCTCGGCATGCAGACCTTCGACCAGGCGCTGTTCGACCTCTTCGAGTCCGACCGCATCTCGTACGAGGACGCGCTGCGCAACGCCGACTCGGTCAACGACCTGCGACTGGCGATCAAGCTGCACAGCAAGAACGCCCGCGCGGCGGACCTGACCAAGGGCATCGAGCATCTCGGGCTGGTCTGAGGTCGCCGCGCCCCGTCGCCCGCTCCGCGTCCCGTTTTCGCGTCCGCTATGCTCCCGTCTTCGGGAGGACGCCATGACGACGGACGGCACGACGAGCATCTACGATTTTTCGGCAACCTCGCTCGGTGGCGAGCAGGCCGACCTCGCGGCGACGAAGGGCAAGGTGCTGCTGATCGTCAACACCGCGAGCCAGTGCGGGTTCACGCCGCAGTACCAGGGGCTCGAAGAGGTCTACGAGAAATATCGCGACCGGGGTTTCGAGGTGCTCGCCTTCCCGTGCAACCAGTTCGGCGGGCAGGAGCCCGGCGGCAGCGACGACATCGCGCAGTTCTGCGAGAAGAACTTCGGCGTGACCTTCCCGATGTTCGAGAAGGTCGACGTCAACGGCGACGGCGCCCATCCGCTCTTCCAGTACCTCAAGAGCGCGGCGCCCGGTCTTCTCGGCACCAAGGACATCAAGTGGAACTTCACGAAATTCCTCGTCGGCCGCGACGGCAGGGTCGTCGATCGATACGCGCCGACGACGCGTCCCGATGCGATGAAGAAGGACATCGAGAAGCTGTTGAAGGCCTGAGCGACCGGGAGGCTCGCCGCAGCGCATGAGCCGTCAGTCGGTCGCGGCCTTCCTCGTCGAGCACGCGCCGGACCTGCGCATCGTCGATGTCGGGACGAGCACGGCCACGGTCGCGCTCGCCGCGGCCGCGCACGGCCTCGCGACCGGCCAGATCGCCAAGACGCTCGCGCTGTGGGTGCGCGACGAGGTCGTGCTGCTGGTCCTCGGCGGCGACGCCCGCATCGACAATGCCAAGTACAAGGCCCGCTTCGGCGTGAAGGCGAAGATGCTGGTTGCCGACGAGGTCGAAGCGTGGACGAGCCATCCGGTGGGCGGCGTGTGTCCGTTCGGCTTGCCCGCGCCGTTGCGGGTGTTCGCGGAGGTCGCGCTGCGGCGGTACGCCGAGGTGCTGCCGGCCGCGGGATCGCTTCACGCGGCGATCAGGGTCGACCCGGAGCGCCTGGCGAGACTGGCAGGTGCCGAGGGGGTGGACGTGGGAGGAAACCGATGAGCGAGGGCCGATGTCGCGGATCGGGCGGCCCATGCGCCGCCGCCGCTCGACGAGCGAGGTGTCGCGCGATGCGCTTTCTCGTCCGCGCGATCGTCGTGGTGCTCTGTCTCGCGCCGTGCGCGACGACGGCCGCCAGCGTGTATCTGGAGGACCTCACGTCGCCGGAACTCGCGCACCGCATCGCCGCCGGCGCGACGGTCGCGCTGGTCCCCATCGGCGGCACCGAGCAGAACGGCCCGCACATGACGCTCGGCAAGCACAACGTGCGCGTGCGGATCCTGGCCGGACGCATCGCGGCGCGACTCGGCGACGCGATCGTCGCGCCCGTCATCGCGTACGTGCCCGAAGGATCGATCCGGCCGCCGGCCGGGCACATGCGCTGGAGCGGGACGATCTCGGTGCCGGACGCGGCGTTCGACGCGATCCTCGAAGGTGCCGCACGCAGCCTGAAGCAGCACGGCTTCCGCTACGTCTTCTTCGTCGGCGACCACGGCGGCTATCAGAAGAGCGAGGCAAGGGTCGCGGAGAGGCTGCAGCGGGAATGGCGGAGCGACCCGTCGTGCCGCGTCGAGGCACTCGCCGTGTACTACGATGTCGCCCAGGATCCCTATGCCGATGAACTGATGCGCCGTGGCTACGGGCGCGCGGAGATCGGCACGCACGCGGGTCTCGCCGATACGTCGCTGGCGCTCGCGGTCGATCCGTCGCTGGTGCGCGCCGAGGTCCTCGCCGATCCCGCGACGCGCTATCCCGGCGTGGCCGGCGACCCGCGCCGCGCCGGTGCCGCGCTCGGCGAGATCGGCGTCGCGCAGATCGTCCGGTCGTCCGTCGCGGCGATCCGTGCGATCACGGCATCCTCGACCCAGAGCGCACCCTCTTCCTCCCCTCGACTTCGCTGACCATGATCAAGGTTTCGTCCCGGCAGTCCTTTCTCCTCGGCCTCGTCGCGGCCGCTTTCGCGTTCGCGATCGTCGCGCGCGACGGGCTCGGCGCCGACGTCGCGCCCGCCGCGTCGTTGCCGGGGATGCCGCCAGTCGTGAACGCGAACGACCTCTACAGCGAGACCCATGCGATCGCGCAGATGAGCCCGGCCGTGCGCGGCGACCTCGAGCGCATCTACGTGCCGAACCTGCGCTCCGACGATGTCTACGTGATCGACCCGATCGAGATGAAGGTCGTCGACCGCTTCCCGGTCGGCACCGGGCCGCAGCACGTCGTCCCGTCGTGGGACCTGCGCACGTTGTGGGTCGCGAACAACGCGGAGCGTCGCAACGACGGCAGCCTGACGCCGATCGATCCGCGCACCGGCAAGCCGGGCGCACCGGTCGCGGTCGACGATCCGTACAACATCTATTTCACGCCGGACGGCAAGTCGGCGATCATCGTCGCCGAGGCTCGACATCGTCTCGACCTGCGCGATCCCCACACGATGGCTTTGCAGTATTCGATCGACGCGCCGCGCTGCGGCGGCATCAATCACGGCGAGTTCTCCATCGACGGCCGCTTCGCGATCTTCACGTGCGAGTTCGACGGCAGCCTCGCGAAGATCGACTTCGTCAAACGCGAGGTCGTCGGCTATCTCAAGCTGACGATGCCGAAGACGCGCTTCAAGGCAGCGCCGCAGACGCTGGACGGTCCGGCCACCGAGATCTGCTCGACGCGGAAGGGCATGCCGCAGGACATCAAGAGCTCGCCGGACGGCCGCCGCTTCTACGTGGCCGACATGGCCGCCGACGGCCTGCACGTCATCGACAGCGCGGCGTTCACGGAAGTGGGCTTCATCCCGACCGGCGTCGGCACGCACGGCATCTATCCGAGCCGCGACGGCAAGCGGCTGTACGTCGCCGATCGCGGCTCGCACCTGATCCACGGCAGCCGCCACGGCGCGGGCGACGTCACCGTCGTCGACTTCGCGACCGAGAAGGTCGTCGCGCGCTGGCCGGTCCCCGGCGGCGGCAGTCCCGACATGGGCAACGTCAGCGCCGACGGCCGCTTCCTGTGGCTGTCGGGTCGCTACGACGACGTCGTCTATCGCTTCGACACGACCAGCGGGGCGGTCGCGCAGGTCGCGGTGGGACGCGAGCCGCACGGCCTCACGGTCTGGCCGCAGCCGGGCCGCTACTCGCTGGGGCATACCGGCAACCTGCGTTGATGCGGCGTCGACCGCGAGGGGCCGCGTCGCCGGGCCCGGTCGATCCCTGCGAGCGCATCGGTCGCGACGGTGCGATCGACCGGCCCCACCTGATCACCGGCATGACCTTCGTGCCCGCAGGCGATCGCCGACATGATCCGGCCAGACGTGCGATAGCGAGAGCGGTCGCTCGGCTACTACGACCTCCGATGGCCGAAGGGCGCACGACGAAGGATCATGAAGGTCGTGTCGTCGTTCGCTCGGCCGCGTGCTCTGAGGTCGGTCGCGGGCCATCGCCGGTGATCGCCGTCGACGAGTCTTCGAGCGAGGTCGCCCATCGCAAGGAGTGGAATCATGGACATCGAATCGAGAAGCACGTTGCCCCGCTCCGAGAAGGGGCCCATCGGACCGCCGCCCGCGCTCGATGGTCCGTTGCGCGTCGTCGTCGACGCGGTATCCGGCTGGCCGGGTATCGCCGCGACGGTCCATTGGGACCTGTCGGATCGGTCGCGGCCGGACGGCGTCGACTTCTATCTGGGCGAAGAGGAAGTCGGCCACGTCCATCTCGACGGCTCGATCCACCTCGCCACCGGTCCCGACCTCGGGAAGGCCTTGATCGCCGAGCAGGCCGCGAAGCCGTTCCGTTACCAGCAGGGCTGGGTCGAGGAAGACGTGGCCCGCATCGGGACGGAGGCGGCAGTCGCGCTGTTTCGTCGGAACTACGAGCATCTGCGGACGCTAGCGGAAGGGTACTGACCGCTCCTCGTCCGTCGCTCGTCCTCGGCTCGACGGGAAGCGTCGAGCCGGGCGCACGACCGGCACCGCGCGTCCGATGCCGAATCGAGGCCTCAGGAGGGCCCGCCGTTGTCCGTCACCGTGCTGCTGCTCGTCCTCTTCGCGGCCTTGCTGCATGCCAGCTGGAATGCCGACGTGAAGTCCGGTCCGGACCAGTTCCTCGACATCGTGCTGGTCACGAGCGGCGCCGCGGTACTGTCGCTGCCGGTGGTGCCGTTCCTTCCGCTGCCCGGTCCGGAAAGCCGGATCTATCTCATCGCGTCGGTAGGCCTCCACGTCGCCTATTTCGTGCTGACGGGTGCGTCGTACCGCAGCGGCGAGATGAGCCAGGCCTATCCGCTGATGCGGGGCACGCCGCCGCTCCTGGTCGCGCTCGCGACCGGGCCGTTGATCGGAGAGCGACTGGGCCCCGGTGCCTGGACCGGCATCGTCCTGATCTGCGGTGGCATCCTCGGCATGCTGTGGACGGACCGGCGGGCGGACGGGCGGTCCGTCCGCACGGTCCGCCTCGCCCTCGTCAACGCGTTCGCGATCGCCGCCTACACGCTGGTCGACGGCCATGGCGTGCGACTGTCCGGCGAGCCGGTCGCATATACGATGTGGATGTTCCTGCTGACGGCTCCCGCGATCCTCTGCTGGCCGCTGCTGCGGCGACGGGCCGAACTGATCGACCACTTCGCGCGGCGCTGGTACTTCGGCCTGATCGGTGGCGCGTGCACGCTCGGCGCCTACGTCCTCGTGCTGTGGGCGATGACCCGGGCTCCCGTCGCCACGGTCGCCGCGCTGCGCGAGACGGCGATCGTCTTCGGCACCGCCATCTCGGCCCTCGTCCTGAAGGAGCGGCTCGGCTGGAGTCGCCCGGTGGCCGCCGGCATCATCCTGGCGGGCGTGGCGTCGATCAAGCTCGCGTAGGACGCCGGTCCGCGGCGCGGGTCCGCCTCAAGCGGGGGTCGCCTCTTCGTGCGACAGCCTGACGATCTCCCCGATCAGCTCCGCCTTCATCGCGTCGGCGCCTTCGTTCGACCCCTGGCACGTCCCGGCCGCGTGGTGGCCGCCTCCACCATGGCCGAGCATCAGCGTGCCCACGTCCACCGGACAGCCGCGATCGAAGATCGACTTGCCGACCGTGTAGACCGTGTTGAGCTTCTCGCGGCCCCACAGGACGTGGAGGCTGATGTCGCACTGCGGGTACATGGCGTACACGACGAAGCGGTTGCCGGCATGGATGGTCGCCTCCTGCCGCAGGTCGAGCACCACGAGGTTGTCGTGGACTTCGGCGACGCGCCGGATCTGCGCACGGAACAGCTCGTGCTGCGCGAAGAACAGGTCCACGCGCTCCTTCACGTCGGGCAGTTCGAGGATGCGTTCGATGCTCATGTCCCGGCAGCAGTCGATCAGCGTCATCATCAACCGGTAGTTGCTGACGCGGAACGTGTGGAAGCGGCCGAGACCGGTACGCGCGTCCATCAGGAAGGACAGCAGCTCCCATCCCTTCGGGTCGAGCACGTCGTCGATGTCGAAGCCGGCCGAGTCGGCCTTGTCCACCGCTTCCATCATCTCGGTACTGACCCGCGGAAAGCGCGCGCTGCCGCCGAAGTGGTCGTAGACCACCCGGGCCGCCGACTTGGCGTGGGGCATGAGGATGTAATTGGGCGTCGGCCTGCCGCTGTTGCGCACGGCCTCGCTGGCATGGTGGTCGAAGCAGAGGCCGCAGCCGGGCACGTACGGCAGGTTGGTGATGATGTCGTTGCCGGTCACGGCGACCTTGCCGTCCTGCATGTCCTTCGGATGGACGAAGACGATCTCGCCCAGCATGTCCATCTCCTTCAGCAGCACCGCGCAGACCAGGCCGTCCATGTCGCTGCGGGTCAGAAGGCGGTACTTGGTCGTTTCGTGCGGCATGCGGTTCTCCGATGGCGTGAGCGCTACTCCATGCCTATCGGCCGAACCGGGCCCACCTTGAGGCCGCACGCGTCGCGCGCCTGCGGCAGGCGAGTCCTGCGCGCCCCCGACCTGCCCGAACGTCGTCGGCGCCCTGCCGCGTCCGCCGCTCAGGTCTCGATCCCCAGCCACTTCGCGAGCCGAGCGAAGGTGGTCCCGTACGGCGGCGCCATCATCCCCGTTCCCGTCCAGCGCGACTGCACGAAGACAGGCTTGTCCTGGCTGAAGGTCCCGAAGCCGTGCTCGCCGTGGTAGCGCCCGTGGCCGCTCGCGCCGACCCCGCCGAACGGCAGGGCCTCCTGCGCGACGTGGAAGAGGCAGTCGTTGATCGTCACGCCGCCCGACACGGTCCGGGCGAGCACCGCGTCGCGCTCGCTCGCGCTGCGCCCGAACCAGTACAGCGCGAGCGGTCGCGCGCGTGCATTGACGTAGGCGATGGCCTCGTCGAGCGTGCGATAGGCGACGACCGGCAGCAGCGGGCCGAACACCTCCTCCCGCATCACCTTCATCGCGTCGTCGACGTCGAAGAGCGCGAACGGGGGCAGCCGCCCGTCGCGTGCGACGGT
>CALMOR010000225.1:12791-29665 GCA_937872165.1 uncultured Burkholderiales bacterium | reverse complement strand
CATGCAGCGGCACGACCCGCGCCCCGCGCGAGCGCGCATCGTCGAGCAGCCCCGTCAATCGTTCGAGATGCCGCGCGTCGACGATGCTCGAATAGTCCGGGTTGCCGGCGATGGTCGGGTACAGCATCGCGGTCCGCTCGCGCATCGCGACCGACAGACGATCGACGAGGCTCTCGTGGACGAGCAGGTAGTCGGGCGCGATGCAGGTCTGGCCGCCGTTGAAGAGCTTGCCGGCCATCAGGCGCGCGACCGTCGTGTCGAGATCGCAGTCGGCGGCCAGGAGCGCCGGCGACTTGCCGCCGAGCTCGAGCGTGACGGGCACCAGGTTGGCCGCGGCCGCGATCGCGACCTCGCGTCCGACGCGCGTCGATCCGGTGAACAGCAGGTGGTCGAACGGCAACGAGACGAACTCGCGCGCGAGCGCCGCGTCGCCGGGCAGCACCGCCATCTCGTCGGTTGCGAAGCGCGACGCGACGGCCTCCTCGAGCAGCGCCGAGAAGCGCGGCGTGGTCTCGGACGGCTTGATCATCACGCGGTTGCCCGCCGCGAGCGCCGACACCGCCGGCCCCATCGACAGCTGGTACGGATAGTTCCACGGAGCGACGATGCCGACGACGCCGAGCGGCTGCGCGGTGATGCGACTGCGACCTGGCTGCAGCGACAGCGGCGTCGCCACGCGACGGGTCTTCATCCATCCGCGCAGGCGCCTGCGCGCGTGGTCGACCGCGTTCCGCACCACCATCGTGTCGGCCAGCAACGTGACGTGACGCGAGCGATGGCCGAAGTCCGCGGAGATCGCGTCGGCCATCTCGCCGGCGAGCTCGTCGGTCATCGCACGCACGCGGGCCAGGCGGTCGAGCCGCGCGGCCAGCGACGGCGCGCGTTCGACGTCGAAGGCCTTCCTCTGCAGTTCGAGGACGGCGCGCATCGGGCTCGTTCGCGGGGTCGGGTCCATCGCCGCATCGTGCACCACCGGCGACGTCCGGGTCACGCCGAGCGCGATCCCAGGTAGCGCCGGCCGCGCCACTCGCTCGGCCGTCCGAAGCGATCGCGCACCAGCGACGTCCACTGGTTCGCGAGCATCGTCGCCGCGCCGACCGGATGCAGCGCCGCGCCGACGAGCGACTGCCCGAGACGGGCGCAGAGGAGCAGTCGCAAGGCGAGATTGGCCGCGGTGCCGATGGCACCGGCGATCGCAAGCTCGGGCCAGGTCGCGACGAACCCCGCCACCAGCAACGGCAGCGGCAGCACGTGGCCGAGACCGATCAGCGCGGTCCACACCGGCAACGCCCGCCACGTCGTCATGCCTTCGCCGGGGTTCTTCGCGAAGCCGCGCCACACCGCGGCGAAGCGGTCGTACATGCGGCAGCGCGCGAGCTCGCTCCCGTCGAAGAGGTCGGTCCTCCAGCCCCGCGAGCGGAAGGTGCGCGGCAGGCTGGTGCCGTCGTGGCGCGACAGCGGCGACGCGGCATGGCCGCCGACCTCGCGATAGGCCGCGCGTCGCGCGACGATCCACTGGCCGCAGGCCGCGGCATACGCGGGCGCCGACGAGCGACGCATGCGGCGCATCGGCAGGTAGCCGAGCAGCAGCACGTGGATCCACGGGATCACGAGCCGCTCCGCGAAGCCGAGCGTCAGCTCGCGCGGGAAGCCGCTGACCATGCCGAGCCCCGGATCGGCGAGCAGATGACCCGCGGCCAGCGCGGCCGCGCGCGGCTCGAGCTCAACGTCGACATCGACGAACATCAGCACGTCGAAGCGTGCACGGGCGCTCATCAGCCAGCACGCCCGCTGCTTGCCGGCCCAGCCGCTCTCGAGCGCGGGTCCGCGCATCAGCGTCACGCGATCGTCGTCGGCCGCGAGGCGCGCGACGATGGCCGCGGTCTCGTCGCTCGAGTCGTCGTCGAGCACCACGACTTCGATCGCCGCGTCGGTGCTGGCGAGCGCCGCACGGACCGAACGCTCGATCGCATCCGCCTCGTTGCGTGCGGGGATCAGGATCGACACGCCGGTCCCGCGCGGCGGCAACCTGCGCGGCCGCGTGAACCATCGCAGGTTGGCGAGCGCCATCGCCAGCGGCAGCAGCGCGAGCGCCGCGGAGATCCAGGCGACGGCGACCATGTCAGCGCTCGTCGGCCGGGCGCCGCGGCAAGTGGCTCGCGTCGAAGCGCCGGCCGCGCGACCACGACCGCATGCGGCGACCGAGATCGTAGACGCCGCCGACCCCGGCACTGCCGACGAACAATTCGTCGAAGCGCTCGGGGTCGTGCGTCGTCGCGTCGCGGGCCAGGCGGTCCATCGTGCGCGACAGGTCGTCTTCGAGCCGCGCCTGCAGGTCCTTCGCCGCGAGCGGCGTCGCGCGACCCATCACCGTGGCGTCGCCGAAGGCGATCAACGCCTCGGGCGTGCTCTCGGTCCAGAACGGATACTCGAGCGCCATCGGCAGCACCGTCGCGCGCGGCACGGCGGCGATCAGGCTCGCGAGTCCCGGCAGCAAGCGGACAGGCCGCACCCGGGGGTCCGTGAAGCCGCCTTCGGGCGTGAGGCAGAAGAGCGTATCGCGCTCGGCTAGCAGACGCCGCCCGACGCGCAGGAAGTTCGCGGCGCCCGCGTACGAATCGCGCTCGACGCCGAAGTAGCCGAGGCGGCGCATGAAGCGATAGCGTCGCAACGCGTCCGCGTCGATCGGGCCGAACACGCGTCGCGCCGGGAACAGCAGGTCGAGCACGATCGGCACGAGCGCGCCGTCCCACCACGATGCATGGTTGAGATAGACGATCAGCGGCAACGCGTCCGAGACGTCCGGCACGCCGGGCGCCGCGAGACGCACCGCGTGGAACGACCGTTGCAGCCGCCGCCGCAGCACGATGCGGAAGAAGCGCAGCCAGGTGGCCGAGCGCAGCGCCTCGGGCGTCGGCTCAGGCGGCGATCGACTCATGGTCCCGGTCGAGCGCGTCGGCCGCGATCCATCCCGACATCAGCACCATCGGCATGCCCGGTCCGGGATGTGCCGCGCCGCCGGCCAGATAGAGGCCGGGCAGGTCGCGACGCCGGTTGCCGGGCTTGAACGCGCCGGTGAAGCGGCCGTGGCTCGCGAGTCCGTAGATCGCGCCGTTCAGCACGCGATAGCGATCGTGGATGTCCTGCGGCGTCAGGTGGTGTTCGACCCGGATGCGCTGCTCGAGGTCGGTCAGCCCGGCGCAGCGCGCCAGCTTGTCGAAAATGACTTTGCGATAAGCCGGCAGCATCGCCTTCCAGTCGTGATGCGGCCGCAGATACGGCGCATGGACGAGGATGTACAAGGCCTCGCCGCCGTCGGGTGCGACGCCGGGCTCGGTGCGCGCCGGCGCCGCGAGATAGCAGGTCGGGTCGGGCGCCGGTTCGCCGCGTCGATAGATGAAGTCGAACTCCTCGTGCGCGTCGCGCGAGAAGACGAAGTCGTGGTGGGCGAGGTGCGGATAGGCGCGATCGAGGCCGAGATAGAACACGACGCCGGAGCACGCGGGCTCGAGCGCATGCGACTTCGCGAGCCTTCGGCGATGCGCCGGTTCGAGCAGCTCGCCGTAGGTCCGGACCGCGTCCATGTTGGAGACCACCGCCTTGACCGCAACGCGTTCGCCCGACGCGGTGACGACGGCCGACACGCGACCCGATGCGCTCTCGATGCGCGACACCGGCGTCGACGTCCGCAGCTCGACACCGAGTTCGGACGCGACCCGCGCGAGCGCCTTCGGCACGGCCCCGGTCCCGCCTTCGGGGTACCAGACGCCGTCGCGGGTCTGCATGTGCGCGATGCCGGCCAGCACCGCGGGCGACCGGAAGGGATCGGAGCCGACGTACTGCGCGAAGTGGTCGATCATCTGCGCGAGCCGCGGGTCCGACACGTGGTTGCGCACGACGCCGCCGAAGCTGCGGCCCATCCGCAACGCCATCAGGTCCGATAGCGTGGCCCACGTCATGTTGCTCTTCAGGTCGAAGGTGTCGCGCACGCCGGCGACGCTCTTCCAGAAGAAGAAACGCTCCGAGATCCCGTGCAGCCGTTCTGCCACCGCGATGTAGTCTCGGTAACCGGCGACGTCGCCGCCACCCGGTGCGAAGACGTCGATGCGGCGGGCCATCTCGTCGATGTCGGACACGAGGTCGATGACCGAGCCGTCGTCGAAGAAGCAGCGCCACTGCGGATCGAGCGGCAGCAGCGTCAGCTCGCGATGGAGGTCGCGACCGGCCTCGGCGAAGACCTTCTCGAGCACCTTCGGCAACGTCAGGATGGTCGGGCCCATGTCGAAGCGCCAGCCGTCCTGCTCGAACACGGCCGCCTTGCCGCCGAGCCACGGGTTGGCTTCGAACAGCACCACGCGATGGCCGCGGCCCGCGAGCGTGACCGCCGCCGAGAGGCCCGCGAGACCGCCGCCGACGACGCCGACGGGGAGTTCGTCGCGATCCGGCGTACGGGTCGTCGTCATCCGGCCACCGGCTGGTCGGCCGCCGAGAAGTCGAGCGCGTCCGGCTTCTCCGCGGCGTTCAACCCGAGGTCCTCGGCGATCAGTCGTGCGGTGATGCGCGCGCCTTCGAAGATCACCGGCAGGCCGCTGCCCGGATGCGTGCCGCCGCCGGCCAGGTAGAGGCGATCGAGCTCCTCGAAGCGGTTCTGCGGACGCCAGCACAGCATCTGGTCGAGGCTGTGCGCGAGGTTGAAGGTCGCGCCGCGGAAGATCGACAGGTCGCGCGCCCAGTCGTCCGGCGTGACGACCTTCTCCTCGCGGATCCGCGCCTCGAGGTCGTGGACCCCGAGCGTCTCGAGACGGCGGATCACGAGTGCGCGATAACGCGCGCGTTCCGCGGACCAGTCGACCGCGCGATCGAGGTTGCCCACCGGCACCAGCACGTACAGCGCGCTGTGTCCCGCCGGCGCCAGCGTCGGGTCGGTACGCGACGCGTTCTGCACGTACAGCGACGGCGCGAGCGGCGGCGCGTCGCCCGATTCGATCTCGTGCAGGTTGGTCGCGTAGTCCTCGGCCAGCAGCACCGTGTGGTGCTGCAGGTCGATCGACCCTTCGATGCCGAGATACAGCATGAAGGTCGAACACGAGTACTTCTTCTTCCCGAGCTTCCGGTCGCTCCATCGCGTGCGCAGCCGGTCGGGCACGAGATGCTTCATCGCATGCGCGAAGTCCGCGTTGACGAGCACCGCATCCGACCGGCGCGTGCCGTGCGGCGTGCGGACGCCGACCGCCTTGCGGCCTTCGAAGAGGATTTCCTCGACCGGCGTGTCGAGCTCGAAGCGCACGCCCATGCGGCGCGCGAGCCGGCCCATCGCCTCCATCACGGTGTTGCAGCCGCCGATCGGATGCCACACGCCGTGCTCGTGTTCGAGGAACGACAGGATGCTGAAGAGGCTCGGGCACCGATACGGCGACATGCCGAGGTACTTGCTCTGGAACGAGAACGCGAGTCGCAGCCGCTCGTCGGTGAAATAGCGTTTCAGCTCGCGGTCGAGGCTCGACCACGGCCGCAGATGGGCCAGGGCGCGCAATACCTGCGGCGCGAGGAAGTCCTGCACGCCGCGGAAGGGCCGCGCCAGGACCGGTCCGAACGCTTCGAGCTTCTTGCGGTTGTCGTTCATGAAGCCCGCGAGTCCCTCGGCGTCGCGAGGACTGAAGCGCGCGACCGCGGCCGCGAGCTCGTCCGGATCGGCCCAGACCTTCAGCTCGTCCGCGTCGCGCTCGCTCGTCATGAACTTCAGTTCGTACAGCGGATCGATGCGCACCATCTCGACTTCACGATCGAAGTCGAAGCCGCAGTGGGTAAAGATTTCCTTGATGATCTGCGGATAGAGAAAGAACGTCGGTCCGGTATCGAAGCGGAACTCGCCGAGCTGCAGCAGGCGCGAGCGTCCGCCCAGGCGCGAACCGCGTTCGAACACCGACACGGCGGCGCCCGACGCGGCCAGCAGCATCGCCGCCGCGAGCCCGCCGGGGCCCGCGCCCACGATGGAGACGGACGCCTTCATCGACGGCTCGGTTCGCGGGAGGGCTGCCGCCGTCCGCGGTGCGGCCGATCCGCTCGCACGACCCGTGCGTCGACGACGTAGGCGGCGATCCAGAGAAGAAGGATGCGCCAGATCAAGGGGAGACTTCGGTGATTCGCACGCCCTTGTTCAGCAAGGCGTATGCCCATCGCCCGACCGGTCCGCGCGGTGTCCCGGGCACATGGCTTGCGGCCCCTGACGCGGGACCGAACCCGCGAGAGGATTGCACGATGGACGACCAACGCGTCTGGGCCTTCGAAGAGAGCCTGTGGACGGCCGATGCCGATCGCTATCGATCGTCGATCGACGAGCAGTGCCTGATGGTGTTGCCGAAGCCCCCGTTCGCGATGAGCGGGCGGCAGGCGGTCGACGCGGTAGCGGCGACGCCGCGATGGGACCGCGTCGAGTTGAGCGAGCGACGCGTGGCGCGACCGCAGGAAGGGATGATCGTCGTGGCCTACAAGGCCCGTGCCGGGATGGACGGCGGCGAGGTCTACGAGGCGCATTGCACGTCGACCTACCGTCGCCTCGCGCACGACGAGTGGCGCGTGGTCCAGCATCAGCAGACCCCGCCGATGCTGGCGCCCTAGGACCGCGTCGCCGTCCGGCCGGCCGGAGGGGCGCGACCCCTCCGGCCTAGGCGAGGTCGAGCATGCCGCCGTCGACCGGCAGGTCGGCGCCGGTCGTGAACGACGACTCGTCCGAAGCGAAGAACAAGGCGGCCGCGGCGACTTCGTCGGGACGGCCGACCCGCTTCATCGGCACCTTTCCGGTCAGGTTCTCGCGCATCTTGGCGAGCTGCTCCGCAGGAGCGCCGAACTTGTTCCAGATCGGCGTCTCGATCGGACCGGGGCTGATCACGTTGACACGGATGTTGCGTGGCGCGAGTTCCGTGGCGAAGGCCCGCCCGAACGATCGCACGGCCGCCTTGCTGGCCGCGTACACCGACAAGCCCGGCAGGCCCTGCGCGTGCGCGATCGACGACGTCAGGATGACGGAGCCGCCGTCGGGCATGATGGTCACGGCTTCGCGGACCAGGAAGAAGGTGCCGCGCGCGTTGATGTCGAACTGGTGATCGAAGAACGCCTCGTCCACCTGGTCGGTCGGCGCCCCCTTGGCGACGCCCGCGTTCGCGAACAGCACGTCGAGACGGCCGTGACGCTGCTTCACCCCGGCGACGAGCGCCTCGATCGCCTTCGTGTCGGCGGCATCCGACGCGATCACCTCGATGCCGGCGAGTTCGCGGCGCGCGGCCTCGAGCGTCTCGGGGTTCGATCCGGTCACGATGACGGTCGCGCCCTCGGCCTTGAAGCGGGTCGCGGTCGCCGCGCCCATGCCGGTGGTACCACCGGAGATGAGGGCGATCTTGCCTTTGAGTCGGTCCATCTGTTCTCCTGGACTAATTAAGTACGGATACGTAACATACGCATTCGGACGATGGTCGTCAACGAGTTTGTTACCCAATGGTAGAAAACACTTTGCAGAAGCGTCCGCCGGGCCGGCCGCGGTCGTTCGATCGGGCGGAGGCGCTCGACCGCGCGGTCGCGATGTTCTGGGCCGACGGCTACGAGGGCGTCGACGTCGAGCGCATCGCCCGCGCCGTCGGCGTGACCAAGCCGAGCCTGTACCGGGTCTTCGGGGACAAGGCGTCGCTCTACGTCAAGGCGGTGCAGCGCTACGCGGAGACCTACGGCGCGGGTGCAGTCACGGCGTTCGTCGACGAGCCCGACATCGGCAAGGCGGTACTCGCGTTCTCGGAAGCCGCCGTGCGCGCGGCGACGACGCCGGACGGTCGTCAGGGCTGTCTGATGGCGTGCGCGGTCACCGGCCGCTCGGAACGGGTCGACGAACTGCGCGACTTCTTCGCGACCGGCATGACGCGGGTCGTCGATCTGCTCGCGGCCCGCTTCGCGGTCGAGATCGCGGCGGGCCGCCTGTCGGACGCCTTCCCCGCGAAGGCCAGGGCGCGCCTGCTGGTCGACGCGATGCAGGGCATGGGACTGCGCGCGCGCGCCGGCGTGTCGCGGGACGCGTTGCTGAAGCAGTTGCGCGGCTACGCGCCGATCGTGCTCGGCTGAAGAGGCGCACGTGCGCGCGCCTCGCCGCGCGACGACTATCGATGTCGACCCGCGACCAGCGCGAAGCGGAAGAGCCGGCATTCGATCGCGCCGTTGAACAGCACGACCCGCCGGTCCGGCGACAGCCGCAGCTTCTTCTGCAGGTCCCGGTCCGACGTGAGGATGTGGCAGGTCCAACCCGCGAAGCGCTGCTTCAGCGTGTCGCCGAATTCGTTGAAGAAGGTCGTCGGGTCGTCGCCCGTCTCGCCGCGCTCGCCGCGGATCGCGATGCGCTCGCCGTACGGCGGGTTCGCGATCACGAGCCCGTGATCGGCGGGCGCCTTCACATGGCGCGCGTCGATCTGTTTCGGCGCGATGGCGAGGGCCACCGCGGGATCGATGCCCGCGCTCTCGAGATTGGAGCGCGTGTCGGCGATCGCGTCGCCCGAGACGTCGCTGCCGTGGATCCGCGCGGCCGCGGCCAGCGCCTCGTCGTCGGGCCGCGACGCGGCGTCGGTCCTCATCCGTTCCCACGCGTCGCCGTCGAAATTCTTCAGCCGCTCGAAGCCGAAGAAGCGCGTCTCGCCGGGCGCGATGCCGAGCGCGGTCTGCGCCGCCTCGACGACGAAGCTGCCGCTGCCGCACATCGGGTCCAGCAGCGGTACCCCCGGCTTCCAGCCGATCAGCCGCAGGATGCCGGCCGCGAGGTTTTCGCGCAGCGGCGCCTCGCCGGCCTCGGTGCGCCAGCCGCGCTTGAAGAGCGGCTCGCCCGACGTGTCGAGATAGAGCGTGCAGGTGTTCGCGTCCAGGTACGCGAAGACGCGGACGTCGGGCCGCTGCGTGTCGACGCTCGGCCGTACGCCCACGTCGTCGCGGAAGCGGTCGCAGATGCCGTCCTTGACGCGCAGCGTGACGAACTCGAGGCTCCTCAGCGCGCTCTTGTTGCGGCCGCTGCCGGCCGTCGTGTCGACGCGCAGGGTCTGGCCCGCGTCGAACCAGCGCGTCCAGTCCTGCGCCTTCGCGAGCGCGTGGATGTCGTCCTCGCCACGATAGCGACCCTGCACGACGCGGACCAGCACGCGGCTGGCGATGCGCGAATGCAGGTTGACGCGCATCGTCTCGGGCCAGGTCGCCGTGAAGTGGACGCCGCCGGCGGTCGTGTGCGCACGGGCGATGCCGAGCTCGCGCAGTTCTTCGGCGAGCACGTCCTCGAGCCCGCGCGGGCACGGCGCGAAGCAGGGCGACGTCGCGTCGTCGCGCTCGCTCATGCGCTCAGAACGGCTTGACGATCACGAGCACGACGATGGCCGCCAGCAACAGCACCGCGCTCTCGTTGAAGATGCGATAGAAGCGGTCCGAACGCGCACCGGCGCCGCGCTCGAACTTCCGCAGCAGCGTGAAGCAGGCGCGGTGATAGCCGATCACGCACAGCACGAGGAAGAGCTTCGCGTGCATCCATCCGTTGCCCGGTCCGTGCAGGCCGATGCCGTAGCCGGCGAAGAGCCACAGGCCGAAGACGACGGCGGGGACCGCGAGCAGCGTGGTGAAGCGCAGCAGCTTCTGCGCCATCAGCAGCAGCCGCGCGCGGGCCTCGGCGTTCCGTTCGAGCGCGAGGTTGACGTAGAGGCGCGGCAGATAGAAGAGTCCCGCGAACCACGAGACGACGAAGACGACGTGCAGCGACTTGACCCAGAGCATGCGGCTCTCAGCGCTTCGGCTCGACGACGGCCGCGAGCACGGCGTTCAGCGTCCGCTCGAGCGTGCTGAGGTCGTACGGCTTCGCGAGCACCGCGACGCCGGCGCCGAAGTTCTGGCGGCCGAGATCCGCGCCGTATCCCGACGCGACGACGACGCGCTGCGCCGGATCGGCGAGTCGCGCGCGCTTCAGCAGCTCGATGCCGTTCATGCCGGGCAGGCTGATGTCGGTGAAGATGATGTCGAAGCGCTGGGCGGCGAGCTGCTCGAGCGCGGCTTCGGCCGTCTCCACGGCGACGACGTCGAAGCCCACTTCGTTGATGAACTCGATGGTCGTCTCGCGCACTTCCTCGCTGTCTTCGACGAGCAGCACGCGATGGCGCGCAGCGGACGGGGCGGGGGTGGCGGACTGCGCGGCGGCGATGGGATCGGACAAGACGGCTTCTCTCGGTGTTTCCGTTTGCAGGGGTGCGGACGCGGCGCCCGCGGCGGACGGCTCCTCGCCGAGCAACTGGCGCAGCTTTCGCGCGAGGTCCTCGCGCGCATAGGGCTTGCTCAGCAGGTTGACGCCGGCCTGCAGACGATCGCGATGGACGATCGCGTCGCGCGTGAAGCCGGACGTGAAGAGGATACGCAGTTGCGGCAGCAACACGCGCGCCTGCCGGACGAGCTCGGTGCTCGCGACCGGCCCCGGCATGATCACGTCGGTGAACAGCAGGTCGATCGGCACGCCGCTCCGCACGATCGTCAGCGCGCTCTGGCCGTCGGCCGCGCGCAGCACGCGATAGCCGAGTTCGACCAGCGTGTCGACGACCGTGATGCGCACGGCCTCATCGTCCTCCACGACCAGGACCGTCTCGCCGTTGCCGCGCGCCGGCGCCAGCGACGCGACCGACGCGACGTCGTTCACCGGGTCGTGCGAACGGGGCAGGTAGAGGCGCAGGGTCGTGCCCTGGCCTTCCTCGCTGTAGAGCGACACGTGGCCGCCGCTCTGCTTCATGAACCCGTAGACCATCGACAGCCCGAGCCCCGTCCCCTCGCCTTCCGGCTTGGTCGTGAAGAAGGGCTCGAACGCGCGGCGCTGCACTTCGGGGCTCATGCCGCTGCCGCTGTCGGAGATCGCGATCGTGACGAATTCGCCGGGCAGCAGACCCTCGTCGCGCTTCGCATGGAGCTCGTCGACGACGACGTTGGCGAGCTCCACCGTGAGCCGGCCGCTGTGGTTCATCGCGTCGCGCGCGTTGATCGCGATGTTGAGCACGACGTTCTCGAGGCGGGTCACGTCGACCAGCGTGTTCCACAGACCGTCGACGACGTGGAAGCGGACATCGATCGACTCGCCGAGCGCCCGATGCAACAGGTCCTCCATGCGCAGCAGCACCGCGCTCAGATCGACGACCAGCGGCTCGAGCGGCTGCCGCCTGCCGAACGCGAGCAGCTGCGACGAGAGCTTGGCGCCGCGGTCGACGCCGTCGAGGGCCGCGGCGATGCGCGCCTCGAGCGCGCCATCGGCGGCGACGTTCCGCTGCAGCAGTTGCAGGTTGCCGCGGATGATCTGCAGCACGTTGTTGAAGTCGTGCGCGACGCCGCCGGTGAGCTTGCCGACCGCCTCGAGCCGCTGCGCGCGATGGAGCGCGGCTTCGGCGCTGCGGCGCTCGGTCTCGCTGCGTTCGAGCGCGCGCGTGCGCTCGGCGACCATCTCCTCGAGCCGCGTGCGATAGGCCTGCAGTTCGTCGCGCGTGGCCTTCGCCATCGTCACGTCGTTGCCCTGCATGAAGACGCCGACGACCTTGCCGGCGGCGTCGACGATCTGCTGGATGACGACGTCGACGTAGATGGTCTGCGTGCCGGACTCGCCGTCGGGCACGCGCAGCGCGAGTCCGTGCTCGATGATCGGCACGCCGCTCTCGTAGACCGCGTCGAGCAGCCTGACCGGCACCGGCGGCTCGTGGCGATTGCGATGCGACGATCCGTAGCATCGGTCGCGCAGGTCGTCCTCGCCGACCATCCTCAGATAGGCGGGGTTGGCGAGTTCGACGACGTGTTCGGGCTCGCGCATGAAGACCGTGAACGACAGCGACTGATCGAAGAGTCGCAGCAGACGCATGCGCTCGTTGTCGAGGAAACGGTTCTCGGACTGCACCGACGCCGCCCTGCGCAGCAGGTCGTCGTGACCGAGTTCGCTCAGACCGTCGGCCCACTGGACCGGCTGCCGGCGGTCCGCCCCGGGTTGCTCGGTCGCGACGATCGCGTCGTGCAGCAGGTCGCGCAGGTCGGCCAGGTTCTGCGGATGCTGGAGCGCGAGCGTCACGCGCCCTCCGCCGTCGGTCAGCGGGTGATGCGACGCGCGCCAGATGGCATCGTGGTAGCCGTCGCCTTCGACCGTCGAGATCGGGATCGCGTAGCGGTAGAAAGGGACCGCGTCGGAACGGCCGGTCGCGAAGACCCGGTCGATCGACTGCTTCAGCACGTCGGCGTCGTTCGGCAGCGAGCCCTCGGGGTCGGGAGGGAACGCGTCGAACAGGCGCCGCCCGACGAGGTCGTCGCGCCTTCGTCGGGTGAGCGCGAGGAAGGCTTCGTTGACCTCGACGAGTTCATAGGCCGCGTTCACCACCACGTAAGCGTTGGGCGAAGCCTGGAACAACGCTGCGTAGTCGATGGGCGGGTTCATTGCCGGTTCGGATCGATCGGGCCTGCTCGATGGTCAGCGGCGGATTGTAGCGACTCGGGCGACGGCATCGACGCGCGTCACTCGCGGACTTCGCCGTGGCCGAACACCACGTACTTGAGGCTCGTCAGGCCTTCGAGTCCGACCGGTCCGCGCGCGTGCAGCTTGTCGTTCGAGATGCCGATCTCGGCGCCGAGGCCGAACTCGAAGCCGTCGGCGAAGCGGGTCGACGCGTTGACCATGACCGAGGCCGAGTCGACCTCGCGCACGAAACGCAGCGCGTGCTCGTAGCGGCCGGTCACGATCGTGTCGGTGTGCCTGGAGCCGTGCGTGTTGACGTGGTCGATCGCCGCATCGAGATCGTCGACGAGCGCGATCGTGACGATCGGCGCGAGCCACTCGGTGTCGAAGTCACCGTCGCGCATCGCGACCGATGCGATGCCGGCCGAAGCGAGCAGCGCGCGTGTCCCGGGGCAGGCGCGCATCTCGACCGCCTTGTCGGCATAGATGCGACCGATGCGCGGCACGAACGCGGCCGCGGCCGCGCGATGCACGAGGAGGACCTCCATCGTGTTGCAGGTGCCGTAGCGCTGCGTCTTCGCGTTGTCGGCGATGCGGACCGCCTGCTCCACGTCGGCCGCTTCGTCGACGTAGACGTGGCAGAGGCCGTCGAGGTGCTTGATCATCGGCACGCGCGATTCGCGCATCAGGCGTTCGATCAGGCCCTTGCCGCCGCGCGGGACGATGACGTCGATGTACTCGGGCATCGTGATCATCGCGCCGACGGCCGCACGGTCCGTGCTGGCGACGACCTGCACCGCGTCGGCGGGCAGGCCCGCCGCGCGCAGCCCTTCGTGGATCAGCGCCGCGAGCGCGGTGTTGCAGCGGATCGCCTCGGAGCCGCCGCGCAGGATGGCGGCGTTGCCCGACTTGATCGTCAGGCCCGCGGCGTCGACCGTCACGTTGGGACGCGCCTCGTAGATGATGCCGACGACGCCGAGCGGCACCCGCATGCGGCCCACCTGGATGCCCGACGGCCGATGGCGCAGCTCGCCGATCTCGCCGATCGGATCGGGCAGCGCGACGATCTGCTCGAGGCCTTCGGCCATCGCGGCGATGGTCGCGTCGGACAGTGCGAGCCGGTCGAGCAGCACCTCGTCGAGACCGGAGGCCCGCGCCGCCTCGAGGTCGTCGGCGTTGGCGGCCTTCAACGCGGGCGCGTCGCGCCGGATGGCCGCGGCGATCGCCAGCAGCGCGGCGTTCTTCGTCCGCGTGTCGGCCTTCGCGACGACGCGCGACGCGACGCGCGCGGCCCTCCCGATCTGCAACATGCGCGACGGCAGCTCGGACGCGTTCACGATCCGCTGCCGGTGCCGGCCATCGCGATGGCGAGCCGCGACAGCTCGGTCCATGCGTCGCCCAGCGGCCGCGGCCCGATCGGTCGAAGACCCTTCACGATGCGGTCGATCTCCGCGCAGCGCGCGATCGCGTCGCGCAGGAACGGCAGCGGCAGGCGCCGCATCGCCGGCTCGAAGAGCCTTTCGCGCGGACCCCACACGCGCAGCTGGCGGGTCAACGCCGACAGCGGCTGGCCGGCCGCGACGCCCAGCTTGGCGCGGAGCAGCGCGCGGACTTCCTCGGTGACGGCCCACTGCACCAGCACCGGCGACTCGCCTTCGCCGCGCAGCCCGTCGATCATGCGGGCGACCCGTGTCGCATCGCCCGCCAGCATCGCCTCGCCGAGCTTGAAGACGTCGTAGCGCGCGACGTCGAGCACCGCTTCGCGCACGGCGTCGAAGTCGAGCTTCCCCGCCGGGTGCAGCAGCGCCAGCTTCTGCACCTCCTGATGCGCGGCGAGCAGGTTGCCCTCGACGCGGTCGGCGATGAAGGTCAGCGCCCCGGCATCGGCGCTCTGGCCCTGGGCGGCCAGCCGCTCGGCGATCCAGGCGGGCAGCTTCGAACGGTCGACGAGCGGCGCCTCGACGGTCGTGCCGACGGCTTCCAGCGCTCCGAACCACGCGGAGTTCTTCGCGTCGCGTTCGAGGCGCGGCAACGTGACGAGAGTGACGGTGTCGCCGTCGGCGACGGTCTTCGCGTAGGCCTGCAACGCGACAGAGCCGTCCTTGCCCGGCTTGCCGCCGGGAATGCGCAGCTCGATCAGCTTGCGGTCGCCGAACAGCGACAGGCTCTGGCCGCTCTCGGCCAGCCGGCTCCAGCGAAAGTGACGATCGACCTGCAGCACGTCGCGCTCGGTGTAGCCGGCCCTGCGCGCCGCGGCGCGAATGCGGTCGGACGCCTCGATCGCGAGCAGGTGCTCGTCGCCGTGCACGACGTAGAGAGGAGCCAGCCGCTTCGCGAGCTGGGCGGGGAGCGCGTCGAGCCGCAGCTGCATCAGGTCTCGGGCACCGCGGTCTTGACGGCCGCGAGCCGGCGCAGCAACTGCTGCACGAGGTCGGACTGCATGTCGCGGTACAGCAGGTTCTCCTCGGCTTCCTTCGCGAGCTGCGTGTTCTCGTTGACCGAGATGTTGCGCTTGAGCGTGATGCGGGTCGGCGCGATGAAGTCGCGGCCCTTGCCGTCGTCGACGCGGAACACGAACGTGTAGAAGAGGTTGTACTCGCGCACGCGACCGTCCGCGTTGAGGCTCAAGATCTCCTTCTCGCGCGACTCGCCCAGCACCTGCAGCTTGGCGTCGGCCTTCAGCGGATCGTCGACGAGGCGGGTCGATGTACCGCTACGGATATAACGCCGGAACTCGGTGCCGAGCGGCGACGCGTCCGAGAAGCCCACCCACAGCGTGCGGAACGGAAGCTCGGTCGAACCGCGGAGCTGGAAGCCGCATGCGGTCAGCACGAGCGCGAGCAGCAGCGCGGTCGAGCGGCGGAGGGTCGTCTTCACGGCGCTCATGCGACGACGTTGACCAGGCGCCCGGGCACCACGATCACCTTCTTCGGCGTCCCGACGACGAACCTGCGGACCGCGTCGTCGGCGAGGGCTATCGCCTCGACGCTGGCGGCATCGGCGTGCGCGGACACGCGGATCGTGCCGCGCAGCTTGCCGTTGACCTGCACCGCCAGTTCGATCTCGTCCCGCTCCAGCGCGGCCTCGTCGACCTGCGGCCAGGGCGCATCGATGATCGGGCCGTGGACCGCCACGTAGCCGAGTTCGCGCCACAGCGCGTGCGTGATGTGGGGCGCCACCGGATGCAGCACGCGCAGCACGATGCCGAGGGCCTCGGTGATCGCCGGAGTCGCGGCGCCGCTCGCCGCGTCGATCGTGTTGAGCATCTTCATGCAGGCGGACACGACGGTGTTGTACTGCAGCCGTTCGTAGTCGAACTGCGCCTGGCGCAGCGTCGAATGGATCTCGAAGCGGAGAGCCCGATCGGTCGGCGGCGTCGACGCGTCGGGACGCACGCGACCGTCGCGATGCGCCTGCAGCGCGAACGACCACAGGCGGTGCAGGAAACGCGAGACGCCCTGGGCGCCGCTGTCGGACCACGACGCGCTCTGCTCGGGCGGGCCGGCGAACATCGAGAACGCGCGCGCGGTATCGGCGCCGAAGCGGTCGATGAACGCGCGCGGCTCGACGACGTTGTTCTTCGACTTCGACATCTTCTCGTTGCCGCCCAGCAGCACCGGCAGCCCGTCCTCGCGCGCGACCGCGCCGATCGGCTTGCCGCGCTCGTCGGTGCGCACGTCGATCTCGGCCGGATAGAACCAGCGAATGCGGCCGCCGGCCTCGTCGCGGTAATAGCACTCGTTGGTCAGCATGCCCTGCGTGAAGAGCCTCGTGAACGGCTCGTCGTAGGTCACGAGGCCCATGTCGCGCATCACCTTGGTCCAGAAGCGCGCGTAGAGCAGGTGCAGGATGGCGTGTTCGACGCCGCCGATGTACTGGTCCATCGGCATCCAGTAGTCGGCCCGCCGGTCGAGCATCGAAGCGCTCGCGTCGGGCGACGCGTAGCGCATGTAGTACCAGGCCGAATCGACGAAGGTGTCCATCGTATCGGTCTCGCGCTCGGCCGGCCTGCCGCACTTCGGGCAGATGCACGCGAGGAAGGCCGCGCTCTTCTTCAATGGATTGCCGGTGCCGTCGGGCACCAGGTCCTCGGGCAGCACCACCGGCAGGTCGGCCTCGGGGACCGGCACGGGGCCGCAGCCGCTACCGTCGTTCTGGTGGCAGTGGATGATCGGGATCGGCGTGCCCCAGTAGCGCTGACGGCTGATGCCCCAGTCCCGCAGCCGCCAGGTGGTCGTGGTCTGGCCCAGTCCCTTCGCGGCGAGGTCGCGCGCGATCGCGGCGATCGCGGTCGCCGAGTCCATGCCGTCGTAGACGCCCGAGTGCACGCAGGTGCCGTGCTCGGCGAACTCGGCGCGCCACTCGGCCCACAACGTGTAGTCGGCGCGCGGCCTCGCCGTCGTGT
>CALMOR010000225.1:5003-12781 GCA_937872165.1 uncultured Burkholderiales bacterium | reverse complement strand
CGTCGTGGCGCCGTCGGGCGCCACGATCACCGACGGGCCCGGCTCGACCACGGCCTCGGCCGCGTCGTCACGATCTCCGGTGGCGAGCGAAGGCGGCACGATCACCGGCTTGATCGGCAGGCCGTACTTCTTCGCGAACGCGAAGTCGCGCTCGTCGTGCGCCGGCACGCCCATCACGGCGCCCTCGCCGTAGGTCATCAGCACGTAGTTGCCGATCCAGACCGGCACCAGCGCACCGGTCAGCGGATGGGTGACGTGGAAGTGCGTCGGCATCCCCTTCTTCTCCATCGCGGCCATGTCGGCCTCCGCGACGCCGCCCTTCGCGCACTCGGCGATGAAGTCCTGCAGCGCGGGCTGATCCTTCGCGAGGAAGGCCGCGAGCGGATGCTCGGCCGCGACCGCGACGAACGACACTCCCATCAGCGTGTCGGCACGCGTCGTGAAGACGCGCAGCGTGCCGGTCGTCGGCAGGGCCGGCGCGGCCACCGGCACGTGCGACTGCGGATCGTCGCCGTGCGCGACCACGACCTCGCCGCCGAACGCCGTCAGGTCGTAGCGGAAGGCCACGGTGACGCCTTCGCTCCTGCCGATCCAGTTGCGCTGCATCGTCTTCACGCGCTCGGGCCATGCGAGGCCGTCGAGCGAGGTCAGCAGCTCGTCCGCGTAGTCGGTGATGCGCAGGTAGTACATCGGGATCTCGCGCTTCTCGACGACGGCGCCCGAGCGCCATCCGCGACCGTCGATGACCTGCTCGTTCGCGAGCACGGTCTGGTCGACCGGGTCCCAGTTGACCTTGCCGGTCCTGCGATACGCGATGCCCTTCTCGAGCATCTTCAGGAACAGCCACTGGTTCCACTTGTAGTAGTCGGGCTTGCAGGTCGTCACTTCGCGCGACCAGTCGATCGCGAGGCCGATCGCCGCGAACTGCGCCTTCATCGCGTCGATGTTGTCGTAGGTCCAGCGCGCGGGCGGCACCTTGTTGTCGATCGCCGCGTTCTCGGCCGGCATCCCGAACGCGTCCCAGCCCATCGGCATCAGCACGTTGTAGCCGTTCATGCGCAGGTAGCGCGCCATCACGTCGTTGATCGTGTAGTTGCGCACGTGCCCCATGTGCAGCTTGCCCGACGGGTAGGGCAGCATCGAGCACGCGTAGTACTTGCCTTTCGGGAAGCGCGGGTCGTCCTCGACCATGTGCCAGGCGCGTGCGCCGTCCCACTCGGCCTGCGCGGCGGCTTCGACGGCACGATGATCGTAGGCGGGCAGGACGGTGTCGGACATGGCGGGCGAGTACCGCGCCGAGCGGCGCGGAGAGGACGGCGGGACGGCGGGACGGCGGGACGGCGGGGCCGCACGACGCGGCGTGCCGGTCGCGGGAGCGCGATTATAGCGGCGAGGGTCGGCGCTGACCGGATGCGGGGAGGCCGACGGCCGGAACATCGAACGGCGCGCCGGACGGGTCGGTTGTGAATGCAAATGATTCGTGTTTAAATTCGCCGCCCCGTCTCCTCCTCCGCTTTCCGACAGGCCGACCATGATCCCGATCGAAGCCAGCAGCGTCGCCGACCCGGGACCCTTCGCGCCCGACGGTCCTCGCCGTACCAGCGTCATCGACAGCGCCGAGCTGATGGCGCACGCAAAGCTGATCCATATCCAGCATCGCGGCGAGCTCTATTCGTTGCGCGAGACGAGGCTCGGGAAGCTGATCCTCACTAAGTGACCCGCCCGTCGCGCGCGGGGTCTGCTCGCGCGCCCCGGGGCCCGACGCGGCCGCGAAGCGGACCCGGGATCGCCCTTCGAGCCGACTTCGACCGGCGTATCATTCGACGGTTTTCCGCCCCGGCTCCGCGTATCG
This sequence comes from uncultured Burkholderiales bacterium, assembly GCA_937872165.1. Taxonomy (GTDB): domain Bacteria; phylum Pseudomonadota; class Gammaproteobacteria; order Burkholderiales; family Burkholderiaceae_D; genus CAHJXF01. The sequence goes on along the minus strand of CALMOR010000225.1, from coordinate 10,929 downwards.
CGTCGCCTCCGCCCCGCCCATCCATGCAAGAACCCGACGAACTTCCGGTCGCCGAACTGGATCGGCTCGCCGCGTCGTTCCGACAGCCGTCGCTGCTGTCCGGCCTGAACCCCGAGCAACTCGCCGCAGTCACGCTGCCTGCGCAGCCCGCGCTGATCCTCGCGGGTGCCGGCAGCGGCAAGACGCGCGTGCTGACCACGCGGCTCGCATGGCTCGTCACGACCCGACAGGTGTCGCCGGCCGGCGTGCTCGCGGTGACCTTCACGAACAAGGCCGCGAAGGAGATGCTGGCCCGCCTGGCGGGCATGCTGCCGATCAACCTGCGCGGCCTCTGGATCGGCACCTTCCACGGGCTCTGCAACCGCTTCCTGCGCACCCACCATCGCGACGCGGCTCTTCCGCAGACCTTCCAGATCCTCGACTCGGGCGATCAGGTCGCCGCGATCAAGCGTCTGCAGAAGGCCCATCAGATCAGCGACGAGCAGTACCCGGCACGCCAGACCGCGTGGTTCGTCAACGGCTGCAAGGAGAAGGGCCTCCGCGCGAAGGACGTCGAGGTCGACAGCGACTTCGACGGCAGGCTCGTCGAGATCTACCGGCTCTACGACGAGCAGTGCCAGCGCGAGGGGGTGGTCGACTTCGCCGAACTGCTGCTGCGCTCGTACGAGCTGCTGTGCCGCAACCAACCGCTGCGCGAGCACTACCAGGCGCGCTTCCGGCACATCCTCGTCGACGAGTTCCAGGACACCAATGTCCTGCAGTACAAGTGGCTGAAGCTGCTGGCCGGACTCGGCACTCCGGACCCCGCGTCGATCTTCGCGGTCGGCGACGACGACCAGAGCATCTACGCGTTCCGCGGCGCGAACGTCGGCAACATGGCTGAGTTCGAACGCGAGTTCCGCGTGCAGAACGTCGTCAAGCTCGAGCAGAACTATCGGTCGCACGGCCACATCCTCGACGCGGCCAACGCGCTGATCCGCAACAACGGCACGCGCCTCGGCAAGAACCTGTGGACCGATGCCGGCCTCGGCGAGCCGGTGCGCGTCTACGAGGCGACGAGCGACGGCCAGGAGGCGCAGTGGCTGGTCGACGAGGTCCGCTCGCTGGTCCGTGAAGGCCTCGATCGTTCCGACATCGCGGTGCTGTATCGATCGAACGCGCAGTCGCGCGTGATCGAGCACGCGCTGTTCTCCGCTGCCATCCCGTATCGCGTCTACGGCGGCCTGCGCTTCTTCGAACGGCAGGAGGTCAAGCACGCGCTGGCCTATCTGCGCCTCGTCGCCAACCCCGACGACGACACGTCGTTCGCGCGCGTCGTCAACGTGCCGGCCCGCGGCATCGGCGCGCGGACCATCGAGGTGCTGCAGGACGCGGCACGGGCGGCGAACACGTCGCTCTACACGGCAGCGCTGCATCTCGATTCGAAGACGGCCGGTACCGCGGCCGCCAAGATCGGCGTCTTCGTCAAGCTGCTCGAGCGGCTGCGCTTCGAGACCCACGCGATGCCGCTGTCGGAGATGATCGAGCACGTCAATCATGCGAGCGGCCTGGTCGCGTTCTACGAGACCGAGAAGGAGGGCGCCGAGCGCATCGAGAACCTGAACGAGCTCGTCAACGCGGCCGCCAGCTTCTCTGGCGAGGAAGGCTATGCGCAGAACGCGCGCGCCAACCAGATCGCCACGACCCTCGCGCCGCCGCGCGCCGAGCTGCAGACCGAAGGCGCCGTCGACATCGCGCCGGACGAAGACCTCGCGGTGATCGACGCGGGCGTGGCCGACCCCGACTACGCGTCGCCGCTCGACGCTTTCCTCGCGCACGCGTCGCTCGAGGCGGGCGACAACCAGGCCGGCGCGGGACAGGACGCGCTGCAGCTGATGACCGTGCACTCGGCCAAGGGACTCGAGTTCGACGCGGTCTTCATCGGCGGTCTCGAGGAAGGGCTCTTCCCGCACGACAACAGCACGACCGAGCTCGCGGGGCTCGAGGAGGAACGACGGCTGATGTACGTGGCGATCACGCGCGCACGGAAGCGGCTCTATCTGTCGTTCTCGCAGACCCGCATGCTGCACGGGCAGACCCGCTACAACCCGAAGTCGCGCTTCTTCGAGGAGCTTCCGCCCGAAGCGCTGAAGTGGCTCACGCCGCGGCAGGGCCTGCAACGCGCGGGTGTCGGCGGATTCGGCGCCGGCGCGACCTACGGCAAATACAGCGCCGCGTGGAACGACGCGGCGTCGAACGAGGCGGCGCCCGCATGGGCCGACACGAAGCGTGGCGGCGACGCGCGCTTTCGCATCGGGCAGACCGTGGTCCACGCCAAGTTCGGCGAAGGCGTCATCGTCAACCTCGAGGGCGGAGGCAACGACGCGCGCGCGCAGATCAACTTCGGTCGGCAGGGGATGAAGTGGCTCGCGCTCGGCATCGCGAAGCTGGAGCCCGCATGAGCGCGCTGGAGCTCTCGGCCAACGCCTTCAACCTGATGTCGGTCTGGTTCTCGGCGCGCAACAACGTCCACACCTGGTGGAGCGGCATCGTCGGCTGCGCGTTGTACGGCGTGCTGTTCGCGGACGTCAAGCTGTACGCGGACGTGACGTTGCAGCTGTTCTTCATCGCCTCGTGCGTGCTCGGCTGGTGGAACTGGAGGCGCGGCGTCGTCGTCCGTCCGGGCGAAGGCCTCGCCGTCGCCACGACCGAACGGCCCATCACCCGCGTCACGCCGCGCAACGCCGCGGGTCTCGGTGCCGTCGCCATCGTCGCTGCCGCCGGCTACGGATGGCTGCTGCACGGGCTGACCGATGCGGCCAGTCCGTTCGTCGATTCGAGCGTGCTCGCGCTGTCGATCCTCGCGCAGCTGCTGATGGTGGCGCGCAAGCTCGAGACCTGGCCGGTGTGGTTCGTCGTCGACTGCATCGCGGTGCCGCTCTACGGATCGAAGGGCCTGTGGCTGACGGCCGCGGTCTACGCGTTCTTCCTCGCGCTGGTCGTGATGGGTTGGATACGCTGGACGCGTCTCGTCCGCGGCGCGGCGGTCGGGGTCGCCGCGTGAACGAGCAGGACCCGAGCGCGAAGCGGGCCTGGTCCGCGACGCCCGCCGGTCGTTCGCCGCTGGCCTTCGCGCAGGACGGGCCCGCGAGCCTCGCCGGACACGGCATCGCGCGCATCGCGGTCGTCGGCGGCGAGAGTACCGGCAAGAGCACGCTGGTCGATGCGCTCGGCCGCCGCTACGCGCAGCCGTGCGTGGCCGAATACGGGCGCACGCTGTGGGAGCAGCAGGGCGGTCACACGAGCTACGACGACCTCTCGCTGATCGGCGTCCGCCACGTCGCCGAGGAGGAGGATGCGATGACGAGGGCGTCGCACTGCGTCTTCGTCGACACGACGCCGCTGACGACGCTCTGGTACAGCATCGACGGCTACGGGCGGGCCGCCCCGGGGCTGGTGAGCCTGTCGTGGCGCACCTACGACCTCACGCTGGTGTGCGCGCCCGACTTCGCGTTCGTGCAGGACGGCACGCGCTCGTCCGAGGACTTCCGCGTGCGGCACGATCGCTGGATCCGCGCGATCCTCTGCGCGCGCGGCACCGACTACGTCGACGTGCGCGGACCGGTGGTGGATCGCGTCGAGCAGGTCGCGGCGCTGGTCGACCCGCTGTTCGCGGCGCGATGACGATCGATGCGGCGCTCGACGGCGCGGTCGATGCGGCGGCCGGAGGCGCGCTCGGCGGCGCGCTCGCAGCGGCGGTCCACGGCTTCACGTTCACGGTCCGCGTCTATTACGAGGACACCGACACCGGCGGCATCGTCTTCTACGCCAACTACCTGAAGTACTTCGAGAGGGCGCGCACCGAGTGGCTGCGCCACGGCGGCGACGGCGTCGCGGGCGTCTCGCAGCAGCGGGTGGCCGACGAGCTCGGCCTGATGTTCGTCGTGCGCTCGACCGCCGTCGACTACAAGCGACCCGCGCGCCTCGACGACGCGATCCGCATCGTCTCGACCGTCGAGCGCGTCGGCCGCGTCGGCATCGACTTCCATCAGCGAGCCTTCCTGGGCGACAGCGACGGCCTGCTGGCGATCGGTCGGATCCGCGTCGGCTGCGTGTCGCGCGAGGGGCTGAAGCCGATGCCGATCCCCGACGCGGTCCGCGTCATCTTCACCGGCCGGTAATCCTTATGACGGGTTCGCGCGTTGCACCGGATGGCCGACCGCTTTGAACCTCTCGCACGTCGTCCGGTCGATGGTTCGGTCTCCCGTGTCCGCGGGGCCGACGCGCATGTCGTCCGGCTCGTCGTCCCTTTCTCCTCCCACACCGTGAAGCGCCGATGAACGTCTCGCAGGACATGTCGATCCTCTCGCTCATCACGAACGCGAGCGTCCTCGTCCAGATCGTGCTCGCGCTGCTGATGCTGGTCTCGCTGATGAGCTGGACCTACATCTTCAAGAAGTACTTCGACGTCAAGAAGGCGCAGCGCCAGACCGATCGCTTCGAGGAGGACTTCTGGTCGGGTGGCGACCTCAACGATCTCTACGCGCGAGTCAACAACCGGCGCGAGCAGGTGGGAGCCGAAGGCCGCGTGTTCGAGGCCGGCATGCGCGAGTTCCTCAAGTTCCGGCAGATGAAGAGCGACACCGGCGCGCAGCTCGACGCCGCGCGTCGCGCGATGCGCGCGGCCTTCCAGCGCGAGATGGACGTGCTCGAGGCCCACCTGTCGTTCCTCGCGTCGGTCGGCTCGGTCAGTCCTTATGTGGGGCTGTTCGGGACCGTGTGGGGGATCATGAACGCGTTCCGCAGCCTCGCGAACGTGCAGGCGGCGACGCTGGCCCACGTGGCGCCGGGCATCGCCGAGGCGCTGGTGGCGACCGCGATCGGGCTCTTCGCTGCGATCCCCGCGGTCATCGCGTACAACCGCTTCATCCACGAGACCGACCGTCTCGCGGTGCGCTTCGAGAACTTCATCGAGGAGTTCTCGAACATCCTGCAGAGGCAGACCCGCTGATGGCCGGCTCCGTGTCGCGAGGATCGATGCGCGGCGGCCGCAGTCGTCGCGCGATGAGCGACATCAACGTCGTGCCGTACATCGACGTGATGCTCGTGCTGCTGATCATCTTCATGGTCGCGGCGCCGCTGACGTCGCCCGGCACCATCGACCTGCCGAGCGTGGCGAAGAGCTCGCAGGCGAAGGAGGATCCGATCAGCGTCATCGTCAACGCGGACAAGAGCATCAGCGTGAAGGACATCAAGGCCGGCAACGAGCGCCGCGCGACGATGAGGGAAGTCGCGGGCATCGTCCAGCAGATGCAGGGCGGCGACGCGCAGCGGCCCGTCGTCATCTCGGGCGACAGGAAGGTCGAGTACGACACCATCCTGCAGATCATGGACGGCCTGCAGCAGCAGGGCATCGCGCGGGTGGGCCTGTCGGTGAAGCCGAAGGGCTGAGCGGATGACCGCCGCGACCGTCGCCCGTCCGTACGCCGTTCCGCAGTCGGGCGGCAGCGGTCGCGCGATCGCGCTGGCGGTGGTGATGCACCTGCTGCTGGGCGCGCTGCTCTTCTTCGGCATCCGCTGGCAGAGCAGTCCGCCGGCCGTGATCCAGGCCGAGCTGTGGAGCGCGACGCCGCAGACCGCCGCGCCGCCGCCGCGTCCCGCGGTCGTGCAGCCGGTGCCGCCGAAGGTCGAGGCGCCGAAGCCCGAGCCCGCGCCGGAGCCGCCGAAGGTCAAGGCCGACATCGTCGAGAAGGCGCCGGCCAAGGTCGAGCCGCCTAAGAAGAAGGAGCCGGTGCGGGTCGAGCCGCCGCCGAAGGCGCAGCCGAAGCCGCTGCCGCCACCGCCGAAGGTCGTGCGGCCGAAGAGCAATCCCGAACTGCTCAAGCTGCAGCAGCAGGCCGCGGTCGGGGCCCCGCAGCGTCCGCCTGCGGAAGTCAACAGCCTGCTG
>CALMOR010000225.1:0-4993 GCA_937872165.1 uncultured Burkholderiales bacterium | reverse complement strand
GCCTGCTGGCCGCCGCCGGCAAGGAAGCCAACGGGAAGGACCAGCAGACCAGCGGTCCGCGCGGTCGCGACACCTACATCGGACGACTCGTCGCCGCGATCCGTTCGCAGGCGCGCTACGCGGCGAACTCGCCGGGCAATCCGTTCGTGACGATGAAGATCGAGCAGCTGCCGAACGGCGAGGTCGTCAACACGACCGTCGTGAAGTCGAGCGGCGTGCCGGCCTTCGACCAGGCCGTCGAGCGCGCGATCCGCGCCGCGTCGCCGCTGCCGCGCGACGAGCAGGGCAGGGTCGAGCGCGTGCTCAGCCTCGACTACTACATGTACGAGAAGTGAACGCGCGCCGCGGTCCGCCGCTCGAGGCGCCCATCAACACCTTCCGGACCACCGCCTTCATGTCCATGCCCTTTCTCTCGCTCATCCGCAAGCTGCTCGTCGGCGCGACCGTGTCCGTCGCCGCGACCGGCCTCGCGACGGCCCAGCTCAAGTTCGAGATCGCGGGTCCGGGCGCGAACCAGATCCCGATCGCGACCGCCAACTTCAGCGTCTTCGGCAATCCGCCGCAGGACATCGCGCAGATCGTCCGCGACGACCTCGCGCGAAGCGGCCTCTTCAAGAACGTCGATCCCGGATCGACGCCGCTGTCCGACACCGCGGCGGTCAACTTCGGCGAGTGGAAGGGGCGCGGCGCGGACGCGGTCGTGACCGGCAGCGTGAACCGCCTCGCCGACGGTCGCGTCGACGTGCGCTTCAAGCTCTACGACACCGGTCGCCAGCTCGACCTCGGCGGCCTCGCGCTGACGTCGACGCAGGCCAACATGCGGCTGTCGGCGCATCGCATCGCCGACTACGTCTACGAGAAGCTCACCGGCGACAGGGGCGTCTTCTCGACGCGCATCGCATACGTGCTGAAGCAGGGCGCCGGTCGCTACGCGTTGCAGGTCGCCGACTCCGACGGCTTCAACCCGCAGGACGCGCTCGTCTCGCGCGAGCCGATCATCTCGCCGGCTTGGTCGCCCGACGGGACGCGACTCGCCTATGTGTCGTTCGAGGCGCGCAAGCCGGTCATCTACGTGCACTCGGTGGCGAGCGGGCAACGCGTGCCGGTCGCCAACTTCAAGGGCAGCAACAGCGCGCCTGCATGGTCGCCCGACGGCACGCGCCTCGCGATCACGCTGACGCGCGACGGCAACTCGCAGGTCTACGTCATCAACGCCGACGGCTCCAACCCGCGCCGCATCACGCAGTCGAGCGGCATCGACACCGAGGCCACGTTCTCGGCGGACGGACAGAGCCTCTACTTCACCAGCGATCGCGGCGGCGGCCCGCAGATCTATCGCATGTCGGCGTCCGGCGGCGACGCCCAGCGCGTGACCTTCAAGGGCGACTACAACATCAGCCCGCGCATCTCGCCGGACGGCAAGACGCTCGTGTACATCGCGCGCCGCGGCGGCCGCTTCCAGGTCTCTGCGTTCGACCTCGCGTCGGGCCAGGAGACGCTGCTGACCGACACCAGCAAGGACGAATCGCCGAGCTTCGCCCCGAACGGCAAGCTGATCCTCTATGCGACCGAGGTCGGGGGCCGCGGCGTGCTGGCGATGGTGTCGTCGGACGGGCGGGTCAAGCAGCGCATCACGACCGCTCAGGGCGGCGACGTCCGCGAACCGACGTGGGGGCCCTACCTGCCCTGATCGAAGCGACTCTGCCTCTTTTCCGCGAGAGGACTCGGTCGAACTCCGATCGACAGTCCCTGCGAGTTCTGCCATATAGCCAATGCGGTTTTCGCTGTCCTCATCGATCGTCGTCAACACCCTCCAAGGAGCAACCCCATGAAGCTCGGCATTCGCTATAGCGTGGTCGCAGCCGCCCTCGTCGTCCTAGGCGCCTGCAGCACCGGCACTAAGCTCACCCCGCCCGCACCGGTCGTCGAAGGCGGCGGCAGCAACACCGGCGCCGACTCGGGCGGCGTGCGCACGGTCACGGCCGACGGCTCGGGACTGGACCCCGCCGCGCGTGCCTTGATGGAGAAGAGCATCTACTTCGACTACGACAGCTACGCCGTCAAGGACGACTACCGCGGCACGATCGACAACAACGGCAAGTTCCTCAATGCCAATCGCGTGCGCAAGGTCATCGTCCAGGGCAACACCGACGAGCGCGGCGGCAGCGAGTACAACCTGGCGCTCGGCCAGAAGCGCGCCGAGGCGGTCCGCAAGCAACTCACGCTGGTCGGCGTGCCGGAGAGCCAGATCGAGGCCGTCAGCCTCGGCAAGGAGAAGCCGCGCTCGTCGGGTCACGACGAAGCCGCCTGGGCCGAGAACCGTCGCGCCGACTTCGTCTATCAGGCGCAGTGATGTCGGTGGGTCGTCCATCGATGCGCAGGGTCGCCGCGGCGTCGCTGGTGGTCGTGGCGTTGTCGTCGGGCACGCCGGCCGTGGCCGGCCTGTTCGACGACGACGAGGCGCGCAAGGCCATCCTCGACCTGCGCGCCAAGTCGGACGCGAACCAGCGCGACATCGCGAGCCAGCTCGAACTGCAGCGGCGCAACCAGGCCGATGTCACCAACCAGATCGACGCGCTGCGCCAGGACATCGCACGGCTGCGCGGGCAGATCGAATCGCTGACCAACGACCTGAACAACGAGCAGCGCCGCAACAAGGACTTCTACGTCGACCTCGACGGGCGGCTGCGAAAGGTGGAGCCGCAGCAGGCGACCGTCGACGGGCAGACGGCGAGCGTCGATCCGAACGAGGCGAAGACCTACGAGGCCGCGCTCGCGCAGTTCAAGAGCAGCGACTTCCGGGGGTCGATCGCGTCGTTCCAGACCTTCCTGACGCGTTACCCGTCGTCGGCCTACGCACCGGCCGCGCAGTACTGGGTCGGCACCGGCTACTACGCGCAACGCGACTACAAGCAGGCGATCGCCGCGCAGCAGCTCGTGATCCGCAACTACCCGACCAGCCCGAGGGCGGCCGACGCGTTGCTCAACATCGCGAGCAGCCAGACCGACATGGCCGACAAGAAGGCCGCGCGGGCCACGCTCGAATCACTGATCGCGCGCTACCCCGACACGCCGGCGGCGGCGACGGCCCGCGACCGGCTGCCGAGCTTGCGTTGACGAGGCGTGCGCGGGCCGCGCCGTTTGACCGAGGGCCCGTGCCTTCCTATAATCGCGCCTCTTTGGGTCGTTAGCTCAGCTGGTAGAGCAGCGGACTTTTAATCCGTTGGTCGTGGGTTCGAATCCCGCACGGCCTACCAGACGACACCGGATCGCAGCACCGCACAGAGGACACAGAAGCAGGAGACTTCGTCGATACCGTTCCCCGTGGGTCGTTAGCTCAGTTGGTAGAGCAGCGGACTCTTAATCCGTAGGTCGAGTGTTCGAGCCACTCACGGCCCACCATTTAAAACAAGGGGTTAGCTTCGGCTAACCCCTTTTTCTTTGCGTCGGGGTAACAGCGGGGTTACTACGTTGTCCCCGAGCTGGGTCGCGGTGCCACTGACTCCCGTTGGAAATCGATTTCCAATGGTTTGGACGACTCCGCGTCTTATGGACGGCCCGTCGTGATCGCTGATGACTGGGCTGAGATTTCGCGACTACGTTCGAAAGCCAACCTATCGGGCGGTGACAGCAAGTGTGGCAGGTGTTTATAGCGGCCGACCTATGACGGATGCGGGCCGCTAGTCTGTCTTTCGCGGCGGATGGTGCTCAACATCGGCGAGAATCGCAGCCCATGGATATCCACCAACTCGAAAGCGAACTCTGGGAAGCAGCCGATCAGCTGCGCGCCAACTCTAAGCTCACTGCCGCCGAGTACGCGATGCCGGTGCTGGGCTTGATCTTCCTGCGCCACGCCGACAATCGCTTCAAGGCCTTCCTGCCCGACATCGAGGCCGACGTCCCGGCGAAGGTGCCTCCCAAGCAGCGCGAGGAGCTGATCAAGCTCGGCTTCCAGGGCAAGGCGGCGATCTACCTTCCCGAGCAAGCGCGCTTCGACCGCATTGCCAGCCTGCCCCAGGGCGCCAACATCGGCGAGACCATCGACGCCGCGATGGACCTTATCGAGGCGGACTACGAGGTGCTGGCGGGCGCGCTGCCACGCGGCTATGCCGCCTTCGAGCCGGATCTGCTCGCAGGGCTGGTGAAGATCTTCGACCGCCCCGCGATCCGCGCCGCCACTGGCGACGTGTTCGGCCGCATCTACGAATACTTCCTGAACAAGTTCGCGATGACCGGCGCGCAGGAAGGCGGCGAGTTCTTCACGCCACCGTCACTGGTGCGCACCATCGTCAACTTCATCGAGCCCGACCACGGCCTCGTGTTCGACCCCGCCTGCGGCTCGGCCGGAATGTTCGTGCAGACCGGCCACTTCATCGCTCACGTGTGCCACAGCGCCGCCAACGACGCCGTCACGTTCCACGGACAGGAGAAGAGCGACACCAACACCAAGCTCGCGCGCATGAACCTGGTGGTGCACGGGCTGGACGCGTCCAACATCGTGCAGGGCAACACCTTCTACGACCAAGCCGGCCACCTGGTGGGCCGCTGCGACTTCGTGATGGCCAACCCGCCGTTCAACGTGGACGGCGTGGACACCAAGAAGGTGACGGCCCAAGTTGGCGAGGGCCTGCGCCTGCCCTTCGGCCTGCCGGGCACCAACGCCAAGACCGGCGCCATCTCGAACGCCAACAGCCTGTGGATCCAGTACTTCTACAGCTACCTGAACGACACCGGCCGGGCCGGCTTCGTGATGGCGTCCAGCGCGTCCGACGCGGGCAACAAGGACCGCGACATCCGCGAGCAGCTGGTGAAGTCCGGCCATGTGGACGTGATGGCGGCGATCGGCACCAAGTTCTTCTACACGCGCAGCCTGCCCTGCACACTATGGTTCTTCGACAAGGGCAAGCCCGAGGACCTGCGGGACCGGGTGCTGATGATTGGCCTTCCTCCAGTTCTCCGGACACATCAACTAGCATGATGTGGTCAGGAGGAA
>CALMOR010000224.1:10178-10438 GCA_937872165.1 uncultured Burkholderiales bacterium | reverse complement strand
GCGAGATCGCGCCCGTCGAAGCGGATGCCACCGGAGACGATCGCGTTGTCGGGCAGCAGCCGCAGGATGGCCATCGCGGTCACGCTCTTGCCGCTGCCCGACTCGCCGACCACCGCGATGGTCCGGTTCGGCGGGACGCTGAAGCTCACGCCCTTGACCGCGTGGAACAGCCGGCTCTTGCCGACCTTGAAGTCGACCCTCAGATCGTCGATCGCCAGCAGGGCAGCGGCAGCGTCCATCGCTCAGAGCTTCGGATCGAG
>CALMOR010000224.1:8729-10168 GCA_937872165.1 uncultured Burkholderiales bacterium | reverse complement strand
CGGCCAGCTGCCACCACTTGCCGATCACGAGCTCGTTGGTCGCCTCGGCGAGCATCGTGCCCCACGAGACCATGTCGACCGGCACCCCGAGCCCGAGGAACGAGAGGATGACCTCTGCCTTGATGAACGCGACCGTGAGCAGCGACAACTGCACGAGCACGACGTGGCTCGCGTTCGGCAGGATGTGCACGAAGATGCGCGACGCGTGCGACGCGCCGATCGCGTCCGCCGCCCGCACGTACTCGCGGCCGCGATGCTTGATGTATTCGGCGCGCATCAATCGATAGACACCGGTCCATCCGGTCAGCGACAGCACCGCGACGATCGTCGCGACGCCGGCGTGCGACAGCAGCGTGCTGGTGCGGAAGACCGCTGCGAACGCGAGGATCAGCAGGATGTAGGGGATCGACGTGAAGACGCTGTAGAACCATTCGAGCAGGTCGTCGACCCAGCCGCGGAAGTAGCCGCCCAGCGCTCCGAGCAACGCGCCGATGAAGGTCGCCACGAACGCCGACGAGACGCCCACGAAGATCGACAGCTGCGCGCCCTTGATCGCCTTCTTCAGCACGTCGCGTCCCCACTTGTCGCCGCCGAACGGAAGCGTGTCGGTCCGGGAAACGGTCTTCACCGGACTGGTCGCCTCGAGCTTCGCCCACTCGGCGTAGCGCGGCGCGAGCGGGTCCACGTCGGCGATGTCCACGCGAGGCGGGCTCGACACGCCGGCCGACTCGGCGACCGGCCTGCCCGCCTCGAGGTTCTCCACCGTGCCGAGGAAGGTCGGGCTCGCGAACGAGACACCGCGTTCCACCTGCCAGTCCGATGCGACGAGGCCGAGCCACGACGCGACGATCACCAGCAGGTACACGACCACGATCGCCAGCGACACCATGCCGACCCGGTCGCGCAGCAGTCGCTTGCCGGACGCGGCCCAGACGCTGCTCGACGGCGCATCGTGGGCGAGCCCGGGTTCGTCGGAGGCGCCGATGCCGAGAGCATCGGCGACGGGGGTGAGCGACACGGAGGCTTCGTCGTAGCGGGTCATGGCGTCTTCACGGCGTCGTCACTCGAACGTCACGCGGGGATCGACGACCTTGTACATCACGTCGGCCGCCAGGTTGACCAGCATCGTCAGCATGGCGAGATACACGGTGGCCGCCTTGATGACCGGGAAGTCGCTGCGGTTGACCGCCACGATCACCTCGCGGCCGAGGCCGGGGATCGAGAAGTACACCTCGAGCAGGAAGGCACCGACGAAGAGGGTCGGAACCTGGATCGCGATGTTGGTGAGGATCGGGATCATCGCGTTGCGCAGCACGTGCTTCAGCATCACGACCCGTTCGGACAGGCCCTTCGCGCGCGCCGTGCGGACGTAGTCGTGACCGATCTCCTCGAGCAGGAAGGACCGGTAGAGCCGCAGTTGCGGCGCGAGGCTGACGAAC
>CALMOR010000224.1:0-8719 GCA_937872165.1 uncultured Burkholderiales bacterium | reverse complement strand
CGCGACCGGCAGCGGCGCGTACTTGACGAGGTTGGTCAGCGTGCTGCTGCTCCATCCCTGGACCGGGAACCATCCGAGCTGGAACGCGAACAGCCACTGGAAGACGATGATGTAGACGAGGAAGCTGATCGAGACCGCCACCGTGCAGAGGATCATGATCGTGCGGTCGGTCAGCGAGCCGCGCACCGCGGCGACCGCGAGCGCGAAGACGACGCCGAGTCCGGTCTCCAACAGCAGCACCGGCACCATGATCGTCAGCGTCGCGGGCAGTCGCGTCGCGAAGATGTGCGACACCGATTCGTTGGTCGCCCAGCTGTTGCCGAAGTCGAAGGTCGCGACCTGCCTGACGAAGATCCAGAGCTGCTGCCACGCGGGCAGGTCGAGCCCGAGCTCCTTGCGGATCGCCACGATCTGCGCGGGGTTCGAGATCAGCCCGGTGAGTTGCTGCGCCGGATCGCCGCCGACCGCGTTGAAGAGGAAGAACACGAGGAGGATCACGCCGACCAGCGTCGGGACGATCTGCCAGATGCGACGGACGAGATAGGCGAACACGGGTCGATGAATCCGCGCGGTGGCAGGCGACGATGGACGCGCCGGCGGAACGCGACCATGCGCGGTCCGGAGGGCGCGACGATTATGCCCCGCGAAAGCCCGGTCGGCGCGGGCGGCGCGCCCGGTGATGCGACGCCGCGACACCGCGGCGTCGCGGGATGCGCGCTCGCTACAATCGGCCTTCCGCCCTCGAAGACCCGTCATGAAGCCAATCGCGGCATCCCTCCTCGTCGGCATCGTCGTAGCGACGATGCCGGTCGCCGCCGGGGCGGCCGACGCCCCGGGCACGCCGGGTGTCCTGCGCTATGCCTTCCCGATCGCGGAGACGGGCTTCGATCCGCAGGAACTGAGCGACCTGTATTCGAGCTTCCTGACTTCCAACATCTACGAGACCCCGCTCACCTACGACTACCTCGCCCGGCCGGTCAAGGTGATCCCGAACACCGCGGAGGCGCTGCCCGAGGTCTCGCCCGACGGGCTGACGTGGACGTTGAAGATCAGGAAGGGCATCTTCTTCACCGACGACCCCGCGTTCCGCGGCAAGCCGCGCGAGCTGACCGCGGCCGACTACGTCTACAGCATCAAGCGCGTGTACGACCCGAGATGGAAATCGCCCCAGCTCTACAACGTCGAAGGCTTCATCGTCGGCATGGACGAAGAGCGCGAGAAGGCGCTGAACGGTGCCCGCTTCGATTACGACAGCGTGGTCCCCGGCTTGAGGACGCTCGATCGCTACACGATGCAGATCAGGCTCAGCAAGCCCAACTACAACTTCATCCACGTGCTGACCTACTGCTTCGTCTCGTGCGCGGTCGCGCGCGAGGTCGTCGAGGCGCAGGCCGAGAAGATCATGGAACATCCGGTGGGCACGGGTCCCTACGTGCTCGGCGAATGGAGACGGTCGTCGCACGTGACGATGCTCGCCAATCCCGCTTACCGGGCCCGTTACTACGAGGCGTCGCCCGCGCCCGACGATGCAGCGGCCCAGGCCATCTATGCCCGCATGAAAGGTCGCAAGCTGCCGCTGACGCCGCGCGTCGAGATCAGCATCATCGAACAGGCGCAGCCACGCTGGCTCTCGTTCCTGAACGACGAGGCCGACTTCATCGAACGCCTGCCCGAGGAATTCGCCAACGTCGCGATTCCGAACAACCGGGTGGCACCGAACCTCGCCAAGCGCGGCATCTGGATCGATCGCAACCCCGGAGCCGAGGTGACCTTCACCTACTTCGCGATGGAAAATCCGATCGTCGGCGGCTATACGCCCGAGAAGGTCGCGTTGCGCAGGGCCATCAGCCTCGGCTACGACACGGCCGAAGAGATCCGCGTGCTCCGGCGCAACCAGGCGATCCCGGCGCAGACGCCGATCGGTCCCGGCGTCGACGGCTACGACGCGGACTTCCGCAGCATCGGTCCCGACCACGATCCGGCGAAGGCCCGTGCGCTGCTCGACCTCTACGGCTATGTCGATCGCGACGGCGACGGCTATCGCGAACTGCCCGACGGCAGCCCGATGGTCATCGAGCGCTACTCGCAGCCGACGCAGGTCTACAAGGAGATGGACGAGCTGTGGAAGAAGGACATGGACGCGATCGGCGTCCGCATCATCGTCAAGAAGCAGCAGTTCCCCGAACTCCTCAAGCAGTCGAAGGCGGGACAGCTGATGATGTGGGGCCTGGCGTGGTCGGCCACCATTCCCGACGCCGACAGTTTCATGGGAACGCTCTACGGCGGCGGCATCGGGCAGATCAATCACTCGCGCTTCAGGCTGCCCGAATACGACCGGCTCTACGAGGAGACCAAGCGGTTGCCGAACGGTCCCGAGCGCAACGCGATCTACCTGCGGATGAACAAGCTCTTCCTCGCGTATGCGCCGTGGAAGCTCGGTGTGCATCGCATCTACACCGACCTCATGCAGCCTTGGGTGCACGGTTATCACCGCCACCCGCTCCTGCAGAACTGGTGGCCCTACGTCGAAGTCGACGGTGAGGAACAACGAAAGGTGTTGGCGCCGTGACGCCTCGCTCCCGTCTGTCACCGATCGTCGCCTCGGCCGCAATCGGAGACGGCTCGGGACGGATGGTTACGAGCGGCCGTCGCGAAGATCGTCGAGAACTCGGACATTTCCTACACGCGATCGCTTGCCCGGCTTATCCCGAGGGCGAAGTACCCGGGGAAAATCGCCGCACGCTCGCGAACGCGCGCGCCGCAGCCCCTCCCAGTCGAATGAAAGCAGCACTCATGAACAACAGATTCCGTTTTGCCACTGGTCTCGTCCTCGTCGCCGGCGCCTTCGCCGGCGTCCAGGCCCAGGAATTGAAGTACAACCCGTCCGTCTACGTCATCGGTGAAGGCGGCTTCTTCAATCCGGACAATCGCTTCGGCACCCGTTCGACCGGCTTCGATGCAGGCCTTCAGTTCGGCAAGGCCCTCAACCAGTACTTCGACGTGCGCGTCGGCGGCAGCTACGCGCGCGCCGACTCCGAGAACGTGCGCTATCAGCAGGCCCAGGCCGGCATCGAAGGGCTCCTGTTCCTCACGCGCGATCGCTTCCGTCCGTTCGTGTCGGTCGGGGTCGGCGCCGAGAACGATCGTCGCAACCTGCCCAACCGGCAGAACTCGCGGACGTCGCCGTATGCGGCCGCCGGTATCGGCGTGCAATACGTCATCTCCGACCAGTGGGGCGCCGAGATCGAATACAAGAAGGTCTTCGGCTTCCAGCGCAGCGACGTGTACGGTTTCCGCCGCAACGAGAACAACTACGCCAACGTCGGCCTGACCTACTACTTCGACAAGACCCCGACCGCGCCGCGCGCCGAAGCGCCGTTGCCGCCGCCCCCGGTGGCGCAGGTGACGCCGCCCCCGCCGCCGCCGGCTCCTCCGGCGCCGCGCTTCGAGAAGGTCACGTTGTCGGCCAGCAAGATGTTCTCGTTCGACAGCGCGGTCATCCGCCAACCGGCACCGAGGCTCGACGAGATCGCCGACGCGTTGAGGGCCAACCCGTCGGTCAGCAACGTGCGCATCACCGGCTACACGGACCGTATCGGCAAGCCGGCCTACAACGTCAAGCTGTCGCAGCGTCGCGCCGACGCCGTCAAGGCGTATCTGGTGAGCAAGGGCATCGACGGTTCGCGCTTGACCACGTCCGGCAAGGGCGAGGCGGACCCCGTAGTCCAGTGCTCGGAGAAGAACCACAAGGCGTTGATCCAGTGCCTGGAGCCCAATCGCCGCGTCGAGGTCGAGGACGTGACGATCGAGAAGCGCGTGCAGTAGGCAGGTCGCGCCCCGGAGAAGGCCAGCCTCGCGCTGGCCTTTTTTTCGTCAGGCGATACGGTTCGGCGGCTCGCGACCCTCGAGCGCTTCGACCAGGTTGTCGATCGCGAGCCGGCCCATCGCGGCCCGGGTCGCGCGCGACGCGCTGCCGAGATGCGGCGTCAACGCCACGCGCTCCAGCGCCAGCAGGCGCGGGTTGATCGCCGGTTCCCCCTCGTAGACGTCGAGGCCGGCTGCACCGAGCCGTCCTTCGGTCAACGCGTCGGCGAGTGCATCCTCGTCGACGAGACCGCCGCGCGCGATGTTGGTGAGCGTTGCGGTCGGCTTCATCGACGCGAGCTCGGCCGCCCCGATCGTGTGATGGTTGTCGCGCGTGTACGGCAGGACGAGGATGACGTGATCGGCGGTGCGGAAGAGTTCGTCGCGAGACACGAAGCGCGCGCGGCACTCCTCTTCGATCGCCGCGGGCAGGCGCGAACGGTTGTTGTAGACCACCGTCATCGAGAAGCCGGCGGCCCGCCGCGCGAGCGCCTGGCCGATGCGTCCCATGCCGACGATGCCGAGGGTCGCGTGATGGACGTCGACGCCGAGGAACTGGTCGAGGCTCCAGCGCTGCCACAGCCCCGCTCTCAGCCAGTGCTCGGACTCGGTGACGCGACGCGCGGCGGCCATCATCAGGGCCCAGCCGAAATCGGCGGTGGTCTCGGTCAGCACGTCGGGCGTGTTGGTCACGACGATGGCCCGTGCGCGGCATGCGTCGAGGTCGATGTGATTGGTCCCGACCGAGATGGTCGACACGACACGCAGCGTCGTCGCGCGCCGCACCAGGAGGGAATCGATCTTATCGCCGCTCGCGCACAGCAGCCCTTCCACGCCGTCCAGTCGTCTCGCCACTTCGTCGACGTCGAGGGGCACGTCGGCTTGATTGAAGGTCGCGTCGACCCTCGCCTCGAGGCGCGCGACGTGCTCCGGGAAGACGGCCCGGGTGACGAGAACGCGAGGACGCGACGACGAAGTCATCGCGATCGACGCGGATACGTCAGGCGCACGTTCATCGGAAGTAGAGGAAGGTCAACACGACGAAGAGCGGCACGAGCACGGGCACCGACCACAGCAGATAGCCGAAGAAGGACGGCATGCGGATGCCGCGATCCTCGGCGATCGAGCGGACCATGAAGTTGGGCGCGTTGCCGATGTAGCTGAGAGCGCCCATGAAGACGGCGCCACCGGAGATCGCTTCGAGCGTCTCGCGGTGGGCCATCAGGTACTTCGCGTCGGCGCCCGCGAGGTTGAAGAAGACGAGGTAGGTCGGCGCGTTGTCGAGGAACGCCGACAGCACGCCGGTGAGCCAGAAGTACATCGGGTTGACCGGGTCGCCCCCGGGCGTCGTCACGAGCCGCGTCAGCGACGCCCCGGCGCCCGCATCGCCGGCTTTGAGGATCGCGATGGCCGGGATGATCGTCACGAAGATCGCCGCGAACAGTTTCGCGACCTCCCGCATCGGGGCCCAGTTGAAGCCGTTCGCTTCGTGCACCCGCTGCGGCGTGAGCCACAGCGAGACGAGCGCGATGGCGATCAGCAGCGCATCGCGTGCGATGTCCTGCAGCGCGAGCCGCATGTCGAGGATCACGAACGAGACGCCGGGGCGCCAGAAGCCGCTCGCGAGGACCGCGCCGACGACCGCGAACAGCAGGACGACGTTGACCTTGCCTTCGATGCGCAGCCGCGAGTCGGGCGTGGCGTCGGCACGGGCCGGCCGTTCCTCGCCCGCCTTCGCATAGAGATGACGATCGAGCACGTAGAAGATCGCCAGCAGCGCGCCGCACAGCGTCAGCGTGGGGCCCAGCATCGCGCGGGTGGTCCAGAAGAACGAGACGCCGTTCAGGAAGCCGAGGAAGAGCGGCGGGTCGCCGAGCGGCGTCAACGATCCGCCGGCATTGGCGACGACGAAGATGAAGAAGACCAGCACGTGCACGTTGTGGCGGCGGTCGTCGTTGGCGCGGATCAACGGGCGGACCAGGACCATCGCGGCGCCGGTCGTGCCCATCAGATTGGCGAGGACCGCGCCGATCGCGAGGATCGAGAGGTTGGTGGCCGGCGAACCGTGAAGGTTGCCGAACACGCCGATCCCGCCGGAGACGGTGTACAGAGCGAAGAGCAGCAGCACGAACGGCAGGTATTCGAGCAGTGCCGCGTGTACCAGCTGCCGGGCCGTCTCGTTCGCGCCAAAGGTCAGCGCGAACGGAATCGCGAAGGCCGCGGCCCATGCGAAGGCGATCTTGCCGAAGTGGTGATGCCAGGTCGCGGAGGCGAGCAACGGGAAGAGCGCGATCGATGCGAGAAGGCCCGCGAAGGGGAGTACCCACGCGAGCGTCAGCGAAGCGCCGTCGAAGCCCGCCGCGCGTGCGGCCGGGGCCCCGGCGAAGAGGATCGCGACGACGACGACCGATGACGCGCGCCGACCTGCGGTGCGCCAGCGCGAGCGGCTTCGTCGCGGGTCCTTCATCGTGCAGTCCCTTCGTGTCGAACGAGGGCCGCATGGTAGCCGCTCCCGCGACCGGGCTCAGTTGATCCACAGACCCGGGATCGACCATGCGATGAACGTCAGGTCGGCCTGCGTGGCCGCACCGGTCTTGACGAAGACGTTGCGCAGCTGTGCGCGGACCGTCGCCAGCGAGACCCCGCGTCGGGTGGCGCACTCGTGCAGGCGCTCGCCGCCGGCGATGGCCGCCATCAAGGCGGACTCCGTCGCGGTCAGTCCGAAGAGCTGAGCCAGCATCGCGGCTTCCGGAGGGCGCTGGCGCACGCTGCCCAGGCAGAGGAGCGCGAGGCCCTCGTCGATGCGCCGTCCGAAGCCGCCGATGCGTTCCATCGACAGCACCCGCATCGGCTTGCTGAAGCCGGTGCCGTCGGTCGCGTTCAGCAACACGGCGCCGTCGACGAACGGTGCGCGGCATGCGTTGTGGAGCGCGACGGCGAGCTTGCGCCGTGCGTCGGGAGCCATAGCCACCACCTGGTCGCCGCGCAGCCCGAGGCCGAGCGGAGCGGCCAGCGCCTCCTTGGCCGCGTCGTTCAGGTAGGCGATGCGGCCTTCGCGCGTGACGAGGATGGCGCCCATCCGCATCGTGCCGAGCAGACGCAGCAGCGGATCGCCGGACGACGAGGACAAGGCGTCGATCGGCGCCACCCGTTCGATCGGCCTGCGCAGCGGGGTCGGAACGACCTCGAGACCGAGGCGGCCGCCATGCAGGCCGGGGCCGTCGTGGATCCTCGCGCTCGCCATCCTGCCGGACTCCGCCATCGGCAACTCCTCCATCTTCATCTCCCTTGTCGATTGCGGCGCCAGCCTTCGCGCCGTGACGAGAAGGTAGGTCGTTCGCGGACGGACGAAGATGAGGACGGAGTAGTAGGACGAATGGCGAATCCCTCAGCCGTTCGGACGGTCAGCCGATCGGTGCGGGGATCTCGAAGACCTGACGGAGATAGGCCAGATAGGCCTCGTCGTCGCACATGTTCTTGGCCGGGGTGTCCGACAGCTTGGCGACCGGCTGGCCGTTGCACCGGACCATCTTGACGACGATCTGCAGCGGCTTGTAGCCGAGATCGTTGGTGAGGTTGGTCCCGACGCCGAACGCGAGCCGGGCCCGGTCCGCGAAGCGCAGATGCAGCTCGATCACGCGCGGGATGTCGAGGCTGTCCGAGAAGATCAGCGTCTTGGTCTTGGGGTCGATGCGGTACTTCTCGTAGTGCGCGATCATCCGCTCGCCCCAGGCCAACGGATCGCCCGAGTCGTGGCGCACCCCGTCGAAGAGCTTGCAGAAGTACATGTCGTAGTCGCGCAGGAAGGCGTCGAAGCCGTAGACGTCGGACAACGCGATGCCGAGATCGCCCCGGTATTCGCGCGCCCAGCGCTCGAACGCGAAGGTCTGCGAATCGCGCAGCCGCGGGCCGAGCGACTGGCAGGCCTGCAAGTACTCGTGGGCCATCGTGCCGAGCGGCACGAGGTTCTGCGTCATCGCGAACCACGTGTTGCTGGTGCCCGCGAACTGCGGCCCGAGCCGCGCTCTCAGCGAACCGAGCACCTCCTCCTGCCACGAGCGCGAGAAGCGACGCCGCGTGCCGTAGTCGGCGATCTTGCAGTCGTGCAGCCGCTCGTCGTCGCGGATCATCGCGATCTTCTCGACGAGGCGACGTCGCCCCTCGACGATGTCGGGGAAGGACTGCGTGCGACGGAAGTAGACCTCGTTGACGATCGCCAGCAACGGGATCTCGAACAGGATCGTGTGCAGCCACGGCCCTTCGACGACGAGGTCGATCTCGCCGTTGTCCTTCGGCGACGGCGCGACCCGCACCCACTTGCGGTTCATCTGGAACAGATCGAGGAAGTCGACGAAGTCGCTCTTGACGAAGCGCAGGCTGCGCAGCCAGCGCAGCTCGTCCTCCTTGAAGCGCAACGAGCAGAGGTGATCGATCTCGTCGTCGATCTCGTCGATGCACGAGACGAGGTCGACGCCGGGCGTGCGGCACTTGAATCGATACTCGACCTGCGCGCCGGGGAACTGATGCAGCACGACCTGCATCATCGTGAACTTGTAGAGGTCGGTGTCGAGCAGCGAATGGATGATCATCGGATCTTCAGCGGTGGGCCGTCGCGGCGACGGCGGACGCGTCGTCGCGCAACAGCCGATCCATCATCGCGACATCGTCGGCGGTCGTCACCTTGAAGTTCCGCGGCGACCCGGGCACGAGCAGCACGCGATGTCCCGCGGCCTCGACCGCGCTCGACTCGTCGGTGACGACGACGCCTCGGGCGCGCGCTGCGCTCAGCGCGTCGCCGAGCATGCGATGCCGGAACATCTGCGGGGTCTGCGCGCGCCAGAGATCGGTGCGATCG
>CALMOR010000223.1:14365-15008 GCA_937872165.1 uncultured Burkholderiales bacterium | reverse complement strand
AGATAGATGGCGCGGTCGCTGCGGGTCAGCTGTCCGACGATCTCCTGCCCGAGGGACCGGGGCTTCTTCTCGTGCTCGTCAGCGACGCGGGTGATCAGCACGCCCGCGGCCACGCATATGAACAACGACGGGATCTGCGACACCATCGCGTCGCCGATCGAAAGGATCGTGAAGCGGTTGGCCGCTTCGCCGGCCGACATCTCGTGGTACATGACGCCGATCACGATGCCGGCCAGCATGTTGACCATCGTGATGACGAGCCCGGCGATCGCGTCGCCCTTGACGAACTTCATCGCCCCGTCCATGCCCCCGTGCATCTGGCTTTCCATCGCCAGCATGGCGCGCTTGCGCTTGGCTTCGTCGGGCGTGAGGATCGCGGCGCGCAGGTCCGCGTCGATGCTCATCTGCTTGCCCGGCATCGCATCGAGCGTGAAGCGGGCGCCGACCTCCGCCACGCGCTCGGACCCTTTCGAGATCACGATGAACTGCACGACCGTGATGATGAGGAACACGGTGATCCCGACGACGACGTTGCCGCCGACGACGAGGTTGCCGAAGCTCTCGATCAGGTGACCGGCGTCCGCGTGCAGCAGGATCGACTTGGTCGACGAGATGTTGAGCGACAGGCGGAACAGCGTCGTGA
>CALMOR010000223.1:10225-14355 GCA_937872165.1 uncultured Burkholderiales bacterium | reverse complement strand
TCACGGCCAGGAGCGTGTCGATCATCACGGTCGGCAGCGGCAGGATCATCAACGAGACGATGGTCACCACCAGGCCGGCCATCGTCACGTCGTTGGCCATTCCCGCGGGCATGTCGATCTTCACGAACGCTCCTTCGAAGCGGATGGCGAACGCCGCGCCGACGGCACGTCGCCCGGCTGGAGCACGTCGCCTTCGTCGCTCGACTCCAGCCGTTCCGCGACGGCCTTCATGGTCCTCACCCAGCGCAGGACGCCGGCCACGGCTTCGAACAGCGCGTCGGGGATCGATGCGCCGACCGGCAGCTTGTGCAGCGCGCGCGCGAGCGGCGGATTGACCACGACCGGCACGCGGCTGTCTTCGGCGAGGGCGCGGATCTCGAGGGCCGCGTCGTCGACACCCTTCGCGAGCACGATCGGCAGCGCGGTCTCGCCCGGCACGTAGCGGAGCGCGACGGCGAAGTGGGTCGGGTTGGCGACGACGACCGTGGCCCGCGGCACCGCGACGCGCGGCGGCGCCTCGTTGACCATCTCGCTGGCGAGCTGCTTGCGCTGTCCCTTGAGCTGCGGGTCGCCTTCCGCATCCTTGTGCTCGCGCTTGATGTCGTCCTTGCTCATGCGCTGATCGCGGATGAACAGCCACTTCTGCAGGATGAAGTCGCCCGGGCCGATGACCAGGAAGACGATGGTCGCCGCACCCACCAGCTTGAGCATCGCGGCCCATGCGACGGCGATGACGCCCTCGGGGCTCTGCCTGCTCGCGCCGATCAGCAGCGGCATCAACGAACGACAGACCAGGTAGGCCACGCTGCCGAGTGCGATCGCCTTGACGATCATCTTCCCGAAGTCGATCAGCGAGCGCAGCGAGAAGATCTTCTTGACGCCCGCGACCGGATCGAGCTTGTCGAACTTCGGAACCAGCGGTTCGAAGGTGATCTGCACACCGACCTGGAGAAAGGACGCGACGAGGCCCGCGAGGATCGACGCGCCGACGAAAGGCACGATGGCCAGCAGTCCTTCCCGGACCAGGTCGAAGATCAACGCCGCGACCTGCGCGTCGGTCTGCACCGCGACGCCGTGCTCGTAGAAGATCGAGAACAGCTTGACGAGATGGGTGCCGCCGAGCGAGGCGCCGCCGCCCAGGCACAGCAGCATGGCGAGCATTCCCGCGGCCGCGTTGACGTCGGGGCTCTTCGGCGACTGTCCTTTCTTCTTCGCATCGTCGAGCTTCTTGTCGGTGGGCTCTTCGGTCTTCTCATCCGACATGGACGTCCTTCGACCGCACGACGCATGCGCCCGGACGCTCGGGGCGAGCGCCGCGGGCTCCGACGGCACCTCCACGATCGACCGCGAGCATCGATGCGAAAAGGCCGGTCACGAGCGCCCTGCGCCCGCGGGGGCGATCGTCGTTCACCTGTCGGCCCATGCGACTCCTTCGATGGCATGCACTCCGCGAGCAACGCAGGCAGGAATCCGTGCCTGCGGCGAGTCGCATTGGAAGCCGGCACGAACGATCGTGCGGGCCGGCCGCGAAGCAGTGCGGCTGCATGCGAAGGTCGGCGACGGTGACGTCCGACGAAGACACGCGGTGGCGATCGGTCGGGGTCGATGGTCGTCCGTATCCATGAGGCGGACCCCAGCGCAGATGTGAGCTTTGCCGTGCGCGATCGAGAGCTCGCGGCCCGGACGGCTGCCTAGCATCGACGCTCGTCAGACCACCAAGGAGTTCACATGCTGCTGCTCGCGATGACATCCGTCCGTTCGGATCGGGACGAAGAGGCCTTGCAGATGGTTCGCCGCGGCGAGCTGGCCGAAGCGATGTCGCTCGTGCGTTCGCGTCTCGAACGGCGACCCACGATCGAAGGCGCCGCGGGCGAGGCTTCGCTGGGCCAGGTCATCGGTCGTGTGCTGATCGAACTCGGGCGCGAGGAAGAAGCCGAGGAACTGTTCAAGCGTCAGCAGCGCGTCTACGAGATGGACTCGCGGCAACAGGTCCGCTGGATGTCGTCGCTCGACCACGGCGCCTTGCAGCTGATGCTCAACCGTCCGGGTCGTGCGGCCGCCCCCTTCAACGCCGTGGCCGACGACGAGACCGCACCGGTCGGCTTGCGCATCGAGGCCTTCGCGGGTCTTGCCGTCGGCGCGCGCGGGCTCGGCGAATATCGACGTGCCCTGCGCGTACTTTCGTATGCGGAGTCCGTCGCGCAGCGGCAAGGCCTCACGACCATCGGCCGCCTGCTGCAGGCGCTGATGCTCGAGACCGCGGCCATCCGCCGACTGCGCGCCTTCGACGAAGGGGAGACTCCCGACGAAGCTCCGATCGAGGCGGTCGGCATCGCACCGGATGTCGGCGGGACGCTGTCGCAGCGGCTCCTCGACGCGTCGCGCGAGTTCGACGACGTGCCGATCGCCGCCCAGCGCCTGCGCTTCCTTTCGCTGCTGGTCGACGCGCGTCTCGCGACACCGGCCGTGGCGACGCCGATCTTCGGCGAGCTGAACCGTCTGCGCCTGTGCAAGCTGTGGGGCTACGAGAAGCAGTGTCGGCTCGAAGCGTCGCTCGCTCACGGCGCCCACGGCGACGTCAGGCTCGCGCACGAGTTGCTCGGCGGGCTCGCGCACGACGAACAGGCGATCGACCGGCATCGGTATTCGCTCGAACTCAAGTACTGCCTGTCCCGTGTCTACAGCCAGCAGGGCCGACACGTCGATGCGCTGCGCCTCTACAAGGAACACGTCGCGCAGACACTGACCCGTCTGCACACCGAGCTCGTTCATCTGCCGTACTCGCGATGCATCGACAAGCAGGAGATGGCCGAGCAGGCGGACGCGACCAAGATGCTGCTGCCGCTACGCTATCGACGCGCCTACCAGTACATCATCGATCACCTCGACGATCGCGACCTCAACGTCCGGGCGGTGGCGACGCACATCGACGTGACGGAGCGCGCGTTGCAGATGGCGTTTCGCCACTGCCTCGGGACCACGCCGGCGGAACTGATCCGTCGACGACGCCTCGAGCGCATCCGGAAGGAGTTGCGCGAGACGACCGACCGTCGCAGCGTCCTCGAGATCGCGCAACGCTGGGGCATGAGCAACCGGTCGACGCTGGCGCAGAACTACCGGCGCTTCTTCAACGAGACCCCGACGACCGCGAGGCAGGGTCGGCTCGACGGCGACGGCCAGCTCGCCTAGGCGACGGTCGTCGCGTTCGCGTCGACGGCGGCCGCGGTGGCTCGGCGGAAGGCCTGCGGGGTGCCCTCGCTCGTTCGGCTGCGCATCCGGGCCTTCGGCTTCGACCCATCGTTGCGAAGCGGTTGCTCCAGAGTTCGCAGGCTGCGGGCAACGACCTAGATCCGCGAAAGGACAGTGCGATGAACAGGAAGATCGACGGGACCGCCGCTTCTCTTCAGGGCATACGCGGAGCCGGCACGGGCGAGCCGGGCGTTCAGGAACGGAAGGGGCGCGGTTCGAAGAAGGTCTCCTTTCTCGCTTCCCCGGCAGGCCGTTCGACCCCGTCGACCGGCGTCGCGCCGCGCAGCGCGCTTTCCAACCTCACGACCCGAGGATCCGGGACTTCGGAGGGGGATTCCGATTCGTGGATGAACCAGCCGTTCGCGGAGTGGGTACCTGCGCGGCCGCCCAAGTTGCCGCTCGACCTACCGCCCGTTCCGCACAAGCCCGAAGGCTGGAAAGGGCCGGCCCGGGTTCCCCGCGCGCCATCCGAACCATCTCTACGGACCGCGGACAGGTCCGGTCCGGTTCCCCGCGCCGCGTCGGGATCGACGCCGCCGTTCACTGCCCGTCGGGCCCCTGCCGGACGACCGAGGCCGTACAGCGACCCCAGCGCGTACCGGACGTCGAGTGGTACCGATCGCCTCGAAGGGTGGGTGGACGGCCTGAGCGACGAAGAGGCGGCCGGCGTCGAGATGGAACGGCGGGAGCGCGCGGCGACGCGAACCGACAGCCAACCGCGGCCGCCGCGGCCCGCCAGCGACCCCGGCACGTACCGGACGTCGCGCGGCGGCGGCGGCGTCGGTGAAAGGTCGGGCAGTCCAGGCGACGGGGAGACGGCCGGTGCCGACAGGCACCGCGAGGAGCGCGCGGCGACACGGACCGAGACTCCACCGCGACCG
>CALMOR010000223.1:9207-10215 GCA_937872165.1 uncultured Burkholderiales bacterium | reverse complement strand
TACAGCTCACCCGCCGCCTACCCGACTTCGACGGGTGCCGACCGTCTGACGGGATGGGTGGACGGCCTGTCCGGCGATGAGGCGGCCCACGTCCACACGCAGCCGGAAAGCGGTGCGACGGCGCGAGCCTCCACGAGCACGACGTTCGTGCAGCAGGCGGCGACCGGCGCGCATCCGGCAGCGGCGACCGGTTTCACGCGGCCTCGAGCGACCGGTTCGAACCCCCGGGTTTCGCAGCCCGCGATCACGAGGAAGCCCGTGCCGAACGCGGCCAACACCCGCCTGCCGGCCCAGCTGCCCTCGGCTCGCCTCGAGCGCCCATGGGATGGTCCCCACGCCGGGCCGCTCTTCCCGCAGGGCTCCAAGGAAACCCGGCAGTACGGGAGCCTGCCCTCCTCGCCCGAGCCCATGCTGGAAGCGCATTCCGAGGCGTCGTCCGCGCGTCCTCCCGAGGTTCCGCCGAAGCCTTTCCGCCGATCGTCCTGGGGGAGCGACCACGACTCCGGTTACGACTCCGCCTCCGATGCCGGTTCCGAAATCCACCCTGGTTCCGTCGACACGGACGCGCGACTGTCGGGGTCGACCGCGCCGCGCTTCGCGGACGAAGCCGGTGCGAACGGTGATCGAAGCGTCCCGTCCCGACCGGCGAGCGCCGGATCGTGGCAATCGAACCAGTTCGACGGCGGTTCTCGTCCGGCGCTCGAGAGGACCGGTCCCCGGCCCGCCGCGCCGCGGTCCACCGCGTCGTCGACGAGGCCGACGTCGCGGCAGACCTTCGCGCCTCCGCGGCAGCCGGAGCCTCGTCGCTTCGCGCCGGCCGGGGAGCGGCCGGTCGCCGCACAGGCCGGTCCTTCGCGATCGAGGATCGACCAGGCCGTGAGCGTGCTCGGTACCTTGCTGAAGCTGTTCAGGTTCCTGCGCTCCTGACGTGCCCGACACGCCTTCGCCGAGCATCTCCTCGTCCGGCGCCCGACGCGCGAGACGATCGTTCGATCCGGAGGCCGCGGC
>CALMOR010000223.1:5691-9197 GCA_937872165.1 uncultured Burkholderiales bacterium | reverse complement strand
CACGACGACGAGACGCTGCGCTTCCGGCTGGTTCGCTACGACGTCGCGATCCGCACCGAATTCGACCTCGTGAGCGATCGCATGGCCTGGCTCATGGCCTCGCAGTCGTTCTTCTTCACGGCCTTCGCGATCTGCATCGTCGCGCGCAATCCGTCGCCGACCAAGACGGTCCTGGTCGGCAGCATCGAACACGTCGTCCCGGCGATCGGAACGGTCTCCGCGATCCTCGTCATGCGCGCGACTCGTGCCGCGCACCGCCAGATCGAGATCTTCAAGCGCGGCCGACACCTGCTCGAAGCGATAGCGGCCCGGCGAGGCTACGACGTGCTCGGCGTCGAGCTCGTCAGTTCCAATCACGCGGACGGCAACCTGCCTGCACGACTGATGCCTCCTTTGCTCGCCATCGTCTGGGCCGCATTGCTCGTCCTCGTCGTGATCGGCTCCGCCGGCGCGATGCCGTGAGGTCCTGACCGGACGAGGCGTGCGTCCGGCTGGCGCGACGCCGCCGGATCGAGAACGCCGACCGCGGCGAGCGCATCGACGCGCGTCGTCGCCGGTCGGCGAGAACGCCGCTCGAAGGTCGCGGAACGGGATCGCGCGCTGCCGTACCGCGGGGCCCGACGGACGACCCGCGGCCTGCGTGGCCGCCGGCGCCGTTCGTCGCGATACGCCCCGCGAGCGGGATCAGGCGAAGTCGCTCATCTTCTCCTCGATCTTGTCCTTCACCATGTCCTTCGCCTGGTCCTTCATGTTGGCTTCGTACATCGACGTCAGGATCGAAGCGGGCGTGAGCCTGCCGGTCTTGACCGCGTGGGCGAGGCCGTCGAAGTCTGCCTTCCAGGTCTTGACCACTCCCTTGAAGCCACCGGCGATGCGAGCGCCGAAGCCGACCGCATGGTCCTTGTCGGCGCCGCCGATACCCTGCAGGACGTTGCTCAGTCCGGGTATGAAGCGCAGCTTCTTGCCGATGTTCTCGATGTTGACCGCGGCGTTGTCCCGCGTCGTCCCGTCCGTTCGCACGTGCGAGTCGGTCGCCTTGTCGAGACGATGATCGTCGCGCAGCGCGCCGTATCCCTGCCGCGAGAAGTCCTGGGCCATGCCGGCGAAGCTGCCGTGCCAGGCTTCGCCGTGGTCGGAGAAGCCGTCGATCTTTCCGTCCTTCGCCACCGAGTCCGGGATCGGATCGCCGTCGGCGGTCATCGAGGTCTTGATGTACTTCAGGGCGTTCGAAGCGCGATACGCGGCGTCCGCGCGCTTGTTGGGGTCCGGGTCGTTTTCCCAGTCGCCGCACTGCTTCTTCAGGTTGTCCTTGAGGCCACCCTGGTTCCCGATGTTCTTCAGCGTCGGATCGCCGTTCAGGATGTCCTCGGCGCTGCGATGGTCGTCCGGAGGGCGAACGTCGGTCGCGGCCGGCTTCGGACCGTCCCAGTTCGGAATGTTCGAATGCCCGGCGGGTGCGTCGTCCGGCGAAGCGGGCTTCGCGTCGGGCGAGGGATCGCAGGTCGGCGGCGTGAACGGCCAGCCGGTGGTCGGCAACTCAAAGCTCGGCGCACCGTCGCCGTCCTGCGTCGTTTCCTGCTCCTGCCCGACCGCATCCTTCAGCATCAGCGCCTGGGTCGCCATCAGGAGGCAGATGGTTTGCAGCAACGCTTCGAGGGACATCTCCGGCTGCGTCGATTGACCGTTCGCGGGGTTGAAATCGACGGATCTTCGATTCGTCGAAGCGGGAGCAAAACGCAACGTCTCCATGGTCTGTCCTTTCGGGTGAGGGGTGGTCAGCGGATCGTGCCCGGCCCCATCCACGAGAACGACGCGGGTGCGAAGCAGTGATGCGATCCGCGATGTCGCTTCGCGCTGGCCGGAGGCGAAGGGCGGATCGCGCGCCCCGAGGCACTTTCGCGTAATGCCTGCTGCACTTCGCATCGCCGCTCCGGCCACGGAGCCGAACGGCGAAGCTGCTCGTCGAACGCCGCGGTCCCGTGCGGCACCCGTCCCGCGGCGTCTCGCGCATCCAGGAGCCACGACATGATGATCATCAGCAGGCCGCACCACCACTGGCATCGGCACACGCACGTCTCGGATACCGCGCGGATCGAAGCGCTCGTGCAGCAACTGATACCGCAGATCGTCGCGGGCCTCGCCGCGCAACTGCCGCTGGAGTCGCCCGAAGGACCGTCGGGATTCGAAGGACCGAGCTCGCGATCCGAGGGGACCGCGATCCCGCAGAGCCCCGGAACCCGGGTCGATCCGTCGTCGGGCCCGGGCGCCACGCCGGCACCGGACTCCGCTCCCGCATCCGACGACCCCCCGCAGGCGACCACCCGCACCGACCAGACGATCGAACGGCTGCAATACGAGCATCTGGTCGCGCTGGGCGCCGCTCTGATCAACTCGATCGCGGCGCAGTTGTTCGGCAATCCCGCCGCGTCGGGCGCACCGGACAGCGACCCGCCGGGGGCCGCCAACGACGCGGCGGCACCGCAAGCGACCCAGCCCCCGGTCGACAACGAGCAGAAGGCCCCCGATCCGGCCGCGTCGCCCGCGCCAGCGGCGACGCCTGCGGCCGGCCCGATCGAGCCGCCGGCCGCATCGAACGACGGGGCGGATCCGAACGGCGGGCAGCCGCCCGTGGCCGAGCCTGCGAAGGCGGCGGCGCCCGAACCGGGCGCCGCCGCCCACGGCACGTCGCAGGCGCCGCCCGGGGCGATCGACGTCAAGGACTTCGGTGCCGTCGGCGACGGGAAGCACGACGACCAGCAAGCGCTGCAGAGCGCGTTCGACGCCGCCCGGCAGAGCGGCAAGTCGGTCTTCATCGGCGACGGCACCTACAACCACAGCGGCACGCTGACCGCGGACGGCATCAAGGTCGCAGGGGACGGGGACAAGACCATCCTGAAGGCGACCGATCCGGACCACGCCGCCATCCGGTTGACCGGAGACGGCGCCGCGCTGAGCGACGTGACGACGCGGATCGACAACGCGCCGAACCGCAGCTCGCAGCCCGAAGCCGCCGCGGTACTGGTCCAGAACGCGAGCCATGCCACGGTCAGCGGCGTCACGACGCTGGGTGCAGCTTCGAACGGCATCCGGCTCGACAACGCGAACGCGTCGACGATCAGCGGCAACCTCGTCCAGAGCAGCAACGCGGACGGCATCGCGTTGATGAACGGCTCGTGCGACAACACGGTCAGTAACAACGTCGTCCACCAGGCGGGCGACGATGCCTTCTCGAGCGACTCCTACAAGACGGATGCGAAGCAGAACGCGAACAACACCTTCGAAGGCAACATGGCGCTCGACAACAAGTACGGTCGCGGCTTCGCGATGATGGGCTCGCGCGACGACAAGGTGATCGACAACATCGTCAACGGCACGCCGGGCGCGGCCGTGATGACGGGAACCGACACCAACAGCAACACGATGGAAGGCTCGGGTGCGGTCGTCACCGGCAACACCGTCAAGAACGAGTTCGACGCGACGCCGGGTCTGAACAC
This sequence comes from uncultured Burkholderiales bacterium, assembly GCA_937872165.1. Taxonomy (GTDB): domain Bacteria; phylum Pseudomonadota; class Gammaproteobacteria; order Burkholderiales; family Burkholderiaceae_D; genus CAHJXF01. The sequence goes on along the minus strand of CALMOR010000223.1, from coordinate 5,703 downwards.
GCGTCTCGACAC
>CALMOR010000223.1:0-5681 GCA_937872165.1 uncultured Burkholderiales bacterium | reverse complement strand
GTCCTCGGGCGGGCCGGGGTGCTGGTCGACCGGAGCAGCATCAACACGGTCTACAGTCCCGGCTTCGGGGACGGCGCGAACAACCGGCCGGGCAATCAGAGCTGATCGACGATCACGCGCCTCGCACGCAGCTCAGGCCGGCTGCGTCGGCCCTTCCCAGGCCTGGAGCGCCGCATCGACGCCTGCACCGGGCTCACAGAAGAAGCCCTCGGCCCGCAGGACCGCTTCGAGCGCGCCGAGCGTGATCAGCACCTTGTGCTTCATCGCGTTGTAGCCCATCGCGCCGATCCGCCAGATCCGTCCCGCGAGCGGACCGAAGGCGGTGCCGATCTCGATCTCGAAGTCCTCGCGCATCCGGCGTCGCACCGCTTCGCCGTCGATTTGCGCCGGGATGTACACGCCGGTCACGTTCGACATGCGATGGGCATCGTCGCCGAAGACCGTCAGGCCCATCGCCCGGAGCCCCGCGGTGACCGCCCGGCCGGCCGCCGCGTGCCGCTGGTAGCGCTCGGTCAGCCCTTCGCCGAGCGCGACGCGGGCGCACTCCCGCGCGCCGTAGAGCATCGTCGTGGCCTGCGTATGATGGTTGAGCCGCTTCTCGGACCAGTAGTCCATGATCATCGCGAGATCGAAATAGTTCGACCCGATGCGCGGCCCCCGTCCCGGCGACGACGCGTCCGCCCCGAGCCCGCGTTCGGTGTGCCTGCGCGAGAAGATCCGCTCGGCCGCTCGCTCCGACACCGTGATCGGCCCCGCGCCCGACGGGCCGCCGAGACACTTCTGCAAGCCCGCCGTGACCACGTCGAGACTCCATTGGTCCGCCAGGACCGCGCTGCCACCCAGCGTCGCGGTCGCATCGACGTACGACAGCGCCCCGGCCTCGCGACACAGACGACCGAGGTCCCCGAGCGGCTGCGCCATCGTCGTCGAAGTGTCGCCGTGGACCGTCGCCACGAGCGCCGGCCGGAAGCGCTCGATCGCCGCGGCGACCGTCGCCGTCGGCACGACCTCGCCCCACGGCGCGTCGACGGTCTCGACGACCGCGCCGAGGCGTTCGAGGATCTCGACCAGCAGCAGTCCGAAGCGCCCGAAGTTCAATACCAGCACCCGGTCGCCCGGCGCCGCCAGGCTGACCAGGGCGGCTTCGATCGCGGCCCGTGCACTACCGTCGACGACGAAGGTCCATCGGTTCGTCGTCCCGAAGATCGGGCGATAGAGCGCCATCGTCTCGTTCATGTACGCCGTCATCTCGGGATCGAACTGTCCCAGCAGGTCCGCGGACATCGCCCGCAGTACCCGCGGGTGCGCATTGACCGGTCCGGGCCCCATCAGCAGGCGCTGCGGCGGATCGATCTCTCGATACCATTCATTCATCGGTTCATCCCCGCATTGAGTTTTTTCGTCGGCTCGCCGGTCGTCGCCCGGCACCCGCTCATCGATCCGCGGCGTCGTCGGCGGCCTGCCGGCTGTACACCTCGTACCGGTTCCTGCCGCGCTGCTTGGCTTCGTACAACGCGTGATCGGCTGCCTGCAGCAGGTCGTCCGGTCCGGCCATCGCTTCGTCGGCGACGGCGATCCCTATGCTCGCCGAGACCTGCAGGGCACGACCGCCGATCGAGAACGGCTCCCGCAGAGCGGATACGATCTTCTCCGCGACGCGCCTGGCTTCGTCCTCCTGCGCGATGCCGTGGAGCAACGCGACGAATTCGTCGCCGGCATAGCGAGCCACGAGGTCCGTGCAGCGGACGCATCGCCGCAGCCGCGCCCCGAACTCGACGAGCACCTGATCGCCGCCCGAATGCCCCCACGCGTCGTTGATGGACTTGAAGCGATCCACGTCGAGGTACAGGACGGCGATCGAAGCGACCGAACGCCGAAGCAGCCCCATCGCTTCGAAAAGATGTTCCTCCAGGTTCCGCCGATTCGGCAGTTTGGTCAGCGTGTCCTGGCGTGCGAGCGCATCGACCTCGCGCTGTCTGGCCCGCTGTTCGCTGATGTCGCTGGTGAGCGCATAGATGCGCTCCACACGCCCCGCCTCGTCGAGCTGCGGGATATAGGTCGATTGCAGGGTCCGTTCGGTGGCTCCGTGCCGCACGATGCTTTCGAACGTCACGCGTTCCCCCGCGTATGCGCGCTCGATGTAGGGAACCCGCTCGGCATGATATTCACCGCCCGTCGCCGCGCCGATCGGACGACCGATCATCGATTCCGGACGCACCCCCAGCCAGCTCAGATAAGTCGCGTTGCTGAACCTGACCATGCGGTCGCCGTCGAATTCCGCGATCAGCACCGGCAGATTGTCCGTGATGCCGCGCAAGCGTTTCTGACCCTCCGCGAGTTCGAGTTCGGCCTGCTTCCGTCCGGTGATGTCGAAGACCATCGCATAGAAGCCGACCACCGCACCGTCGGCGTCGACATCGGGAAGGTAATTGGACTGCTGATAGCTCGTGATCCCGCGCCGCGAACCGCTTTCCTCGAACAGGACCTCGCGCCCGGCGAGCACCTCGTCGACGTACGGTTCGATGTCGGCGTAGACCTCCGGGCCGCAGACCTCGCGCAAGGTCTTGCCCACCATCGAATCGGTGTCGTGCCCGAAGACGCGGGTGAAGTGCGCGTTGGCGAACGTGTAGCGCTGATCACGGTCGATGTGGGTGATCAGCGCCGGCATCCGGTCGACGATCGCGCGGAGTCGGCGATGTTCGCCCGACAGCAGGTCGTCGCGCCTCGAAGCGGACGGCGCGCAGTCCCGCGTCGTCCGGTCATGGAGGTCGAGGAGCGCGCCCGCCTGACGCGCGAGTCGTTGCAGGTCCTCGCGGTTCGCCGCCGAGGGCCGACGCACGCGCTGGTCGAAGACGGACAGGCAGCCTCGCACGACGCCGTCGTCGCTGCGTATCGGCACGCCGACGTGCGAACGCAGCTTCGGCTCGTCGAGCACGAGTTGATCGTGACGGAAGCGCTCGTCGCCCCACGCGTCCTGCACGACGAACACGCCTTGCGATGCGCCGATCGTCTGCTGGAAGAATCGCGAATCCGAATAGGGTCGGGACGCCCTGAGCGCCAGCAGCGCTTCGATCGGCCTTCGTTCGACGTCCACGACCGACAGCGCGGCACGCGAGGACCCGAGATGCTTCGCGGCGATGGCGAGGAGGTCTTGGAACAGGCGATCGACGGAGGCTTTCAACGGGCCGCGCCTTCCAGCACGGGTCCGCACGCCATCGATCCGGCGTGACGGCGGCGCCGGACCGCCTCGCGCCAGCCGCTATTGGACACGACGAATCGATCCGGTGTTGCTTTCGCGTCAGGAAGGTAGCAAAGGGCGATACGCATGGCCATGATGCGATTTCCATGAAACGATTCACCGAGTATAGGAGCGGGAAATGCCAGGGACAACGAAGGGGCGGCGATTCGCCGTCAAGCTTGCCGCATTTGCAACGTTTCTAGCCTGGGGCCAAGGAGCGCTGCCGCAGTCGACCTCCTCCGACGACCGGACACCGGTTGTCCCTCAGACGCTGCAACCCGTCACGATCACCGCGGAGAGGCATGCGGAGAACATCAAGGACGTGCCGGTGTCGGCGTCGACTCTCGCCGGAGATGTGCTCGACGCCATCAACACGGGCGGACAGGACCTGCAGGGTCTCGCGTCGCGGGCGCCCAGCCTGAACGTCGAGTCGTCGTTCGGCCGCGCGTTCCCCCGCTTCTATCTGCGCGGCTACGGCAACGTCGACTTCCATCAGAACGCTTCGCAGCCGGTATCCGTGGTCTACGACGACATCGTCCTGGAAAGCCCGGTCCTTAAAGGCTTCCCGATCTTCGACCTCGACGGCATCGAGGTCCTGCGCGGTCCGCAGGGCACGCAGTTCGGTCGCAACACGCCGGCCGGCGTCGTCAAGTTCAACTCCGCCGCGCCGGACTTCGCGGCACTCGGCGGCTATCTGAGCGCATCGGACGCGACGCATCACACCAACAACATCGAAGGCGCGATCAACATCCCGCTCAGCAGCGAATGGGCGGCGCGCCTCTCGATCCTCTCGCAGCACCGCGACGACTTCATCGACAACAGCCATACCGGTCAGAAGGACCAGTACGGCGGCTACGACGACGAGGCGGCGCGCCTGCAGTTCCTCTATCAGCCGAATCGCGACTTCAGCGCGCTGCTGAATTTCCACACGCACACGCAGGTCGGCAGCGCGTCGCTGTTCAGGGCCAACATCATCCAGCCCGGCAGCAACAACCTCTCGTCGAACTACAACCTCACGTCGATCGCGACCGACGGGCAGAACGGTCAGAAGCTCGAGACCTACGGCACCAATCTGCACCTGCGCTGGAACCTCGGCGAAGTGACGCTGAGCTCGGTCACCGGACTCGAGAAAGTGCACGTGTTCAGCCGCGGAGACATCGACGGCGGCTTCGGCGCGTCGTTCGCTCCGCCGTCCGGACCGGGTTTCATTCCGTTCCCCGTCGAGTCGGCCGACGGCACGAGCAACCATCATCAGTTCACCGAAGAAGTGAGGCTCGAGTCCAACGGCGGAGGCCCGTTCGGCTGGCAGACGGGCGTCTACTACTTCGACGAGTCGTATCACATCAACAACTACAGCTACGACACCCTGAACGGCGGAGCGCTGACGAGCTTCATCCGGTCGCGCCAGCAGAACAAGGCCTACGCCGTGTTCGGCTCGGCCAAGTACGCGCTGACCGACCGTCTGGAATTTCGCGGCGGCGTCCGCTACACGCGCGACGACAAGGACTTCTCGACCGATCCGATCAACCAGCCGGGAGGAACCTCGGACGTCGACGATTCTAACTTACTGACGGCGAAGCCGCTGAATTCGCGATTGAGCTACGACGGCAGCGTCGTCTTCAAGCTTACCGGCGACACCAGCCTGTACGCACGCGCGGCGACCGGCTTTCGCGGCACGACCATCCAGCCTGCCGCCGAGTTCAACGCGCAGTCGATCGCCGCGCCCGAGACCGTCGTCTCGTACGAGGGCGGGATCAAGTCCGACCTGTTCGACAGGAACGCGCGCGTGAGCTTCGACATCTACCGCTACGACGTCAAGAACCAGCAGCTGACGGCGGTGGGCGGTGTGACCAACTCGACCATCCTCGTCAACGCGAAGAAGACGCTGGGCGAAGGCGCCGAACTCGACTTCCAGGCCTACCTGCTGAAGGATCTGCTGGTGACGCTGGGCGGAAGCTACAACTACACCCGCATCAAGGATCCGAATCTCAGCGTCGTCGCGTGCGCGGCCTGTACGGTGCTCGACCCGCCGGGATCGGTCCCGGGAACGGTGAGGCTCGACGGCAACCCGCTTCCGCAGGCGCCGCGCTTCAGCGCCAATCTGACCGCGCGCTACGGCATTCCCTATCGCAACGGCGAGTTCTTCGCATTCACCGACTGGACCTACCGCAGCTAGGTGAACTTCACGTTGTACGAGTCGCGGGAATACGTGGGCAAGGCCTTGACGATCGGCGGGTTGAAGGTCGGCTACAACTGGGACAACCAGAAGTACGAGGTCTCCGGGTTCGTCCGCAACATCGCCAACCGCGTGCAGCTCGTGGGCGGACTCGACTTCAACAACCTGACCGGCTTCGTCAACGATTTCAATCCACGGATCTTCGGCGTGCAGGCACGGGTCACCTTCTAGTCACGTCGACGGGGGCCGCGCCGGCGACGCACCCCC
>CALMOR010000222.1:3520-4344 GCA_937872165.1 uncultured Burkholderiales bacterium | reverse complement strand
CGACGAGGCCACCCGCGGACGCACCGACGCCGACCACCGGGAAGCCGAGATGGCTCGTCCGCAGGCTCGCATCCTCTTCGGCATCGACCGCTTGCGGCCGGTCGCCGACGCGGGGATCCTCGTCGCCTTCGCTCATCGATGTTCCTGCCTCACTGCCTGCAACGTTCGGGCGCGAGATATAGCAAACAACCCGCTGTCCAGGCTTGCGGGGAGACGCCCTCCGATGCCGTAATCATCCGCATGCCCAAGGTTGTCATGTCGCGGGACTCCCTTCGGCGTCGGTGCCGTCCGTCCCGCCGGGGAAGTAGATCTGCAGGCGGTTGTAGAGCGTCTTCAGACTGACGCCCAGGGCGGCCGCCGTCTCGGGCTTGTTGCCGTTGAAGTGCGCGAGCGTCGCGACGATGATCTGCCGCTGCGCATCGGCGAGCGGCGTCCCCACGCTGATGTCGAGGCATCCCGACCTGAGCGCGGTCCTGGGCAACGGTCGGGACGTCGGGTCGGGCAGGTCGACCGAGTCCTCGGCGAGGATGAAGCCGCGCTGCACGGCGTTGCGCAACTCGCGCACGTTGCCCGGCCAGCGATGGGTCTCGATGATGTCGATCGCGCGTCGCGAGAAGCGCTTGTCGGTGCCGGCCCTGCGGTTGAGGTCGGCGAGGAAGTGCGAGGCCAGTCCGACGACGTCGTCGTCGCGTTCGCGTAGCGGTGGAACCCGCATCGGGAAGACCGCGAGGCGATACAGCAGGTCCTGTCGAAAGCTGCCGCGCAGCGTCGCATCGGCGGGGTCCCGGTTGGTCGCGGCGACGACCCGGACGTCGACATCGACG
>CALMOR010000222.1:1121-3510 GCA_937872165.1 uncultured Burkholderiales bacterium | reverse complement strand
ACGGACGTCGAGCCGCCGACGCGATAGAAGCGTCCGGTCTCGAGGACGCGCAGCAGCTTGACCTGCATGTCGGGCGCCATCTCGGTGACCTCGTCGAGGAACAGCGTGCCGCCGCTCGCGCGCTCGAAGTAGCCGGCGTGCTGTTGATGGGCGCCGGTGAAGCTGCCCTTCTCGTGGCCGAACAGCTCGGCCTCCAGCATGTGCGAAGGTATCGCCCCGCAGTTGACCGCGATGAACGCGTCGTCGCGTCTCGGACTCTCGCGGTGGAGCGAGCGCGCGACCAGTTCCTTGCCGGTCCCGCTTTCGCCGATCACGAGGACCGTCGCATCGGTCTTCGCAACGCGTCCGATCTCGTCGTACAGAAGACGCATGACGGACGACGAGCCGAACAGGTCGCCGTATCGATCGATCATTCGCGCAGCCGTGCCCGTATCGACGACGGAACGTCGGGCTGCGAAGCTCCGAGCGTGACAGGGGCGTTCATTGCATCGATGCTACGTGCGGCAGGGACGCTGATCCTGTCGGACAAGCGACTGATTTGGCCGGCCGCAAGGATGGACGGGACGTTGGACGCGAAGAATGGTCCGCCGTCTTACGGTCCGCCGCCGCACGAGTGGTTAGAGTCGGCCCCACTTGAATCAGGGAACGAGAGCGATGCCGCACGTGCTCATCGTCGACGACGACGACAACACCCGCGCCGCACTGGCCGAGCTGATCGGAGCCGAGGGGTTCACGGTCGCGCTGGCGGCCGACCTGCGCGAAGGAACGATCCAGCTCGGACGACAGATGCCGGACGCTATCCTGAGCGACCTCCGACTGCCCGACGGCAACGGGCTCGAGCTGCTGCGCAGTCTCGACGGGCGAAGCGGCGTCGAGATGATCCTCATGACCGGACATGCCTCGGTCGACAGTGCGGTCGATGCGCTGCGCATGGGCGTGGCCGACTATCTGGTGAAGCCGATCAACGTCGCGCGCCTGAAGGCAGTGCTGGCGCGCATCCCCCGCTCGGTCGATCTGCACGAGGAGATCGGCGCGCTGCGCGACACGCTGCGCGAATACGGGCGCTTCGGTTCGATGCTCGGCAACTCGCCGGCGATGCAGCGGCTCTACGCGCAGATGATGCGCGTGGCCCCGACCGAGGCCACCGTGCTGCTGGTGGGCGAGAGCGGGACCGGCAAGGAACTCGCCGCACAGACGCTCCACGAACTGAGCCTGCGACGCAAGCGGACCTTCCTCGCGATCAACTGCGGCGCCATCTCGCCGAACCTGATCGAGTCCGAGATGTTCGGGCACGAGCGCGGCAGCTTCACCGGGGCCGACCGGCAGCACAAGGGGTACTTCGAGCGCGCCGACGGCGGCACGCTGTTCCTCGACGAGATCACCGAGATGCCGCTCGAGTTGCAGGTCAAGCTGTTGCGCGTGCTCGAGACGGGCCTCTTCATGCGGGTCGGAACCAACAAGGAGACGTCGGCGGACGTGCGCGTCGTCGCGGCCACCAATCGCGATCCGCAGGACGCCATCCGGCAGGGCCGCCTGCGCGAGGATCTCTATCACCGGCTGAACGTCTTCCCGCTCGAGCTGCCGCCGCTCCGCACGCGCGCCGGCGACATCCGCATGCTCGCGAGCGCCTTCCTCGAACGCCTGAATCGACAGGGGCGCACGACGAAGACGTTCGCGGTCGAAGTGCTCGACAGCCTCGGAACGCACGACTGGCCCGGCAACGTGCGCGAGTTGAAGAACTTCGTCCAGCGCGCCTACATCCTCTCGGACGGGGAGTCCCTCGTGACGCCGGTGGCGCCCGTCTCGATGGCCCCGGGAACGCCGACGATGCCGGACACGATCTCCGTCGCGATGGGGACGTCGCTCGCCGAGGCCGAACGGCAGCTGATCTTCGCGACGCTCAAGCGCTACAAGGGCGTCAAGCGCAAGGCGGCCCAGGTCCTCGGCGTGAGCTCCAAGACGCTCTACAACCGGCTCGAGGAATACGCGGCCGAATCGCTCGGCATCTCGTCGCAGGCTTCGCAGGACGACCTGCCCGAAACGGTTCGCGGAGCCGCGCTGGTCGAAGGTCCGCCCGGTTAGGCCCGATCGCCGTTGAGCGCGGTGCCGCGCAGCTTCGCTCCGTTGCCCCTCATCGTCGTGAGCGGAGCGCGCCGCACCGGTCGCAGAGCCGCGGGCCGGTTGCGCACCAGCGCCGCGAGGAGGCTCGCGATCTCCGCGTTGCGGCTCGCCAGTGCGAAGCGCTCGATCATGCGACGACGCGCGGCCAGGCCGAGTCGGGTACGGCTCTCGTCGTCGCCCAGCAGCGCGACCACGACGCTGGCGATCGCGTCGGCCTCGCCCGGTGGGACCAGCACGCCGGTCTCGCCCATGCTGACGATCTCGGGGA
>CALMOR010000222.1:0-1111 GCA_937872165.1 uncultured Burkholderiales bacterium | reverse complement strand
GCCGCCGACATGCGTGGCGACGACCGGCACGCCTGACGCCTGCGCCTCCATCAGTGCCAGCGGACTGCCTTCGGAGTGGGACGTCGACACCAGCAACGTCAGGTCGCGCAGGCACGCCGCGATGTCGTCGCGCGTGCCGATCGTATGGAAGCGTGCCCCGATGCCGAGCTCTTCCGCGAGAGCACGGACCGTGGGCCGCAGCGGCCCGTCGCCGACCATCACCGCGTGAGCGTCGGGTCGCCTCATCAACGCGAGTGCCGCGGCGCGGACGAACAGCTCCGGGCCCTTCTCGGGCGACAGACGCCCGATGAACCCGATCAGCGGCACCTCGTCGCCGATGCCGCAGGCCGTGCGCAGCACGCCGCTCGCGGGACCCGGCGCGAAGCGGTCCGCGTCGACCCCGTTGCCGATGCAGGTGATGCGGTCGCGCCTCACGCCGGCGCCGAGCGCCTGATAGAGCGTGGTGCGCGAGACGACGTGCAGATGCGTCTCGGCGAGCCTCTGCATCGTGAGGTCGGGCGCGAGCACGTCCCGACCGTGGATCGTCGCGAGGACCGGCGTGCCCGCGAGCTTGCCGGCGATACCGGCGAGCAGATGCGCGTTGGTGAGATGGGCGTGGACGATGTCGATCCCTTCGTCGGCCATCAGCGCCGCGGCGTATTCGATGCCGCGCCAGACCGGCTCGTCGGGGATCGGCGCCACGTGCACGCTGCAGCCGATGCCGCGCAGCGCTTCGGTCGACGCGCTCTCGTACGGGCAGAGGCAGACCACCTCGAAGCCGTGAACGCGCCGGAGCTGGTCGCAGAGCCGCGCGACGAAAGTCTCCATGCCGCCGACGATCGCGTTGCCGATGACCTGCAGGACGCGCAGGCGCGGCGTGTTCGACGACGCCGTCACGACAGCCCCAGCCAGTTCGCGGCGGTGCCGCACGTCATGCGGGCGCGCGCCTCCGCGCTCGCGCCGATCCCGGCGAGCACGGCGTCGAAGTCGTCGAAGCCGGCGCGCACGTGGGCGCCGCTGCACGGCAGGAAGCGATCGGTGCCGAACTGCAGCAGCTCGGGACCGAGGACCTCGAGCGCCTTGCCGATGACCTCGGCCCGATAGGCCGGCG
>CALMOR010000221.1 GCA_937872165.1 uncultured Burkholderiales bacterium | reverse complement strand
TGCCGTGGTTCCCTTCGACGAACCCGCGCTTCGGACGCTTCGCGCGCTTCGCCAGGGTCGCGCGGCGCGAGACGCGGCACGGCCTGCAGGTCGTGCATCCGCGCTACGCCGTGGTGCCGCGGGTCGGCATGAACCTCGCCCCCTTGAGCATGGCGATCGCGGCACGACCGGCGGTGGCGGAATTGATCGCTTCGGGCTTCGACTTCGACGCGATCGACGCTCACTACTTCTATCCCGACGGCGTCGCGGCCGCGCTGCTGGCCAAGTGGTTCGATCGGCCGCTCGTCGTCACGGCGCGCGGCAGCGACATCACGCAGTTCCCCGACTACGCGGGTCCGCGCCGCATGATCCGGTGGGCCGCGCAGCGCGCATCCGCGATCGTCACGGTCTGCGCCGCGCTCAAGAACGACCTGTCGGCGCTCGGCGCCGACGCGACGAAGATCGAAGTGCTGCGCAACGGCGTCGACCTGGCCGGGTTCGCGCCGATCGACCCGGCGGAGGCGCGTCGCCGACTGGCGCTGCCGCTCGGGGCGCGGGTCATCGCGTCGGTCGGCCATCTCATCCCGCGCAAGGGCCACGAACTCGTGATCGAGGCGCTCGCGACCTTGCCCGACGTCATCCTCGTGATCGCCGGCAGCGGTCCCGAAGCGGATTCCCTCGCGGCCCTGGCGGCCCGTCTCGGACTGACCGATCGCATCCGTTTCCTCGGTCAGCTCGCCCACGACCAGCTTCCGGTGGTCTACAGCGCGAGCGACGCGCTGGTGCTGGCGTCGAGCAACGAGGGCTGGGCCAACGTCCTGCTCGAGGCGATGGCCTGCGGCACGCCGGTCGTCGCCACCGACGTCGGCGGCTCGCGCGAAGTGGTCGACGCCCCGGAAGCCGGCGTGCTGGTCCTGCAGCGCGACAGTCAGGCGATCGCCGAAGCGTTGACGCGGCTGTTCCGTCTCCTGCCCGACCGCGCCGCCACACGCCGCTATGCGGAGCGCTTCAGCTGGGACGACACGACCGAAGGGCAGGTGCGCCTCTTCGCGTCGCTGCTGTCCCGACCCGACGGGCGCGACGGCGGGCTGCTCGGGGCGGCGCGATGAACGTGCTGCCCTATCGCATGCGGAAGGCGATCTCCGATCGCTTCCCGCTCGTCTACCACCTCGTCGCCAACGCCGGCACGTCGGGCAACAGCGTCGAGCACTGGAACGACGAGCTGCGCCGTACCTGGGACGCGCGCGACTGGCCCACCAAGACCGAGCGCATCGTGCGGCTGACGCGGCCCGGCGACGCCGTCCTCGACATCGGCTGCGGCAACGGCAGCATCCTCCGCCGCCTCGCGGACGAGGGCTACGCCGACCTGCACGGCTTCGAACTGTCGGACTACGCGGTCGAGCGCCTTCGCGCGAGCGGCATCACGATGTGGCAGGGACGCCTGCCGGACCTGGCCGTCCCGGACGCGCGCTTCGACGTGGTGATCGCGTCGCAGGTGCTCGAGCACGTGATCCGGCGCCGGCGCTTCGCGCGCGAGATCGCACGGGTCCTGCGGCCCGGCGGCCGCGCGTTCGTCTTCGTGCCGGACGACTGCCTCGGCCCGATCGACGAATCGGAGCACGTGATCCGCTACGACAAGGCGTCGCTTCGGCGCTTCCTCGAGAAGACCTTCGAGGTCGTCTCGATCGAGTCGATGCGCGACGTCAATTTCGAGATGTCGGTCCTCTTCGCGCAGGTGTGGAAGGTGTCCTCGTGAGCGCGGCCGTTCCGGTGGTCGAGCCATCCGAGCCCGGCATGAAGGCGCAGGTCATGTCGGCGCTGCGCTGGTCGGCGGTCGCGAAACTGAGCGGACAGCTCGTCAACTGGGCGATCACGCTGGTCGTGATCCGCCTCCTCGCGCCGGCCGACTACGGGTTGGTGGCGATGCTGACGCTGATCTTCATGTTCCTCGCGATGCTCGGCGACATGGGCTTCGGCTCGTCGATCGTCCAGTCGCCGACGCTGGAACCGCAGGAGATCCGCCAGACCTTCGGCGCCGCGTTGCTCGTCAACCTGGCGATCTGCGCGGGCCTGATGCTGGCCGCTCCGGCCATCGCGGCGTTCTACGAGGAACCGCGGCTCGTCGACATGACGCGGGTGGCCGCGCTCGGCTTCATCGGGTCGGGAATGCTCCCGGTGTACGGCGGCCTCCTGGCGCGCGAGATGCGCTTTCGGACCGCGGCGCGGATCGAGATCGTCAACGGCATCCTCAGCAACCTGTTCACGCTGATCCTGGCGCTCGCCGGGTACGGCGCGTGGGCCCTGATCGTCGGCGGCATGATCGCCAACCCGATCCGCGTGGCGATGATGTTCCACAGCGCGACGAAGTTCTACTGGCCGTCGTTCCGCTTCCGGAACACGCGCCGGCTGTGGAGCTTCGGCGGCAACGTGCTGGTGTCGCGCGTGATCTGGTACTGGTCGTCGCAGGCCGATATCCTGATCGCGGGAAAATTCCTGGGCAAGGAGGCGCTCGGGTTCTATTCGGTCGCCGTGCACCTGGCGTCGCTGCCGATGCAGCGCGCGGCCGGCATGATCAACGGCGTCGCGTTCGCGGCCTTCGCGAAGATCCAGCACGATCCGCGGGCCGTCGCGTACAACACACGGCTCGGCGTGCGCCTGATGGCCTTCGTCACGTTCCCGGTCCTGTGGGGGATCGGCGCCGTCGCGCCGGAACTCGTCGAGATCGCGATCGGCCCCGCATGGACGCCGTCGATCTTCCCGTTGACCCTGGTCGCGCTGACCATTCCGTTCCGGATGATCGGATCGATCGTCTCCACGACGGTGATGAGCATGGGCCGTGTCGACATCGCGACGATCACCACCGTGATCGGGGCGCTGATCGCGCCGCCGCTGTTCTTCTTCGGCTGCCGCTACGGCATCGTCGGCTTGAGCGTCGCCTGGTTGATCGTCACGCCGATCCTGTTCGCGCTCAACATGTTCCGGGCCCTGCCGATACTGGGCCTCTCGATGCGCAACGTCGTGACCGAGATCTGGCGACCGCTGACGATCTCCGCGGTGATGTTCGTGTCGGTCGAACTGCTGCGGCTCGCGGTCGGCCGGCTGCCGCAGGCGCTGGTGTTCGTCGTGCTGGTGATCGCCGGCGCCGTTTGCTACGCCGTCGGGTCGTGGCTGCTCAACCGTGTCGCGACGCTCGAGGCCGCGGCCCTTCTCTTCCCGAGCCGCTTCGGACACCTCGGCAAGGCGACCGTCGCCGCCGCGGTCCCGTCCGCCTGAAGTTTCCGGAGAATTACGATGCGTGACATAGCGCTCCTGTGCTTCTTCATCGGTTGCATCCCGTTCATGATCAGGCGGCCGGCGATCGGCGTGCTCGTGTGGGTCTGGCTGAGCGTGATGAACCCGCACCGTCTCACCTACGGCTTCGCGTACGACCTGCAGTTCGCGGCGGTCACCGCCGGCATCACCTTTTTCGCGCTGCTGATCTCCAGGCAGGAGAGGCGCCTGACGTTCACGCCGCCGGTCGTCGCGCTGCTGTTCTTTTCGCTGTGGATGTGCCTCACGTCGCTCTTTCCCTACCACGAAGGCTCGGGCTACGACATGTGGTCGCGCGTGATGAAGATCATGCTGATGAACTTCGTCGCTCTCACCGTCATCCACTCTAAGAAGCAGATCCACTGGATGATCTGGGTGATCGTCGCATCGCTCGCGTTCTACGGGACCAAGGGCGGCCTCTTCACGCTGGTCCACGGCGGCAACTTCCTGGTGTGGGGTCCCGAAGGATCGTTCATCGAGGGCAACAACGAAGTGGCGCTGGCGCTGGTGATGACGATCCCGCTGATGCGCTACGTGCAGGTCGGCCTGCCGAAGCGCTGGCAGCAGTGGGCGATGACCGGCGTGATCCTGCTGTGCGCGCTGGCGGCGATCGGCAGCCACTCGCGCGGCGCGCTCGTCGCCATCGCGGCGATGGCCGCCTTCCTGTGGTGGAAGAGCCGCAACAAGTTCGCGATGGGCCTCGCGCTCGTCTGCATCGGCATCGTGCTCGTGGCGTTCATGCCGGAGGAATGGCTCGCCCGCATGCACACCATCCAGAGCTACGACGAGGACCAGTCGGCGCAAGGTCGCATCAACGCATGGTGGATGGCCTTCAACCTGGCCAGCGACCGGCCGCTCGGCGGCGGCTTCGAGATCTACGACTTCGACCTCTTCGGCAAGTACGCGCCCAACCCGCTCGACGTCCACGCCGCGCACAGCATCTACTTCCAGGTGCTGGGCGAGCACGGCTTCGTCGGCCTGTTCCTCTTCGTGTCGATCGGCTTCTTCACGTGGCTCGCGGCCGGCGACGGCAAGCGCAAGGCTCAGGGCATCGTCGGCCTCGAATGGGTGGGGCCGTTGCTCGACATGATGAAGGTCAGCATGATCGGCTACGGGGTCGGCGGCGCGTTCCTCAGCCTCGCCTATTTCGACGTGCCCTACTACGTGATGGTGATCGTCGTCGCGACGCGCGAACTGGCGGTGAGGACGTACAGGTCGATCCCGGTCGGCGAGCGGCCCGATCGCTCGGCACGCGGTGGTCGCTTCGGCGTCGTCGAGGTCGATGAAGCGGGAGGCGAGGTCGAGTCCCCGACGCCGGTGCGGCCGCGCGCCGACGACTGGCGCGGGCAGGGCGCCTATGCCAAGCCGCCGGTCGGCCTCGATGCGCTCGGGATGCCGAGATGACGAACGTCGCCGAACGCGCCGAGGGCCTCGACGGATCGCCGGGCGACGTCCGTCGAACGATGCCGTCGGCCCCGATCTCGTCGACGGGCGCTGAAGCGGTCGCATGCGGGCCGGATCGCCTGGTCGCGGCGCTCGAGATCGCGGTCCTGCTGCCGTGTCACAACGAAGCGCTGTCGATCGCGCGGGTGGTGGCCGGCTTTCGCTCCGCATTGCCGACCGCGCGCATCTATGTCTACGACAACTGCTCGACCGACGACACGTCGAGCGTCGCTCGCGCGGCAGGTGCGATCGTTCGCGCAGAACCGTGGCCCGGCAAGGGCAACGTGGTGCGACGCATGTTCGCGGACATCGAAGCCGATATCTATCTGATGGCCGACGGCGACGGCACCTACGATCCCGTAATCGCCTCGACGATGGTCCGGCGCCTCGTCTCGGACCATCTCGACATGGTGGTCGGCACGCGTCGCAACGTCTACGAGAACGCGCATCGCAAAGGGCACGGCTTCGGGAACAAGCTGTTCAACCGCTTCTACCGCCGCCTCTTCGGCACGCTGTTCACCGACATCTTCTCCGGCTATCGAGTCTTCTCCCGGCGCTTCGTCAAGAGCTTCCCCGCGATCTCGTCCGGCTTCGAGATCGAAACGGAAATGTCGGTGCAGGCCAGCCAGTTGCGCATGCCGATCGCGGAGATCGAGACCGAATACGGGGAACGCGAGGAAGGGTCGACGAGCAAGCTCGACACCTATCGAGACGCCATTCGCATCCTGAGGGCGCAGGTACTGCTGTTCAAGGAGATCCGGCCGGTCCGTTTCTTCGGATACATCGCCATCGCATTGACGGCGCTGGCCCTCGGGCTCGCGTATCCGATCGTCGTCGAGTACCTCGACACCGGGCTGGTGCCGCGCCAGCCGACTGCGATCCTGGCGACGGGCCTCGTGCTCCTGGCCTCGATCTCCTCGCTCGCCGGACTGATCCTCGACAGCGTCGCGGCGGGCCGGCTCGAACAGAAGCGGCTGGCCTACCTCCGGCTTCCGCTGTTCCGCGATTGAGCGAGAGACGACGATGCTCAATGTCCGCGTGATCCGCTTCGCGGTGGTCGGCGTGATCGGCTTCGTCGTCGATGGCGGCGGCACCTGGGTCCTCGCCCATCCGTTCGGCGTCCCCGCGGTGCTGGCGCGCGTCGCGCCCCTGCTGCTGTCGATCCTGGTGACGTGGCTGCTCAACCGCAGTCTCACGTTCCGGGTCGAGGCGCCGAGGAGCCGTGTCGAGCTGGCCCGTTACGCGAGCGTCGCGTTGACCAGCGCCGCGCTCAACTTCGTCGTCTACACCATCCTCGTCTGGTTCGGCATCCATGTCTTCGTCGCCGTTGCGCTCGCGACCGGCCTGCTCGCGTTGTACAGCTTCCTCGGCTACCGGCATCTGGTGTTCAGATGACGTTCATCCCTGCGGGCGGGCTCGCGGACCGGACATCGCGGCCGGCGGATGCTTCGCGACACGCGCGGGGCGACGCGCGATCGCCGTCCGCGGCATTGCTCGCCTTCTGCCTGCTGGCGATCTGCGTCGGCTGTGCCGCCGCCGTGGCCTTCTGGCTGCGTCGCGACTCGCTGTGGGAAGACGAGATCATCGCCGTCACGCATGCGGCGCAGCCGCTGCCTTCGTTCTTCATCGAGCTGCTCCGCAACGACATCCATCCGCCGCTGTACTTCCTGCAGCTCGCCGGCTGGCTCGCGCTCGGCCCGGACACCGATCGGTGGGCGTTGACGAACTCGCTGATCGGGGCCGGCGCGAGTCTCGCGACCGTGTTCGGCGTGACGCGCGCGTTGCACGGATCGCGAAGCGCGTGGATCGCGACCGCGTTGTTCGCGGTGTTGCCCGCGTTCGCATGGAGCGCGGGAACGCTGCGCATGTACGCGGTCCTGCCGGCCGCGATCCTGCTGGTCTACTACGCGAACCGGCGCTGGTTCGAGAGCGGTGAAGCCCGTTGGCTCGTCGCGGCCGTCGCGGTCGCAATCCTCACCGCCTACCTGCATGCGGTCGAGTTCTACTTCGTCGCCTTCGTGTTGCTCGCCGCGTTGATCGAGGCCGTGCAGGCCGCGAAGAGGAAGCCGGCCGCCGAGCGCAGCGCGCGATCGATCCCCTTCTGGTTCGTCGGTCAGCTGATCCTGGCGCTGTGCGTCCTGCCGCTCGCTGCCAGCGCCTTGACGCGAGGCTCCGATGCCGCGGCGGCGGACTCGGCGTCGACGATGCTGACCACGGGCGGTGCGCTGATCGCCGGCTGGAAGGCTTCCGGTCTGCCGGTGGTCCGACTGGTCGGCACCGTTCTCTTCGTGGCGCTCGTCGGCGCAGGGCTCGTCGAGAGCGGTACGCGCTGGCGGACCCTGGTGATCCCGGTCGGCGCCGTCGTCGTCGCGCTGCTGATCGCGATGGTCTTCAAGCCGATCTACAAGCAACCCGTGTTCGCAGCGAACCTGCTGCCGTTCGTGGTGCTCGGAGCGGCCGCGGCGGCCGCGCGCTCGCGGTCGATCGCGTGTCTGGTGTTCGCGTGCATCGTCGTGCTTGGCGCCGCGGCGTGCCCTCTGTCCGAACGACAGGCGCAGGCCGCGGGCTATGCGGCGGCGGCCATCGACCTTCGAAGCCTCGCCGTCCCGGGCGATGTCGTCGTCGTACCCAACGTCAGCGTGTACTGGGGCATCGCGCGCTACGCGATCGGTTCGCACTGGGGTCGTCCTCTGGCGGTCATGCCGGCCCCGAACGAGGATTGGACGCGGCTCAATCGACGGATCGATCGATTCTTCGGCGACGGCACGGCGGAGCGGATGGGGCTCGTGCCCGAAAGCGACTTCGTGGAGAGCGCCGGGGTGCGCTATGTCCTGGACGGCGATGCGGTCGCCGCCACGCGCGACGCGAACCGCGTGTGGATGGTGACGCGCGAACGCTATCGACAGGACGCGGATCTCGGTCCGCCGTGGGTGCCGTCGCGGTCCTTCGCGACGCGTACCTACGGCGACGGCGAACTCCTCGTGTGCCGCTTCGATCGGTCCGAGGTCCGATGAGCCCCGTCGCCATGGCCGTCAGGGGCCTGGGCCGCGTCGTGCGCGCGACCGGCGGTCCGCGCCTGTCCATCC
Organism: uncultured Burkholderiales bacterium; assembly: GCA_937872165.1. Classification (GTDB taxonomy): domain Bacteria; phylum Pseudomonadota; class Gammaproteobacteria; order Burkholderiales; family Burkholderiaceae_D; genus CAHJXF01. The sequence goes on along the minus strand of CALMOR010000221.1, from coordinate 19,000 downwards.
TCATCTTCCATCGCGTGCTGGGCAGCCCCGATCCGCTCCTGGCCGGCGAACCCGACGCGCGGCTCTTCGAGGAGCGGATGAAGTGGCTCGCGGCCGCGTTCCGGGTGATGCCGCTGGTCGAGGCGTCGCGCCGCCTGGGGGACGGCAGTCTTCCGGTCAACGCCGCGTGCGTCACGTTCGACGACGGCTACGCGGACAATGCGACCATCGCCGCGCCGATCCTCGCGCGGCTGCGGCTCTCGGCGACCTTCTTCGTCTCGACCGGCTTCCTCGACGGCGGCCGGATGTGGAACGACACGGTGATCGAAGCGGTTCGTGGGCATCGCGATACCCGACTCGACCTCTCGTCGATCGGACTGGACGAGTGGCCTTGCGCCGACGCTGCGCAGCGCGCCGCGACGATGAACGGCCTGCTCGAGCGACTGAAGTATCTGCCGCAGGCCGAACGGGAAGCGAAGGTCCGACAGGTCGCCGATGCCGCGGGCCTGCCGGACCGCAGCGACCTGATGATGACCCGCCAGCAGGTTCGCGAGCTGCGACGCTACGGAATGTCGATCGGCGCGCACACGGTGAATCACCCGATCCTGACATCGTTGGCGCCGCACGACGCTCGACGGGAGATCGTGGACGGTCGCCTCGATCTCGAAGAAACTCTGAAGGAGCGGGTCAAGGTCTTCGCGTATCCGAACGGCAAGCCGAACCGCGACTACGACGCGTCGCACGTCGCCCTCGTGCGCGAGCTCGGATTCGATGCGGCGGTGTCCACGGCATGGGGCATCTCGGACCGTCGCAGCGATCGCTTCCAGCTCGCGCGCTTCACGCCGTGGGACCTCAACGTGTCGAAGTTCGGACTACGCCTCGCCTACAACATGACGCGCCGCGCCGCCGGCACGCGGACCTGACAGGAGACGACCATGACGCTGATGCAGAAGAAGACGATCGCCCGGTCGATGACCGACTGGATCGGGTCCAGTCTCGGTCTCGAGATCGTTCCCAAATGGCGCGCCGAGCGGCGCGAACTGGCGAGGCACATGCAGGACGTCTTCCGCCAGGCCGACGTCGACAGGGTGATCGACGTGGGCGCCAACCGCGGGCAGTACCGCGACTTCATCCGCTTCGAGGTCGAATACGAGGGCCCGATCCACTCGTTCGAGCCGGTGAAGGAACTGAGCGAGCTGCTCAGGAAGCGGGCCGCCGACGATCCCGACTGGCACATCCATCACTGCGCGCTCGGCCGCGAGGACGGCGAGACCACCATTAACGTGATGCGCAACAGCCAGTTCACGTCGATCCTGCAGCCGAAGGTGACCGGGCTGAACGACTACGACGAGAAGAACAGCGTGCAGGAAGTTCAGTCGGTCGCGCTGAAGCGGCTCGACACCGTGATCGCCGGCATCCCCGAACTGGCCACTTCGCGAAACCTCTACCTGAAGCTCGATACGCAAGGCTTCGACCTCGAGGTCTTCGGCGGCGCCGGCGCCGCCCTCGATCGGGTCGTCGCGCTGCAGAGCGAAGTCTCGATGCTGCAGCTCTACCAGGGCATGCCCGACTACAAGGCGTCGATCGCGGTCTACAACGAGAACGGCTTCGAGATCAGCGGACTGTTTCCGATCGCGCGCGATCAGTTCCTGAGGGTGGTGGAGTTCGACTGCGTCGCCGTGCGCTCGGACCGCGTCATGCCGAGCGGGGTCGACGGCGGTTCCGGGAAGTCGACCTCGGCCGGACCCGACGGACCGCGCTGACGATGCCGGCTCCACGAAAGCGTCGGGGTAGCGATACGCCGACGGACAGCGACGAGTCCGGGCGCGCCAGGAGTTTCCTCGCAGGATCCACAGATCACGCTCGCAGTTCTTCTTTTCCGTATTGACTTCGATGCAATCACGATGATCGGGGTCGAACAGCACGCTCCCCAGCGTTCTCGCAGGCTGCTATTCGTCAGCCGGCATTACGCTTCGGACTTCAGCATCAAGGTCGGAGGCATCTTCCAGCGCATGCGCATGCTGCTCGACGGCGCAGCGCGTTCGACCGAAGCGCTCGACATCCTTTTCTTCGTCGATCAATACATGATCGATCGCATGCCGGCGTCGGTCGCGAAGGCGTCGTTGCTGCAACACTGGGGCATCGAGGCGACCGTTCATCTCGCTCCACGCTCGACGAAACGTCACGGCCGCTTCACGCAGACCGCGCTGTCGTTGATCGACTTCCGGGAGCAGGAGGACTTCTTCCGCTTCACCGGCCCGGACCAGAAGGATGCGCTTCGTGCTCGCGTGATGCCCGACACCGATCTGGTGATCGCACATCGGCTGTACATCGGGGCGCTCGCCCATTCCGCCGGTCTGGACGTTCCCGTCGTCCTCGATCTCGACGACATCGAGCATCGAAATCTCGCACGGCAACTGCGCCGGCCACCGCATTCGTTGTCGCGTCGCGTGCGCTTTCTGGAATTGCCCTCGCTGAAACGCGGTGAAGTCCGGACGGTTCTCGCTTCAAGCCGCACGATGGTGTGTTCGGAGGACGATCACCGCTACCTGGCGACACTCGGCGCACGCAACACCACCGTCATTCCGAATGCGATCCGCATCCCGACGGCGGCCCCGGAGAAATCGCGGGACGACGAGTCGCCGATGTTGTTCTTCATCGGTGCCTACGGTTATCCGCCGAACCTCGACGCAGGCGAATACCTGATCAACGTCATCTTCCCGTTGGTGAGGGAACGCCTGCCGGATGCGAGGCTGTTGATGGCCGGTGAAGCGATCGACAAATTGCCGAGCCTTTCGCGCAAGCCGGACGGCGTGGAATTCTCCGGCTTCGTTCCCGACCTCGCGGAGGTGTACCGACGCGCCACCGTGGTCTGCTGTCCGATCCTCGCCGGCGGCGGCACGCGCATCAAGCTTCTCGAGGCCGCCGCGGCGGCCAAGCCGATGGTGTCGACGACCATCGGTGCGGAAGGACTCGAGTTCGTCGACGGGGTGGAGATCCTCTTGCGCGACACGCCGGACTCGTTCGCCGATGCGTGCGTCGCTCTTCTGCGCGATCGTCGGCGAGCGCAGGCGCTCGGAGACGCCGCGTTCGCGAAGGTCAGCCTGCTCTACGACCGCAAGCAGATCGTCGAGAAGGTCGACGGGCTCTTCCGATCGCACGCTTCGCGGCGTCGATGATCGAAGGCAGCGACACGGCTCGTGGAACGAGCCAAGCGCGTCCGGCGATCTCGATCGTCATGCCGGTCCACGACACCGGACGCCTGCTGCTCGAATCGGTGCATTCGGTCGTTGCCCAGACGCTGTTCGCCGAGGAGCCCGGGACGGGGTGGGAGCTGCTGATCGTCGACGACGCCAGCACCGATCCTGCGACGCAGTCGGCACTGGCCGAAGCGCGAGCACTGTCGCCATCGGTCATCGTTCTGTCGAACCGACGGCAGCGAGGTCCGGCAGGCGCCCGCAACACCGGTGTCTTCGCGGCACGCGGCGCATGGATCGGCTTCCTCGATTCGGACGACCTCTGGTATCCGGACTTCCTCGAGAAACAGCGCGACGCCTTCGCGGCGCTGCCTCGAAGTTCCTGGCGCGCAGCCCACTTCCACGTCGGCGACCATGCTGCGCATGCGAAGCTGCTGCCGCTCGCGAAGCGCTCCCCCTGTCTCCACAGCCACATCGCCGACGATTACCGTCTCGGCAGGGTCTCGATCCTCCGTCGGCCGGTCGACGTGCTGATCCGTTGCGGCTGCCTGCAGGTGATGACGGTGCAGGTGCGGCGCGACGTGATCGTCGCGCTGGGCGGTTTCGACGAGTCGCTCGCCAGCGCGGAGGACTACGACCTGTGGCTGAGGCTCGCGAATATCGAGGATCTCGCGCTGGCCCCGATCGATGCAGGCATCTATCGCACGCGCGACGGCAGCCTCACGAAGTCGGGTCGCCCCATGTACTTCTGCGAGGACCGCATGCTGCTCGGCCTGAAGGCAGTCCAGTCGTTCTCGCCTTTCACGAGCGATATCGACTGGCGTCTGCGAAAGGTCTGGTCCACCTACTGCTTCCACTACCGAGAGCATCGCGACTTCGCGTCGGCACGACGCTACGCATGGAAATCGATCGGGCTCGCGCCATTCGACGGCGACGGCTGGCGCCACCTGGTCGCGTCGCTGCTACGCCGCTGAGTCCCGTCCGCTCGGCATGGGTCGATGCGTCTGCATCCACTGCTCGAGCATCATCAGCACCCATACCAGCTCACCGTAGTAGGTCGCATGATCGGCGAGCAGATCGGCGCGGAGCTGGTCGATGAACGAAGCGCGGACGATGCTCCGCTGCTTCAACGAGTCGAGGCTCGCGAAGGCCAATGCGTTGAGTGCCTTGTCGCGTCCGAGCCAGATGCCGAACGGCAGGCCGAAGCCGTGCTTGGTCTTCGTGATGATTTCGGACGGCAGGAAATCGCGCAGCGCGTGCTTGAAGAACCAGCGCAGTTGCAATCCCTTCAGCTTCAGCTCCGGATCGAGTCGCGCGGCGAAGGCGACGACCGCGTCGTCGAGGAAAGGGAAGGCCGGCTCGACGCCGGCGAGGCGGCACGCCGCCGTGACCTTGGGCAGATCGTTGTCGGTCAGGGTGTACTTGAGGTCGAACGCCAGCATCCGGTTGAGCAGGCTGCCGGCGTTCGAACGTCCGTACCAGCGACGCATTCCTTCGATCGGTCCATCGACGTCGACCTGCGAGAGGAAAGCGGGCTCGAAGATCGTCTCCACGCCGATACGGGTCAGCAGGTTGTAGGTCTGCATCCGGTCGGGCATCGGCACGCTCGCCTGGCGGACGTAGCTTCGCGCCTTCCTGACCCCGGGGACCGATTCCCAGGCGGCCGGCCCGAGGACACCGCGCAACGCCGAGCGCACGACTGCCGGCGAGCGATCGAAATAGTCGAACACGCGCTGCTTCGCATAGCGCGTGTTGCCGCCGAAGAGTTCGTCGCCGCCGTCGCCGCCGAGGATGCGGTCCGCGCCGTCGGCCTTCGCCATGCGCGCGCAGTAGTAGGTCGGCAATACCGACGAATTGCCGAAGGGCTGGTCGTAGGTCGCAGCGATCTCGGGGATGCTCGCGACCAGGTCGGCCGGCGTGATGTAGTACTCGTGATGGTCGGTCCCGAAGCGCTTCGATGCGATGCGGGCGTAGCTCATCTCGTCGAAGCCTTCGGCATCGAAGCCGATCGAGTAGGTCTGCGGTGCGGCGCCGGTCGCTTCGCGAAGCATGCCGGCGACGGGCGACGAGTCGGTGCCGCCGGAGAGAAAGCACGCGGGCCGCGACGTCCCTTCGATCGCTCGCGCGACCGATCCCTTCACCGTGTCGAGGAACTCGCGTTCGAGGTCCGGGACCGGCTCGCGGCTGCGTTCGTCGTAGACCGGCGACCAGTAGGGCTCGACGGTCGTGACGTCTGCGCAGAAGCGCAGGACGTGGCCCGGAAGCAGCCGCGTCACGCCGCGATAGACCGTCGAAGGTCCGGGGATGCAATGGAAGTAGAGGTAGTCGAAGATCGCCTGCGGATCGAGGCTACCGCCGACAGATACGTCGGGCGCCCGCGTGCCGTGCAACGCCGCCGCGACCTGGCTTGCGTCGATCGACCAGTAGAGGCATGCGCCATCGACCGCGAAGCACAGCGTCTCGATGCCGAGGCGATCGACGGCCAGGACCGCCGCGCCGTCCTTCGCATCCACGAGCGCCAGGGCGAACGTGCCGTGCAGGTCGTCGAACAGTTTCGCGCCGCGTTCGCGCCATGCCTTCGCGATGGCGAGCGCGATGCCCTGATGCCGGACCGGATCGGCGGGCTGTCCGGTGAAGGAAGGCAGACCGACGATCGAGACCTCGATGCCGTCGTACGTGGCGGACTTCGAGGCCGGATCGCGACGTTGTGCTCCGGCGGGCGCCGCGGCTGGCGAGCGGTCGAAGCGTCCGCGCAACGTCGGTCGGGTCATTGAGGAAGCGGAAGCGCTGATGGGAGACGGATGCCACACGAGAAAGTGGCCATCGAGTATCTTGCTGGGCGGCGATGATACGCGAGCGCTCGTGGCGGCGCACCGCGCTTGCTGCATCCGTTCGGGCAGCGCCGTCCGGTACATTCCATCGATCTCGTGCGACGCATCCTCTTCGTCTCCTGCAACTACGCCTCGGACTACGGCCCGATGGTCTGGGGCACCTACATCCGCATGCGGCTGCTGCTCGAGGCGGCCGCGCGGGCGGCCGACGAGGTCGATCTGCTCCTCTTCGTCGCCCCCGACTTCCTCGCGTCCGCCGATCCCGCCGGCGTCGCGGCATCGTTGCGGAAGCATTGGGGCATCCAGGTCTGCGTCCATCTCGCCGGCCGCTCGATGCTTGCGCACCGGGGTTGGCGCTCGACCTTGCGCGGCCTCTTCGACATCCGTTATCAGCGCTACTACGGCGATGGGGGCGGACCCGAGCAGGCTCTCGCGGTCCGCTCCGCACTGCGCACCGATACCGCACTGGTCGTCGCGCATCGACTCGATGCCACGCCCGCGGTCGTCGAGGGCGTCGCCGGTCGGGTGCCGGTGGCCGTCAACTTCGACGACGTCGAGCACGTCGCGCGTCTGCGCAGGGTGGCTCGCGAGCATTCGTCGGTCGATCGGTGGTTGCGTCGAATCGAGGTCTCCGCCATCCGGCGAGCCGAACTCGCGGTGCTGAACTCGATCGACAGCGCGCTGGTCTGTTCGAGCGGAGAGCGCGACTACCTGTCGACTCTGGGCGTCACCGCTTCGATCGACGTCGTGAACAACGCCGTCTCGTTTCCGATGGCCGTCGATCGCTTGCAGAGGAGCGGCAAGACCGTGATGTTCATCGGCAGCTACGGGTATGCGCCGAACCTCGAAGCGGCCACGGAGCTGATGGACGTCGTCTTCCCGATGGTCCTCGAAGCGGTTCCCGACGCGAAGCTGTTGATCGCCGGCGCCAGGAGCGAGCGGTTGTCGATCGACCCGCGACGCAATCCGGCCGTCGAAGTCCTCGGCTTCATCGACGACGTCGCCGAGATCTATGGCCGCGCCGACGTCGCCTGCTGCGCCATTCGCGCCGGTGGCGGAACGCGGATCAAGATCATCGAGGCCGCGGCCTGGGGAGTCCCCACCGTCTCCACTCCGCTCGGCGCCGAAGGTCTCGACCTCGTGGAAGGCACGGAGATCCTGCTGGCCGAGTCGCCGCGTGCGCTGGCCGACTGTTGCATCCGTCTTCTCGAGGCGCAGGCCGATGCGCGCGCGATGGGCGACGCGGCGCGCGCGAAGATCGTCCGCGACTACGAGCACGGTGTCGTCGTGACGCGGATCGCCGACAGCTATCGGTCGACGATGGCACGGGGCGGGCATGCCGCGCTGGCTGCGGAAGCGCATTCGTGAGCGTCGCGGTCGTCATTCCGTTCTTTCAACGGACGCCCGGATTGTTGGCCCGGGCGCTCGAGTCGGTGTTCGCGCAGGTCGACATCGACGGGGTCCGCATCGTCGTCGTGGACGACGCATCACCACTGCCCGCGGCCGAAGAGGTGGCGTCGCTCGGAACGTCGCGCTTCGCAGTCGAGGTCATCACCCAACAGAACGGCGGCCCGGCCTCCGCGCGCAACCGCGCGCTCGATGCACTCGGGTCCGACGTGCGCTACGTCGCTTTTCTCGACTCGGACGACGCGTGGGTCGAGCACCACCTCGCGCATGCGATGACCGCACTGTCGGCGGGCCACGACTTCTTCTTCACGGATCTCTATCAACCGGGTCAGCGGATCGGCGGGTTCGAGCGAGGCGGGCGGATCCGCGTGGACGATCATCCGTCGATCGACAACGACCCCCTGCTGCACAGCTATCGAGGCGACATGTTCGACCAGATCATCTCGGGCAACGTCATCGGCACCTCCACGGTGGTCTACGACTTCGATCGCTTCCGGACGCAGCGATTCGACGAAGCGTTCTTCAGTGCGGGCGAGGACTACCTGTTCTGGATCGCCTGCGCGAAGGCTGGCGCACGTTTCTGCTTCTCGTCGCAGATCGAGGTCCGGTACGGCTATGGCGTCAATGTCTATGCCGGGTCGGGCTGGGGAACCGACGGCTACCTGGGTCGCATCCAGAACGAGATGCGCTATCGCAAGCGCCTGCTCGAATTCGATCTCAGTCCGCTGCAACGCGAGATGATCGAAGGAAAGATCCGCACGCTGCGCTACGAATTCGCCGACGATGTCGTGCATCGACTGAGCCATCGGAAACCCCTGTCGATGACCATCCTGCGCGACCAGATGAAGCTCGACGCGAAGACGCTGATGGCGCTGCCGATCAACGCGGGTCAGATCGTGGCTCGACGCATCAAGGGCCGGTGAGACGACCGCGGATCAACCGCGTCGCGGCGGATTGCGCCAAGACCTTTCGAGGAACTTGACGCAGAGCCACGGTGCCGCGGTGGCCAGGCGATGGAACCAGCGCGGTGCTGTCGCATGCGCATTGCGTGCGCCCGCGCGTCGCAACCAACCGTGCCAGAGGCCGTCCACCCCGGCTGCGACGTTTTCGGTTCGGGCCTGGTCGCGATTGCGTGCGATCGATGCCATGGCGGCGGTCAGCCACCGCCGCTTCCAGCGCAGCGATCCCGGCCCGTGCCAGTGCTTGTGCCAGAACAGCGCTTCGTTGCGGATCATGTAGTAGTGGTAGTGCGGCGGGCGCGTCGTGACCAGCGGTGCCGCGTGCGCGACGATCGCGTTTTCGACGATCACGTTGTCGAAGCCGGCTCGCGCCGCACGCACCGAGTAGTCGGTGTCTTCCCAATAGGCGAAGAAACGCTCGTCGAACGGGCCGATCGCGCGAAAGACCCGCAGGTCGACGAGCAGGGCCGTCCCCACGACGATCGGCGTCGCTCCCTCTCTCGCGCGTTCGGCATGGACCGAGTCCGTGAAGTTGTGGCTCATCGCACCGCGCTTCCAGTCGACGAGTCCGTTACGGAACTGTTCACCGCCGTCGGGAGGGAGATTGCGCAGCAGCGGCGTCAACAGGCCGGCGCGCGGATCGCTCGCCGCGCGGGCGAGCAGGGGAACGAGGACGTCGTCGTCGAACTGCGTATCGTCGTTGATCAGCCACGCGAAGTCGGCACCGCGGCGCGCCGCTTCCGCGAGTCCCCGATTCACACCGCCGACGAAGCCGCGATTCAGCGGCTCCTGCAGCAGGGTGACGTCGGGATACGCGTGCGCGATCGCGGCCACCGAGCCGTCCGACGAAGCGTTGTCGATCACGACGACATGGACATGCGCTCCGGTCAACGTCGAGAGTCGGGCGAGGCAATCGATGACCGCCTGCTTGTTGTTCCAGCTGAGGAGGACGACGACGACGGATCTCAAGAGGCGGCGATGCAGTGGCAGTGGAGTCCGATTATCGCCATACGATCGGGTGATGGACAGACGGCTGCGGCTTCGATCCGGTTGGTTGCGTGGATGCCGAATCGCCGCCCCAATCGGCTCCGAAGCATCCCGGGCCTCGGCGCGATCGGTATATTCACGGCTTCCCTCGTAAGACGTGACAGCGGCCCCGTGGCGGCTCGCGCTCGCGTTCCGAACTTCGATGCGCCGATGATGAGTCCCGATCTTCTGCACCGCGTGTCCGTGGTCGTACCGGTCTACCGCGGCGAGAAGACCCTTCGGACGATCGTCCTCGAGGTCCAGCCGATGACGGTCGAGCAGGTCACCGCGGGCGGCCTGCGCTTCGTCGTCGACGAGATGCTGTTGGTCCACGACTGCGGCCCGGATGGATCCGATCGGACGATCGAGGCCCTGGCCGCCGAGTTTCCTTTCGCCCGCGCCGTCTGGTTGACACGCAATTACGGCCAGCATGCAGCGACGCTGGCCGGCATGGCCAGCGCGACCGGCGACTGGGTGGCCACCATCGACGAGGATGGTCAGCAGAATCCGCTCGACATCCGCGTCATGCTCGATCAGGCCGTGACCGAGAGGCTGCAACTGGTCTACGCGCAGCCGATCAATCCGCCGCCGCACGGGCGTCTGCGCAACGGCTTCAGCCGCATGGCGAAGTCGATCGCCGGTGCTTTGCTGAAGAACGAGCAGATCGGCCGCTTCAACAGCTTCCGTCTCGTCGACGGCGAGATCGCGCGGACGCTCGCCGCGTACTGCGGCAATGGCGTCTATCTCGACGTGGGTCTGTTCTGGATCACGGCGCGCATCGGTCACGCGCCGATCCTCCTGCGCACCGAGCTCGATCGGCCGTCGGGCTATTCGTACATGCGACTGCTGGGGCACTTCTGGAACCTCATCCTGACGACCGGCACGCGGCCCCTCAGGGTGATCACCGTGATGGGCTTCGGCTCGGTCCTCGTCGCGCTGCTGCTCGCCTGCTATGCCGTCTACGGTCACTACACGAATCGGATCCCGGTGCGCGGATGGGCATCGTTGCTGATCGCCGTCACGTTCTTCTCCGGCGGCATCCTGATGGCCCTCGGCGTCATCGCCGAATACCTCGCGGTGACGATGGCGATCGTCATGGGCAAGCCGCTCTACGTCGTCGGCACCAAGCCCACTCGTCCGATCGTCCGACGATGAGGGTCGCCTGGGTCATCGGCCGCCGCGGGCTGCTGGGCGCCGCGCTGGCGCGATCCCTCGCGAGGTCCGGCACCTCGGCCTTCGAGCCCGACGACGGTCTTCCCTGGCACGACGAGGCGATGCTGCCGGTCACGATGAAAGCGATCGCCCGTCGTTTCGCGCATCACGTCGGTCCCGACGACGACTGGGAGGTCCACTGGGCTGCGGGGATCGGGTCGATGAACAGCCCGGCCGCGGTCTTCGTCCCGGAGGTCGTGGCGCTCGAAGCGTTGCTGTCGGTCCTGGCCGCGACGCCGCTCGATCGGTCCCGGGGTTGCCTGACCTTCGCGAGCTCGGCCGGTGCGATCTATGCCGGAGCGTCGCGGGGACTCGTCACCGAACGCGTCGCGGAGGCGCCGACGACCGCCTACGCGGAAGCCAAGCTGGCGCTCGAACGCGCCGTCAGAACGTTCACGGACGACACCGGCATCCGCCACCTGATCTTTCGACTGTCCACCCTCTACGGTGCCGCGCAGAGCAAGCGTCGTGGCCTGATCACCCATATCGCGCAGTGCCTCGTCCTCAATCGTCCGGTCCAGATCTTCGTGCCGCTCGACACCATCCGCGATTACATAGCGGTCGACGACGCGGCCGAGCTGATGATCGACACGGTGCGCATCGCCCGCGGGTCGATGATGAAGATCGTCGCGTCGCAACAGCCTGCGACCGTCGGCGAGATCGTCGCGATCTTCAAGCGCATCGCCCGTCGACCGCTGAGAGTGGTGACGAGCGCCACGCCGGCGACCGGCATCTACACGAGTTGCATCCAGTTCCGTTCGCTCGTCGAGCCGTTGGCGAGGCGCCAGCCGACCAGCCTCGTCGTCGGTATCGGCGACGTCCTTCGCGCCGAGCTTCTCCGCATGGCGTCTTCGATCGACCATGCGAAGCGGTAGGCGGAACGGCGTCGCTGCATGTCGTCGGTCCTTCGTCGGCCGAGTGACGATTTGATCGGCCTCCACACCGGCAAGGACCGCGCACTCGAAGGTCGGAAGGACCTCGTGCGGATCGCATCGGCCGGCGCACTGGTCGGGTGGACGTGGCTGTGGAGCCTGCTGACCACGGGGGCGGTGACCTGGTCGGTCCTCGGCCTGCTGCTCGCCTTCACGCTGGTCTGTCTCTCCTTCGGTCGGGCCTTCGTCGCATCGACCCGCGGCATCGTGCATCGCCATGCCGGGATCGGCTACGAGATGCTGACGGGCTTCCTGATCGCGAACACGTCGCTCTTCGCGCTGACGCTGGTCTCGCCGCTCGGGATGCCGGGCGACGTCTTCGTGCTCGGCGCGATCGCCGTCGCACTGCGCGTCGTTCCGTGGAAGTTCCGGATCGCGGCGCCGACCACGCTCGACGAAGAGACGGCGTCGCTGGCGTGCATCCTCTTCACCGGGCTGGCCGCGACGTTCTGGGTGCGGGACCAGCAGCCCATCATGGCCGTGCATGGCGATCTCTCGGTCTTCACGGTGTGGGCCGACGCCTTCATCCACGCGCGTGAGATCAGCGCGTTCGCGCAGTCGCACGGCATTGCGACGATCTCGGACATCAAGCTCGCCGAAGTCGCTGCACTGCCTTACCACTTCTCGAGCTACATGATGCCGGCCGCGCTGGATGCGCTGACGCCGATGACCGCGCTCGACGCGTACGCGGCGTTCCAGCTCCCGCTCGGCATCCTGCTCACCGGGCTCGCCGCGCATGCGCTCGTATCGACGGTATTCAGGGCGACCTGGCCGGGAGCGGTCGCGTCCGCCGCCGTCGTCGCGCTGCCGGACGCCTACATGCAGGGGTTCGGCATCCGCTACCTGTCGTACCACTTCATGTCGCAGGTCAATCTCGGCATGCTGTACGGCATCGCATGCATCTCGATCGCATGGCTGTTCATGATCGAAGGCTGTCGACATCGGCGCGTCGCCGGGGTGTTCGTCGCGTGGCTGCTGCTCGCGATCTGTCTCTCGTTCAAGGCGCACCTGTTCGTCGCCAACGCGTTGATCCTCCTGCTCTACCCATGCGTGTTCTTCGGACGGGCGCAGCGCGCCCGGCGCGTGGTCGCGGCGGTGGCGATGATCGCGGTGTTCATCGCGGTGGTCCGGGTTTCGCAGATGTCGCCTCGCGTGCCGACGCTTCGCCTCGATGGGTCCGGGACCGGCGACTACGTCAGGATCCTGATGGGAGGATTCGCCGAAGGGAGACCGAAGAGCTTCTTTCATTGGGCGTACTTCGAGCACGTTCTTCCGCGGCCGGTGAATGCCGCGCTCGCGGCGGCGCTGATCCTCGTCTGCTCGTTCGGATGGTGGCTGTTCGTCGCACCGTTCGTCCTGTGGAAGTCGCGCCCGAAGGTCGGGTCGGGAGCGATCGTCTTCGTCGTGCTGATCGTGACCAACTACATGGTCATGGCACTGCTGCTGGCGCTCGACAGGCGCGGCGTCGGTTCGAGCGAGGAATTTCTCAATCGCCCGCAGGCGTGGGCGTACTTCGTCGTCGTCGCGTTCGTCGCGGCGGCCGCGTGGATCGCACGGTTCGGCTCCGCGCTCCCGGCCTCGCGAGTCGGTCGAGCGACGCTCGTGGTCGTCGGCGGCGTGATGTTGTGCGGGGTCTGGTTCGAGGCACATGACCTGCAGACCTTTCCGGAATGGGGCGAGGATGCCGCGCACGCGCATTTCGACGCGGTACCGACCTGCCTCGTGCGCTCGGCACGATACGTCCGCGAGCATGCGCGGACCGGCGACGTGATGCAGGACTCGAGGCTCGATCCGGCCTTGATGACGACCGCCATCGCCGAGCGTCAGGGCTACGTGGCGCGCGCCGACTTCGGCGGCCGGAGCGAGATCGTCGCGGAACGCGCCGCGGCGATCGATCGCATCCAGGCGTCTGACGACCCGAAGTCGTTGAAGGCATGGGCGAGAGCGCGTCGCGTCGAGTGGTATCTCCTGCATCCGGAAGACAGCGACCACTGGAGTCCGCAATTCCTGCAGCAGGCGGTGTTTCGCTGCGACGAGTTCCGGGTGTTCAGGCTCGGCCCGGGGCCGTGAGGGCCGTGCGGAGCCGGCACGCCGACGAGGAGCCGCAACGAAGACGCGGCCTCGGCATCCATGCGATTCCCGATCCGTTCTCGAGACGGCTCTCGAAGTGAAACACGACAACAATTTCGACTTCGTCCGGCTGTTCGCAGCCTTCCTCGTCCTCGTCAGCCACCAGTTTCCGCTCGGCGGCCGGGCCGAGCCGATGGTCGACGGCATCTCGGCGGGTCACGTCGGCGTCGCCATCTTCTTCTCGATCAGCGAATATCTGATCGCGCAGAGCTGGTCGCGGTCGCCCGACCTGGCGGCCTTCGTGCGCGCGCGGTTGACGCGCATCTGGCCCGGCTGCGCGGTCGTGACGCTGCTCGCCGCGTTCGTCCTCGGGCCGCTGGTCTCGACGCGGACCGACGGCTACTTCCTGTCTTCCGAGACTTGGCGCTACCTGCGCACGCTCGCGTTCGACGTCCAGTATCGATTGCCCGGCGTCTTCGTCGACAACCCGTATCCGCACGCCGTCAACGGCTCGCTGTGGACCATTCCGCTCGAGCTGACGTGGTACGCGGTGATCGCCGCCCTCGGCGTCGCCGGCCTGGTTCGACGACGAGCGGCGATGGTACCGGCGTGCCTGCTCGTCGTGGCCTACGTCCTGCAGCAGCGCTACACCGGCAAGCCCGGTCCCGTGCATCCTCTCTTCGAACTCGGTTCGTTCTTCGCCATCGGGGCCGCGCTCGCCACGGTTCGCGGCACTCTGCTCGAACGGCGGCGTGAAGCGCTTTTCGCGGCCGCGATCGTCGCGGCCGGCCTGAGCGCGTCCGGTCTCTCCTTCATCGCCCAGTTCGTCCTGCTGCCGGTCCTCGCGATCGGGTTCGGCGAAGCCCGCACCCCGATCCTTCGCCGCGTCGGGCGCTTCGGCGATGTCTCGTACGGCTTCTACCTTTACGCGTTCCCGGTGCAGCAGACCGTCGTCCTGCTGACCGGCAACACGTTGTCCGTCGCGACCGGCATCGCAACGTCGGCCGCGATCACGCTGCTACTGGCGTTCGCGTCGTGGCGGCTGGTCGAGAAGCCGGCGATGCGATGGCGGACCGCGACGCGATCGAACACCGGTCGCGGCGCGACGACCTGACCGCCGTCGTCCTACTCGTTCCCCAACGACCATCGCGGCGCGACGTCGAAGGCGAGGTCGCCCCGCTCCGGCAGCCCGTCGCGCTCCAGCCGCAAGGCCCCCGCCAACGCGATCATCGCGCCGTTGTCGGTACACCATTCGAGCGCGGGGAAGTGGACCGTCGCGCCGCGCTTCAGGACCGCGGCCGCGAGTTCCGAACGCAACAGGCGGTTGGCGCCGACGCCTCCCGCGACCACCAGCCGCTTCGACCCGCTGCCCTTCAGCGCAGCCATCGACTTCGCGACCAGCACGTCGACGGCCGCGCGCTGGAAGGACGCCGCGAGATCGGCGCGCACGCGATCGTCCGACGCGGCGGTCGCGATGCCCGCGTCGCGCGCGACCGTGGCGACCGCGGTCTTCAGGCCCGAGAAGCTGAAGTCGAGATCGCCCGAATGCAGCATCGGCCGCGGCAATGCGAACGCGCGCTCGTCGCCCGACTCGGCGAGCCTCGCGAGCGACGGCCCGCCGGGGTAGGGCAGCCCGAGCAGCTTCGCCGTCTTGTCGAAGGCCTCGCCCGCGGCGTCGTCGACGGTCTCGCCTAGCATCGCGTATCGACCCACGCCGGTCACCTGCATCAGTTGCGTGTGGCCACCGGACACCAGCAGCGCGACGAACGGGAAGGCCGGCGGGTCGTCGCTCATCAGCGGCGACAGCAGATGACCTTCGAGGTGATGGATGCCGATCACGGGGATCTTCAGTGCGAAGCCGAGAGCATGCGCGAACGTGGCGCCCACGAGCAGCGCGCCGACGAGGCCCGGTCCTTCGGTGACGGCGATCGCGTCGATGTCGTCGCGCGACCGTCGCGCATCGGCGAGGACCCCTTCGAGCAGCGGCAGGAGGCGGCGGATGTGATCGCGCGACGCGAGCTCGGGGACCACGCCGCCGTAGGCCTCGTGCATCGCCGCCTGCGTGTGCAGCCGCTGCGCGAGGAGCGCCCGCGACGGCGCGGGGATCGCGCTGTCGTACAGCGCGATCCCGGTCTCGTCGCAGGAGGTCTCGATGCCGAGGACCAGCATGGCTTCCGGAGCAGGACGGCGAAGGGCGCGGAGTATAGCGACCTGCGCGCGGGCTTCGACGCGGTCGCGCGGACCGGCGATGCAGCGCGGCCCCGCATCGGACGGCGCGGTCGTTCGGCGGTCCGCACGGATCGACACGGCGAGGTCGCGGCGGGTACCGCACTCGTTGAGGCAGGACGACGCGCGCTGCGGGCACGGGCGCCGCGTGCTGGTGCGAGACGATGCGATTGGCCGCGGTGTCCTGCCGCCGCGCCCGCCCGGCCGAGTCGTGCCGATGGACGATCTGCGAGATCGATCGCCGGTCGCGACGCCGGGACTCCTGCGGTTCGAGCCCGACGATACGGCGCCCGCGCGCTTCGAACGGCGAAATCGGTGGCGAGAGGGCAGGAACGCGACGGCGAGTGAAATCTGCACGACGCCGGAACGACTGGAGGGATCGGCCGCACGAAGCTGTCCGCCTCGTCCTCGGGCCTTCGTCGCGGCAAGCGTCACGGTGCCCGTCGTCCCGGGCCGAAGCGCATGATCGAAGGAACCCGTGGCACGGTTTCTGCATGATCCGACCCGTGTCGACGGGGGTCCCGTCGATGACCGATGCCATCTCCGCCGATACGAAGCAGACGACTTCGCAGCGAGGGACATCGAAGCTCGGAGGATGCGAAGCAGCGGCATATGAAGTCCGTCACTCTGGATTGCGCGCAGTACATCAAGGAGATCGGCCGAGGCCGCGACAACGCGAGGGCGCTCTCGCGCGACGATGCCTTCCTCGTGTGGAGCGCGCTCCTCGATGGCCGCATCCGCGATCTCGAGGTGGGCGCCATCCTGCTGGCAATGCGCATCAAGGGCGAGTCGGTCGACGAGATCGCCGGCTTCCTCGACGCGACGCATGCGCGCGGACTGCGCCTGCCGATGCCGCTCGACGCCGCCGGCAAGCCGTCGATCCCGGTCGTCATCCCGAGCTACAACGGCGCCCGCAACATGCCGAACCTGACGCCGCTGCTGGCCTGCCTGCTCGCGCGGGAAGGCGTGCCGGTGCTCGTTCACGGCAAGGTCGCCACGCGGGACTCCGAGGCCGATCGCGAGACGCTGCGTTCGGCCCATGCCTTCGACACCCCGGGCTTCGCGAGCGCGCCGCCGCCGCGCGTCACCAGTGCCGAGATCTTCGAGACGATGGGTTTGCCGGTCTGCCATACCGTCGACGACGCGATCGCGCAGGTCGCGCGCGGCGAGCCCGTCTTCATGGCGATCAACGCGCTCAACGCGCCGCTCGCGCACGTGCTGTCGCTGCGCCGCGTGCTCGGGGTGCGCGGACCCGGCCATACGCTGGTCAAGCTGCTGCAACCGTTCGACGGGCCGGCCGTGCGGCTCGCCAGCTACACCCATCCCGAGTACCACACCGCGCTGTCGACCTACTTCACGCAGTTCGAACAGCCCGGATCGGTACTGCTGATGCGCGGCACCGAGGGCGAGCCGGTCGCCAATGCGCGAAGGCCCGCGCCGATCGAGCGCTTCGTCGACGGCAGCGTGAGCCCGCTCGTCGCGGGCGAGAGCGGCGTGGTGCGATCGTTGCCGATCCTTCCCGAGTCGCGCGACGCCGCCGCGACCGCCAACTGGATCCAGGCCGTGCTGTCCGGCGAACGCCCGGTGCCCGAGGCGATCGCCGCGCAGTGCGAGGCCATCGTGTCGACGCGCGACGTGATGCGTCAGCCAGCGGGCCAGGACAAGGCGGTCGCTTGAGCGCCGCCCCGCGATCGCGGCAGGGTCGCGTGAAGCTGGTCGGCGCCGGTCCCGGCGCCCCCGACCTGTTGACCCTCGCGGCCGTCAAGGCGATCGCGGCGGCCGACGTGATCCTGGTCGACGACCTCGTCGATGAGGCGGTGCTCGAGCATGCGTCGAAGACCGTGCGGATCGTGCGGGTCGGCAAGCGCGGACCGTACTGTCGTGCCGGTCTCGACGGCAACGATGCGCGCTCGCGTCGCCTGTCGACCCCGCAGGCCTTCATCGAACGACTGATGCGCATCGCGGCCGCGAAAGGCCTTCACGTGGTGCGCCTGAAGGGCGGCGATCCGTACGTCTTCGGTCGCGGTGGCGAGGAGCGCGCGCACCTCGTCGCGGCCGGCATCGACGTACGGGTCGTGCCGGGCATCACCAGCGGCATCGCGGCCGCCGCATCGATCGGCGTGCCGGTCACGCATCGCGAGTGGAGTCAGGGCGTGATCCTCGTCACCGGTCACCGCAAGCGCGCGTCGGACGACGACGAGGGATCGGCACCCGACCTCGACTGGAGGGCGCTGGTCGCGACCGGCCTCACGATCGTGATCTACATGGGCGTGGGTCGCTGTCGCGAGATCGTCGACGCGATGATCGCGGGAGGTGCTCGCGACAGCCTGCCGGCCGCGGCCGTGCAGTCGGCCTCGACCGAGCGACAACGCCATGTCGTCGGGACGCTCGCGAGCCTGCCCGACGACGTCGGCGCCGCCGGCATCGCGAGTCCGGCCGTCCTCGTCATCGGCGACGTGGTGCGCTGTGCCGAAGCCGGCTGGCTGCCGGTCGCCGATGCCGCGCTGGCCGACGCCCTGCGCGGAGCCGGCAGCGCCTGACGATTCGGCGCCGTCGGCCGTCGGCCGTGCGACGGGCCTCGTTTCGTCATGTAAAATCCGCCCCCACTCGAAGATGTCGTCGGGCACCGAACCCGGCGACCGGGCCGGAAGAGACCGCGCGCTCGGCGCCGTGTCCTTCGCAGGACTTACGGAGACACCATGGCGCAAGCGACGCGGCTGATCAAGAAGTACCCCAACCGCCGGTTGTACGACACCGAGACCAGCACCTACATCACGCTGGCCGACGTCAAACAGCTGGTCCTCGAGCAGGAAGACTTCAAGGTGCTCGACGCGAAGACGCAGGACGACCTGACGCGGTCGATCCTGCTGCAGATCATCCTGGAGGAAGAAGCGGGCGGCATGCCGATGTTCACGTCGCCGATGCTGGCGCACATGATCCGTTTCTACGGTCACGCGATGCAGGGAATGATGGGCACGTATCTCGAGAAGAACATCCAGGCCTTCATCGACATCCAGCAGAAGATGAAGGAGCAGCTCGGCGACCCGGGCAAGCAGGTGTTCGACGGCAAGGGCTTCGGCCCCGAGCTCTGGACCCAGTTCCTGCAGGGCCAGGCGCCGATGATGCAGTCGATGATGGGCAGCTACATGGAACAGAGCAAG
>CALMOR010000220.1 GCA_937872165.1 uncultured Burkholderiales bacterium | reverse complement strand
ATGATCATGCGTCAGGTCGACAGCTGCGCGAAGACGCTCGAGGTCGACGTCGACCAGGTCTATCCGGTATCGGCGCAGAAGGGCCTGAGCGCGAAGGTGCACGGCGACGACGCGCTGCTCGCCAAGAGCCGCCTGCCGGCGCTCGAACGCGCGTTGTCGATCGAACTGATCCCGCACAAGCAGGAGATCTTCCAGGACGTGGTCCATCGCGAGATGGGCGTACTGATCGACGGCACGCGCTCGGTGCTGCTGGCGCGAAGCGGCGGCTTCGCGCGCCAGGCCGCCGACCTGCGCGCGCTGCGCGGCAAGAACACCACCGTCGTCACGCACATGGTCACCCGCGTGCGCGCCGAGAAGTCCGCGTTCGATCGCAGCCTGGTCGCGTTCCAGGCGTTGCGCTCGGTCTTCACGAGAGCCGCCGGCGAGCTCTTCGTCGAGCTCGGCGTCACGCCGCTGCGCGAGGAGATCCGCGCCACGCGCGAACGCATGGTGCGGTCGTGGTTCTCGACCGGCCTGCGCGGCGTGATGGAAGGATTCTTCACCAGCGCGCGGGCGCGCCTCGCGCGGTCGCAGGCCAAGACCGACGAGATCGCCGGCATGGTGTCGGGCATGTACCGCAAGTTCGCCAGCGACCACGGCATGATGCTGGCCACGCCGATGAAGTTCTCGCTGGCGCGCTATCAGAGCGAGGTGGTCCGCGTCGAGGACGTCTATCACGACCGCTTCGGGCTCGTCGTGATCTTCTCGAACGACCAGCTCGTCCTCACGCAGAAGTTCTTCGAGTCGATCGCGAGCCGCGTGCGCGACACCTTCGAGGCCGCCAACCGCGACGTCGAGGCGTGGCTCAAGGCCGTGATGGCGCCGCTCGAAGGACAGATCCGCGAACACCAGAGTCAGTTGCGGCGCCGGCTCGATTCGATCAAGCACATCCAGGACACCAGCGAGACCCTCGAGGAGCGGCTGCAGGACGTCCTCGCCCAGGAGGCGGAGGTCAACGAGCTGCTCAACGCGCTCCGCGATCTCGACGAGGACCTGCAGACCGTGCTGCACGCGAGCATCGATGCCGAGCAGGGCGCGCTGATCCTTTGATCGCGGCTTCGCCCGACGCCGGCTCGTCGCCCGTCGATATCGCGGCGTTCGCCCCGACGCTGGTCGCGTGGCAGCGCACGCACGGCCGGCAGGCCCTGCCGTGGCAGCAGCTCGACGGACCACGCGACGCGTACCGGGTGTGGCTCGCGGAGGTCATGCTGCAGCAGACGCAGGTCGCGGCGGTCGTGCCGTTCTATCGACGCTTCGTCGAGCGCTTCCCGACGGTCGCAGCGCTGGCCGACGCGTCGCTCGACGACGTCATGCGGCACTGGAGCGGGCTCGGCTACTACTCGCGCGCGCGCAACCTGCACGCAGCCGCGCGGACCGTCGTCGCCGACTTCGACGGACGCTTCCCCGACACCGTCGATGCGCTCGCGAGCCTGCCCGGCATCGGCCGCTCGACCGCCGCCGCCGTAGCGGCCTTCGCGTTCGGACGCAAGGCGGCCATCCTCGACGGCAACGTCAGGCGCGTGCTGTCGCGCGTCTTCCTCGTCGACGAGCCGCCGTCGAGCGGCCCGACCACGAAGCGCCTCTGGGCGCTGGCCGAGAGCCTGCTGCCGGATCGCGACATCGAGCGCTACACGCAAGGGTTGATGGACCTCGGCGCGACGCTCTGCACGCCGCGGCGTCCGACCTGTCTCGTCTGCCCGTTCGAGCGGACCTGCCTCGCGCATCGCGAAGGCGTCGAAGAGACCCTGCCGCGACGCAGCTCGAAGAAGCCGCTGCCGACCCGTCACGCGGTGCTGCTGCTGATCACGCGCGGCGACGAGGTCCTGCTCGAACGTCGGCCACCGGTCGGTATCTGGGGCGGCCTGTGGTCGTTGCCGGAGTCGTCGCCCGTCGAGGCGACGACGAAGGCGATGCGCCACGGAGCGGTGGCATCGGTCGAACCCGGAGCGGGCTTCGTGCACGGCTTCACGCACTACGTGCTGCACGCCGACGTCCTGACGGTGCGCCTGCATGCGACCGGCGCTATCACCGAAGTCGCATCACCGGACGACAGTACCCGCTGGGTGTCGGCCGATGCGTTGGCGTCGCTCGGCCTTCCCGCGCCGATCAGGACGCTGCTCGCGGCACGGCCCGCACGCTGACGGGCTTCACACGATGCCGTGCTGCTTCAGGTAGCGCTGCACGATGTCGAGGCGCGTCGGCGCGTCGGTCAACGCCATCAGCTTCTGCTTGGCCGGCAGCGGGATCGGCAGCACCTCGCAGAGTCGGTTGCCGACCCAGGTCGCATCGTCGAAGAGGTAGGGCCTCGCGATCGGCATCGGCATCGCCTCGTCGTCGGTGGGTGCTTCGCGCGCCGCGTCGAGACGCTCGACGATGCGTTTCAGCAGGAGCCGACAGCCCGACGCCTCTTCCGGTATGCCCGCCGCCGCTTCGTCCTCGACGGCCTCGACGTCGGCGACCAGCAGACCGTCGGGCTGCACCCGGCGCGAAACGATGCGGAAGCGCTCGGTGCCGGTGGTCGTGATCTGCAGGACGCCGAGCTGTTCCATGTTCCAGTCGTCGATGCGCGCGCGACAGCCGATCTCCTCGGTCTCGACGTCCTTCTCGCCGACCTCGCTGCCCTTGCGGATCAGGCAGACACCGAAGCCGCTGCCGACCCGCATCGCGTTGCGGACCATGTCCATGTAGCGCGCCTCGAAGACCCGCAACGGCAACAGGCCGCCCGGGAAGAGGACGGTCCGCAGCGGGAAGATCGGCAACGAGGGATGCGCGTACGCCAAGGTCGGCTCGAGGTCAGACGGCGGCGTGCTTCGTCATCCACGCGAGCGCGCGGTGCCGCACCAGCGCCGGATGGACGGCGCGCAGCCGGCGCGCGAGTTCCTCGACGCAATAGACCGAGCGATGCTGGCCGCCGGTGCAGCCCACGGCGACCGTCAGATAGCTGCGGTTGTCGGCCGCGTACGACGGCAGCCAGCGCATCACGAAGCCTTCGATGTCGTCGACCATCCGCGCGACTTCGGGAATGTCGCGGAGATAGGCGATCACGGCGGCGTCGAGACCCGTCAACGGCTTCAGCGCCGGCTCGTAGAACGGATTGGGAAGGCAGCGCACGTCGAACACGAGATCGGCATCGGCCGGCACGCCCTGCTTGTACGCGAACGACTCGAACGAGAGCGTCAGCGCCGCGCGTTCCTGGCCGATGAAGTCGCGGACCCATTGCCGCAGCGCCTGTGCCGGCAGCCGGCTCGTGTCGACCAGATAGCCTGAGCCCTCGAGCGGCTGCAGCAGCCGACGCTCCTCGTCGATGCTCTCGTCGAGACCGCGCGAATCGGACGAAGGCTCGCTCCGCCACTGCTGCGACGACAGCGGATGGCGCCGACGCGTCTCGGAGTAGCGCTGCACCAGCGTCACGTTGTCGGCCGTGATGAACAGCAGCTGCACGTCGTGCCCGCGTTCCCGCAACGCCGGCAGCAGCGACGGCAGCTCGTGGACCGCGTCGATGCCGGCACGCACGTCGATGCTGACGGCCGCGCGCTTGACGTCGCGCGTCGCGAGGTCGCCGATCACGTCGAGCAGGAAACGCGCGGGCAGGTTGTCGACGACCGCATAGCCCGCGTCCTCGAGCACGTGCAACGCGATCGATTTGCCGGAGCCGGACATGCCGGTGACGAGGATGACGCGCATGCTCTGGTCGTGATGCGGACGGTCGGGGGCGTAACGGTACTGCGTCGCATGGAAAAAAAGAAAGGGCCCGAAGGCCCTTCGCCGCGAGGTTCGTCGCGTCAGCCCTTCAGGCAGTCGCTCTGCGCCTTCTTGTAGTCGTCGCCCTTCTTGCCCTTGTTCTGCGCGCTGCACATCTTCATGCGGTCCTGCGGCGACATCGGCGTCGCGGCCGCGGTGGTCTCGCCCTTCAGGCAGTCGCTCTGGGCCTTCTTGAATTCGTCGCCCTTCTTGCCCTTGTTCTGCGCGCTGCAGGCGGCCATCTTCGACTGGGACGACGACAGCGGCTTGTCGTCGGCCGCGGCGGGCTGCAGGACGATCGGTGCTGCGACGATCAACGCGGCGATGGCATGCGTCGCGACGCGGGTCAGGGTGGAATTCATTGCACTCTCCTCGAATGATCGGCAAGGCCCGTCGCGCCGTCGCGGGGCGGCCGTCATTAGAGCATGCGGACGCATCGGTCGACGGTGCCTCAGCCTCCGTCGCCGAGCGCGCGGACCATCGGCGATTCGAAGGGATCGGGTTCGCTGTTCTCCTGCAGTTCCGCCTGCTGGCGGACCATGAAGTCGGCGAGGGTGTCGATGCCGCGCAGCTGCAGGATGGTGTTGCGGACCGCAGCCTCGGTGAGCACCGCGATGTTGCGCCCGAGGCCGACCGGGATGACCACCTTGCGCATCTCGATGCCGAGCACGTTCTGCGTCAGCACGTCGAGCGGCAGTCTCTGGTACTCCTCTTCGAGCGTGCTGTGCTTGACCAGATGCACGATCATCCGCAGACGGATCTTCCGTCGCACCGCGGTCTCTCCGAAGATCGCCTTGATGTCGAGCAGGCCCAGGCCCCGCACCTCGAGCAGGTTCGACAACAGCTTCGGACAGTGGCCCTCGATCGTGTGCGAACCGACGCGCGCGAGTTCGACCGCGTCGTCTGCCACGAGTCCGTGGCCGCGCGAGATCAGTTCGAGTCCGAGCTCGCTCTTGCCGAGCCCGGACTCGCCGGTGATGATGATGCCGATGCCGAGCACGTCCATCAGGACACCGTGCATGATGGTTCGATCGGCGAGCGTCTTCGCCAGATACGAACGCAGCGACTCGATCAGCTTGACGGCCGGCGTCGTCGACGCGATCAGCGCGATGCGCGCCCGCTCGCAGGCGTCGAGGAATTCGGGCGACGGCAAGAGGCCGTCGCCGAACAGGATCGCGGGAGGAGGCCGCTCGCCGAGGTCGAGCAGCCAGCTGTCGCGACGGCGTTCGGACAGCATCGTGAAGTAGTCGACCTCGCGCTGGCCGATCACCTGGATGCGATGCGGATGGATGAGGTTGTAGTAACCGATCAGGTCGGTGACCGCGAAGTGCGCGTCCTTGAGGGCGCTGTCGGCCTTCGCGCGCTCCTCGGGGTCGACCTCGATCGCCTCGTCGACGATCCACGACAGACCGAGCGCTTCACGGTTGTCGTCGAACAGCTTGCGGATCGTGGACATCGTCACGCGTCGACGCCGAACGCGGACGGGAGCGACATCAGGCCGCGGGCCTGAACGGTTCCCAGTCCACCAGATGACGATGCACGGCCGCCGCCTCGGGTGCCGTGATCAACAGTTCGCGGAACGCCGGGTCCGACAGCATCTGCGCGAGTTCGGAGAGGATCTCGAGGTGCGCCTGGGTCGCCTGCTCGGGGACCATCAGGAACACGAGGATCGCAACGGGCTTGCCGTCGGGCGCGTCGAACGGGATCGGATCCGCGAGGCGGATGAACGCGGCCACCGGATCGCGCAATCCCTTGATGCGGCCGTGCGGGATCGCGACCTGTTGTCCGAGCCCGGTGGAACCGAGCCGCTCCCGTGCGAACAGGCTGTCGAAGACCTTGCTGCGTGCCAGGCCCTGATTGTTTTCGAACAGCAGACCCGCCTGTTCGAAGACGCGCTTCTTGCTCGATGCCTCGAGGTCCAGCACGACGTTCGCCGGAGGAAGCAGCTTGCCGATCAGATTCATGTACATGACCACTCGTGGCCGCGTGGAGGGCTGCATCGCAGTCGCCTTCGGGACGGGGCCGATTTCGAAGAGCGCGGATTATAGATGCATCGAACACACGACCGCGCACGGTGTATCGAGGGCGGTGCCGGGCCATCGCGGGCCGACGCCGCCCGGTGCGCGTCAGGCCGCGACCTGGCGCTTCAACGGCTCCGCGTTGTGCGCCTGCAGGCATTCCTTGTGCTTGACGACCTGGCGATCCAGCTTGTCGACGACGAGGTCGATGGCCGCGTAGAGATCCGCGTCGATCGCCTCGCAGTGCAGGTCCTTGCCGCGCAGATGCAGGTTGATTTCCGCCTTCTGTCGCAGCTTCTCGACCGTCACCGTGACCGTGACGTCGATGACCTGATCGAAGTGGCGTCTCACCCGTTCCAGTTTGTTCATCACGAATTCGCGAATCGCCGGCGTCACGTCGAGATGATGTCCGCTGATGGTGAGGTTCATGGCCACTCCTTCAAAGAGACTGCGGGGGAGGTGGACGCGACGCCTGCTGCAGCGCGGGCTGCGTCCGTTCAGAGAGTCTTGCGAAGACTGACAGGTGGTATCCGCAAAGATTCTCGGTATTTCGCGATTGTTCGTCGGGCGACTACGATACCCTGCTCGCCGAGCATCTGGGCGATCTTGCTGTCCGACAGCGGCTTCTTCGCGTTCTCGGCGCCGACGAGCTGCTTGATCAGCGCGCGGATCGCGGTCGACGACGCGGCACCGCCTGCGTCGGTGGCGACGTGGCTGCCGAAGAAGTACTTCAGTTCGAACACGCCGAGCGGCGTCAGCATGAACTTCTGCGTCGTCACGCGCGACACGGTGGACTCGTGCAGCCCGAGCGTGTCGGCGATCTCGCGCAGCACGAGCGGCCGCATCGCGACCTCGCCGTGCGTGAAGAAGCTGCGCTGCCGTTCGACGATCGCCTCGGCGACCCGCAGGATCGTGTCGAAGCGCTGCTGCACGTTCTTGATCAGCCAGCGCGCCTCCTGCAGGCGCGACCCCATGTTGGCCGCGCCGTCGGTACCGCGCTGCTCGCGGAGCACGCGCGCATACGCCTGGTTGATCGACAGCTTCGGCATCACCTCGGGATTGAGGAAGGCCTGCCACGTGTTGCGGATCTTCTTGACGATGATGTCGGGCACCACATAGTTGGACTCGTGCTTGGCGAACGCCCGGCCGGGATGCGGCGCGAGGCGCTTGATCAGCGCATGCGCGTCGCGCAGCAGGTCGTCGCTGCACTGATAGATGCGACGCAGGCGCGTGAAGTCGCGGGCCGCGAGCAACGCGAGGTTGCCGGTCACGAGCCTGAGCGCGAGGTCGCGCACCGCCGGCTCGGCGTCGCGCGCGGGACCGGCGTCGAGGCGACGCAGCTGCAGGGCCAGGCATTCGGACGCGCTGCGCGCGCCGATGCCGGGCGGGTCGAAGCTCTGCAGCAGAGTGAGTGCGGTCGACAGCTCCTGCTCCTCGATCTGCAGTTCCTCGGGCAGCATCGCGAGGATGTCCTCGAGCTCGTCGCCGAGATAGCCTTCCTCCTCGAGCGCCTCGATCAGCACGGCGACGAGGCCGCGATCGCGTTCGTTGAGCTTCTTCAGCGCGAGCTGCCCGAGCAGGTGCTCGCGCAGCGTCACGGTCGCGGTGTTGACGTGCGCGAGGTCGCGGTCGTCCTCCTCGCCGTCGCTGCGTCGCTCGTTCGCGTTCCAGTCGGTGGCCGCGAGATCGTCGGCGCGCCGTTCGCCGCCTTCGAAGTCGGTGACGACCGGCGCCTCGACCTCGGACCCGTGGTCGCGCGCGGCATCGGACGAGACGTCGCCGGTGTAGTTGGACGAAGACGCGTCGAAGTTCTCGTCGGCGCTGTTGCGCTTGAGCGTTCCGTCGCCGCTCAGCTGCACGGCCGAGTGCATCGGATCGTCGATCCGCTCGAGCAGCGGGTTCTCGGCCAGCGCGACCTCGATCTCCTGGTTCAGCTCGAGCGTCGACAGCTGCAGCAGACGGATCGACTGCTGCAGTTGCGGAGTCAGCGCGAGGTGCTGCGATACGCGGAGCTGGAGGACTTGCTTCATGGTCGCCCGGCCTACATCCGGAAGTGTTCGCCGAGATAGACGCGCCGCACGCTCTCGTCGCCGACGATCTCGTCGGGACGGCCCGACGCGAGGACCGAACCGGCGTTGATGATGTACGCGTGGTCGCAGATGCCGAGCGTCTCGCGCACGTTGTGGTCCGTGATCAGCACGCCGATGTCGCGTGACTTGAGGAAGCGCACGATGCGCTGGATCTCGATGACCGCGATCGGGTCGATGCCGGCGAACGGTTCGTCGAGCAGGATGAAGCGCGGCGAGGTCGCGAGCGCGCGCGCGATCTCGACGCGGCGCCGCTCGCCCCCCGACAGGGACAGCGCGCTGTTGGTCCGCAGGTGCGTGATCTGCAGGTCCTCCAGCAGCGCTTCGAGCCGCGCGTCGATGTCGCTCCTCGACAGCGCGCGGCCGCGATCGTCGCGCTGCAGCTCGAGCACCGCGCGGATGTTGTCGGCGACGTCGAGCTGGCGGAACACCGACGCTTCCTGCGGCAGGTACGAGAGGCCGAGACGCGCGCGTCGATGGATCGGCAGGCGCGTCAGCGAGTTGCCGTCGAGCGTGATCGAGCCCGCATCGGCGCCGACGAGGCCGAGCATCATGTAGAAGCAGGTGGTCTTGCCGGCGCCGTTCGGACCGAGCAGTCCGACGACCTCGCCGCTCCGGACCGTGATCGACACGTCCTGGACGACCGTGCGCTTGCCGTAGGTCTTCCTGAGATGGGTGGCCTCGAACACCGACTTCGAAGCGGTACCCGCGTCGGCCCTCTCGACCGGCGCGTCGACGACGGGATCCGCGACCTCGCGTGCCTCGGGACGGACCGCCTCGACGCTGTCCATCATGACGCGGGCCGGGCCTCGAGCGTCGGTTCCTTCTTCAGCTCGATCGGCGTCGAAGGGGCCGGCCGGGCCGCCGCCGCATCGGCGCCGGTGGTGGACGCTCCCGGCTTGATCTTCGGCTGCAGAGTGACCTTGACGCGGCCCGACGTCCCGTTCGAGAACGCGTTGTAGATCTCGGTCCGGCTGTTGTAGTCGATGCGGTCGCCGCGGATCTCGTCGGCGTCGCGGCCCGCGCTCAGCCGCTTGACGACGGCGCGATTGATGAGGCGTACCGTGTCGGCCTTCTCGCCGTACTCGATGCGTTCGGCCTGGCCTTCGATGAACTCGTCGACCCCTTCGCGCTTCTGCTTGAAGTAGGCGAGCTTCGACTGCTGCGTCGAAAC
>CALMOR010000219.1 GCA_937872165.1 uncultured Burkholderiales bacterium | reverse complement strand
GGGCGCCTGCGCCGACGGTCGGCCGGACGGGGCCGGGCGTTCGTGCGAACGCGCGCGGACGTCAGGCCGCGTCGGCCTTCGCGTTCCGCGCGTTCTCCGCTTCCTGCAACGCGCGCCACATCACCTTGCCGGTTCCCGACTTCGGCAGCGCATCGACGAACTCGATCACCCGCGGGATCTTGTAGGCCGCCATGTGTTCGCGGGCCCACTCGACGATCGCGTTCGCGGTCTCGTCGGTGCGGGCGTCGCTGCGCGTGACGATCAACGCCTTGACGGTCTCGCCGCGATACGCGTCGTAGGTGCCGATGATGCAGGCTTCCTGCACCAGCGGATGGCGGTAGAGCATCGCCTCGACCTCGGCGGGCCAGACCTTGAAGCCCGACGCGTTGATCATCCGTTTCAGACGGTCGACCATGAAGAAGTAGCCGTCCTCGTCGATGCGCCCCAGGTCGCCGGTGCGGAAGAAGGTCTTGCCGTCGTGCTCGATGAACGCGTCCTTCGTCTTCTGCGGATCGTTCCAGTAGCCCTGGAAGACGCCGGGTCCGTGCGTGATGATCTCGCCGGTCGCGCCCGGCGGCAGCTCGACCCGCGTGTCGGGATCGATGACGCGCGAGTCGGTGTCGCAGATCGGCACGCCGAGGCACTGCTTCTTGGTCCGCTGCGGCGGGTTCGAATGCGACGCGGCGATGGTCTCGGACAGGCCGTAGCCCTCGACGAAGTCGAGGCCCCACAGGTTCTTGACCTTCTGCGCCACGGCCTCCGGCATCGCGGCGCCGCCGCCCGACAGATAGGTCAGGCTCGACAGGTCGTAGCGATCGATGTCCGGCGTCGCGAACAGGTCGATCACCATCGTCGGAATGCAGGTCCAGTTGGTCACGCGGTTGCGCGCGATCGCTTCGGCCGCGAGCCGTCGATCCCAGCGCGGCAGGACGACGTTGGTGCCGCCGCCGAAGATCAGGCTGTTCATCGCCTGCATGCCGGTGACGTGGAACATCGGGACGACGCCGAGCGCGATCGTGTCGGTCGACGCGCGCGACCAGTGCACGCCGAAACAGAGGACGTGCATCACCGAGCGATGCGTGTGGACGCAACCCTTCGGCTTGCCGGTCGTGCCCGACGTGTACGGCATCACGCACCAGTCGTCGGGTCCGGCGAGCGCGGCCGACGGCCGCCGCGCTTCGGCGACGACGTCGGTCCACAACGAAACCTTCCGGTCGGCCGCGACGGCGAGCGGCGCGCGGACGAAGTCCGGGATCGCGAGGTCCGTAGCGGCGGTGACGGCGTCCGCATAGGCGCCGACCAACGCGTGCTCAAGCGTGTCGATGGCTTCGGGCGCGCCCTTCATCAGCGGCGCGAACTGCGGCCAGTGGTCCTGCGCGGTCAGCACGACGTGCGCGCCGCTGTCGCCGACGTAGTGACGCAGCTCGTCGGTCTTCAGCATCGGATTGACCGGCACCACGAACGCGTCGGCGCGCAGGATCGCGTAGTAGCCGGTGATGAACTGCGGGCTGTTCTGGAAATCGAGCAGCACGCGGTCGCCGCGCGTCACCCGGCAGTGCTGCTGCAGCCATCCGGCGATCGCCTCGGCCCGTCGACGCAGCTCGCCGTAGGTGAGCACCGAGTCGTAGAAGACGACGGCGGCGCGATCGGGGAAGCGGGTTGCGGTGACTTCGAGGTTGTACCAGAGGCTGGTCGCCGGCAGGTCGAGACGATGCGGAACGCCCTCGGGCCAGTAGCGATAGTGCAATGCCTCGCGGGACTCGGCGGTCATGGCTTCGCCGTCGGCTTCCGACATGGGTCTCCTTGTCCGTGATGCGGTCGGCCGCGGCATCGGGTGCCGGGCTCGCCATGCGATGAACTCTACACCGGCGGTTCGCGACGAAACACGTTCACGCCGCGCGCGGACCCGCGAGGCCGCGCGAGCGGCCGATGCGCCACGCGAGCAGCCCGATGAAGACGCAGACCACCTGGCCGAGCGCGAGCCACAGCGCCGACGCCGACAGGATCGGCGCGAGCACGCCGGCCGCGATCGCGCCGAGCATGGTCTGCACGAACGACTGGCAGGACGCCGCGACGCCGCGATGGGCGGGGAAGAGATCGAGCACCATCAGCGTCACGCCCGGCGCGGTCATCGCCATGCCGATCGTGTAGAAGAAGATCGGCAGCACCGACCACGGCACCTGCGGCGGCAGGAACAGGTGGTACAGCAGATTGACGAGCGAGGCGCTGCCCATCAGCACGAAGCCGATGCGCACCTGCCTGCCGATCCGCAGCCGGCCCGCGAGCCGGTTGGCGGTCAGTGCGCCGAGGAAGATGCCGGCCACCGACGGGATGAAGAACCATCCGAACTGTCGCTGCGACAGGTGGAGGTGCTCGATGATGAACACCGGGGCCGAGGCGACGTAGATGAAGAGCCCGACGAAATTGAACGCGAGCGTGCCGGCATACGCGTGGAAGCGCAGCGTGCCGAACACCGACTTGTAGCTCCTCCACAGCGACGTCGCGTTGAACGGCTGCCGCGCGGCGACCGGCAGCGTCTCGGGCAGCAGGTGCCAGCTCGCCCACAGCAGCACGCACGAGTAGACGAAGAGGCCGAGGAAGATGGTTCGCCAGTCGAAGGCCTCGACCACCCAGCCGCCGAGGATCGGCGCGATGGCCGGCGCGATCGCGAAGATCATCGTCACGAGCGACAGCAGCTTCTCCGCCTCGGCACCCGCATAGCGGTCGCGCACGATGGCGCGACCCACGACGATGCCCGCCCCGGCCGACAGCCCCTGCAGGATGCGGAAGGCCCACAGGTACTGGATCGAATGGGCCGACGCACAGCCGAACGACGCGACCACGAACACGACCAGCGACACGAGGATGACGATGCGACGGCCGAGTGCGTCCGACAGCGCGCCGTGCCAGAGGATCATGAACGCGAACGCGAGCATGTAGGCGGTCATGGTCTGCTGGACCTGGATCGCCGACGCGTCGAGCGAACGCTCGATCTCCGGAAAGGCCGGCAGATAGGTATCGATCGAGAACGGCCCGAGCATCGCG
>CALMOR010000218.1:23833-25599 GCA_937872165.1 uncultured Burkholderiales bacterium | reverse complement strand
GGTGTTCTTCGACGTGAAGGAGGGCGCCCACTTCGACGCCGCGCTGTACACGTGGGCGCAGACCGGCGACATCCGCTTCGAGGTGGGCTTCCTGATCGATACGCTGACGGCGACGATGATGCTGGTCGTGACCTTCGTCTCGCTGATGGTGCACGTCTACACGATCGGCTACATGGCCGACGACCCCGGCTACCAGCGTTTCTTCGCGTACATCTCGCTGTTCACGTTCTCGATGCTGATGCTGGTCATGTCGAACAACATGCTCCAGCTCTTCTTCGGCTGGGAGGCCGTGGGCCTCGTGTCGTACCTGCTGATCGGCTTCTGGTACACGCGGCCCACCGCCATCTACGCGAACCTCAAGGCCTTCCTCGTCAACCGGGTCGGCGATTTCGGCTTCATCCTCGGCATCGGTCTCCTGCTCGCCTACACCGGCTCGATGCATTACGGCGACGTCTTCGGCAAGGGCGAGGAGCTCGCGAAGCTGACGCTGCCCAGCAACGACATTATGTAGCTCACGCAGGACTCCATCTCAATAATAAAAGAAGCGATGGGCAAGTCGGCGCAGTTTCCGCTGCACGTGTGGCTGCCCGACTCGATGGAAGGCCCGACGCCGATCTCGGCGCTGATCCACGCGGCCACGATGGTGACGGCCGGCATCTTCATGGTGGCGCGCTTCTCGCCGCTGTTCGAGCTGTCCGACGCGGCTCTGAGCTTCGTCATCGTGATCGGCGCCATCACCGCGCTCTTCATGGGCTTCCTCGGCGTCATCCAGAACGACATCAAGCGCGTCGTCGCGTACTCGACCCTGTCGCAGCTCGGCTACATGACGGTGGCGCTCGGCGCGTCGGCCTACTCGGCCGCGATCTTCCACCTGATGACGCACGCGTTCTTCAAGGCGCTGCTGTTCCTCGCGGCCGGCTCGGTCATCATCGGCATGCATCACGACCAGGACATCCGCAACATGGGGGGCGTGAGGAAGTACATGCCGATCACGTGGATCACGTCGCTGGTCGGTTCGCTCGCGCTGATCGGCACGCCGTTCTTCTCGGGCTTCTACTCGAAGGACTCGATCATCGACGCGGTCGCCGAATCGCACATCGCGGGCTCGGGCTTCGCTTACTTCGCCGTCGTGGTCAGCGTCTTCGTGACGGCGCTCTATTCGTTCCGCATGTTCTTCCTGGTGTTCCACGGCAAGGAGCGCTTCGGACAGGCTCACGATCGCGGCGACGCCCACGCGTCCGCGGCGCCCCTCGCCACGACCGCTCACGCCGACCACCACGTCGGGACGCAGGACGACGTGCACGGCGGTGCCGCCGCCAAGATGAACACCCACGAGGCCAGCGCGCGGCACGACGAGATCGCGCACGACGACGGCTCCCACGACGCGCACGACGACACGCACGACGAACATCACGGGCTGGGACCGGGCGAGAAGCCGCACGAGACGCCGTGGGTCATCACGTTGCCGCTGATACTGCTCGCGATTCCGTCCCTGCTGATCGGCTTCTTCACGATCGGGCCGATGCTGTACGGCGACTGGTTCCGGGGCGCCATCTTCATCGGCGAGAACCATCATGCGATGGAGAAGCTGGCCGAGGAGTTCCACGGCGCGTGGTCGATGGGCCTGCACGGCTTCCTCGGCCTGCCGTTCTGGCTCGGGCTGGCGGGCGTCGTCGTCGCCTGGTACCTGTACCTCGTCGACCCGAAGCTGCCCGACAAGATCGAGGCGACGCTGCAGGAGCGTCCCGAGAAAGAAATGGGCACCG
>CALMOR010000218.1:8698-23823 GCA_937872165.1 uncultured Burkholderiales bacterium | reverse complement strand
GCGAAGACCTGGTGGCTCTACCGGCTGCTCGACAACAAGTACTACCTCGACCGCCTGAACGAGTTCGCCTTCGCGGGCGGTGGCCGCAGCCTCGGCACCTTCCTCTGGCAACGCGGCGACCAGTCGGTCATCGACGGGACGCTGGTCAACGGCAGCGCGCGCTTCGTCGGCTGGTTCGCGTCGGTGGTCCGTACGGCGCAGTCCGGCTACATCTATCACTACGCGTTCACGATGATCATCGGCGTGCTCGCGCTGATGTCGTACTTCGTGCTGCGTTAACCGCCTCACCGGCCTGTCGTACCGCGAAGGCCGGGACGAATTCGACCCGGCCTTCGCCGGAATGGCACGGAGCGGGTTCCGAACAACAACGAACGATGCAAGCGACGATCCCCTACCTCAGCCTGTCCATCTGGATCCCGATCGCCTCGGGCCTGGTGCTTCTCGCCGTCGGCCGCGACGATCGCGCGTCGCTGGTCCGCTGGCTCGCGTTGCTGGCCGCCGTCGTCAGCTTCGCGGTGACGATCCCGCTGTACACGGGCTTCGACCCCGCCACGGCCGCGCTGCAGTTCACCGAGCACGCGTCGTGGATCGAGCGCTTCGCGGTCAGCTACGCGCTCGGCGTCGACGGCATCGCGGTCTGGTTCGTGCTGCTGACCGCGTTCATCACGGTCATCGTCGTCATCGCCGGCTGGGAAGTCGTCGAGAAGAACGTGGCCGGCTACATGGCCGCGTTCCTGATCCTGTCGGGCCTGATGGTCGGCGTCTTCAGCGCCACCGACGGTCTGCTCTTCTACGTGTTCTTCGAGGCGACGCTGATCCCGATGTATCTCATCATCGGCATCTGGGGCGGCCCCAACCGCGTCTACGCGTCGATCAAGTTCTTCCTGTACACCTTCCTCGGTTCGCTGCTGACGCTCGTCGCCATCATCTATCTCTGGTTCAAGGCCGGCGGCAGCTTCGAGATCGCGTCGTGGCAGCAGCTGCCGCTGACCATCGAGGCACAGACGCTGATCTTCTTCGCGTTCTTCATGGCCTTCGCGGTCAAGGTCCCGATGTGGCCGGTACACACTTGGCTGCCCGACGCGCACGTCGAGGCGCCCACCGGCGGCTCTGTGGTGCTGGCGGCGATCATGCTGAAGCTCGGTGCCTACGGCTTCGTGCGCTTCTCGCTGCCGATCGCACCCGACGCGGCGCACCAGTTCGCGCCGCTCGTCATCACGCTGTCGCTGGTCACGGTGATCTACGTCGGCTTCGTCGCGATGGTGCAGACCGACATGAAGAAGCTGGTCGCGTACTCGTCGATCGCGCACATGGGCTTCGTCACGCTCGGCTTCTTCATCTTCAGCGAGCTCGGCATGGAGGGCGCGATCGCGCAGATGATCTCGCACGGCTTCGTGTCGGGCGCGATGTTCCTCTGCATCGGCGTGCTGTACGACCGCATGCACTCGCGTCTCATCGCCGACTACGGCGGGGTCGTCAACACGATGCCGAAGTTCGCGGCCTTCTTCCTGTTCTTCTCGATGGCCAACTGCGGATTGCCCGCCACCTCGGGCTTCGTCGGCGAGTTCATGGTCATCCTGGCGGCGGTCCAGTTCAACTTCTGGATCGGCCTCCTCGCCGCGATCGCGCTGATCCTCGGCGCCGCCTATTCGCTGTGGATGTACAAGCGCGTCTCGTTCGGCGACGTCGCCAACGCCCATGTCGCGACGCTCGCGGACATCGGCGCCCGCGAGTTCGGCATGCTGGCCGTGCTCGCGATCGCCTCGCTGTGGATGGGGATCGTGCCCAGACCGTTCACCGACGTGATGCATGCCTCGGTCGCCAACCTGCTGCAGCACGTCGCGCAGTCCAAGCTCTGACCATGTACACGATCAATCCCATCCCGTTCCCGACCGTCAACCTGATCCCGGCCTATCCGGAGATCTTCCTGCTGATCGCCGGCTCGGCGATCCTGCTGATCGACATGTTCGTCGTCGACCGGCGTCGCATCGTCACCTACTGGCTCAGCATCGGCACGCTGGCGGCATGCGCGGCGCTCAACGGGCTGTACCTCGTCGACGAGAGCACCGCGTACACGTTCGGCAACATGTTCGTCGGCGATCCGATGGCGAACCTGCTGAAGCTCGCGACGTCGCTGGCGATGATCGTCACGCTCGTCTACTCGCACGACTACATGGTCGATCGCGGCATCGTCTCGGGCCAGCGCGGCGGCGAGTTCTATCCACTGGTGCTGTTCTCGGTGCTGGGCCAGTTCGTGATGATCTCGGCGAACAGTTTCCTGTCGATCTATCTCGGCCTCGAGCTGATGTCGCTCGCGTTCTACGCGATGGTGGCGCTGCGGCGCGACCACACCGCGTCGACCGAGGCGGCGATGAAGTACTTCATCCTCGGCGCGCTGTCGTCGGGCTTCCTGCTCTACGGCATGTCGATGCTGTACGGCGCGACCGGCACGCTCGACCTGACGATGCTCGCCAAACAGCTCGATGCGGGGATCGCCAACCGCACCATCCTCGTGTTCGGCCTCGTGTTCATCGTCGCCGGCCTCGGCTTCAAGCTCGGCGCGGTGCCGTTCCACATGTGGATCCCCGACGTCTACCAGGGCGCGCCGTCGGCGATCACGCTGGTGGTCGGCGGCGCTCCGAAGCTCGCCGCGTTCGCGATCGTGCTTAGGCTCCTGGTCGAAGGGATGATCTCGCTCGCCTTCGACTGGCAGCAGATGCTGACGATCCTCGCGGTGCTGTCGCTCGGGCTCGGCAATCTCGCGGCCATCGCGCAGTCGAGCGTCAAGCGGATGCTCGGCTATTCGACCATCTCGCACATGGGCTTCCTCCTGCTCGGCATGCTGGCCGGCATCATCAACGGCAACGCCTACTCGGCTGCCAGCGCCTACAGCTCGGCTCTGTTCTACGCGGTGGTCTACGCGCTGACGACATGCGCGGCCTTCGGCGTGCTGCTGGCGATGTCCCGCGACGGCTACGAAGCCGACGGCATCGACGACTTCAAGGGTCTCGCCAAACGCAACCCGTGGGCCGCGCTGGTGATGCTGATCACGATGTTCTCGCTGGCCGGCGTTCCGCCCACGGTGGGGTTCTACGCCAAGTTCTCGGTGCTGTCGGCGGCGTTCGCGACCGGCTCGGTCTGGCTCGTCGTGTTCGCGGTGATGATGTCGCTGATCGCCGCGTTCTACTACCTGCGCATCGTGAAGCTGATGTACTTCGACGAACCGGTCGCGTCGGCGGCCATCGCCGGCAAGGGCTCGGGCCGCTTCGACGCGCGCGTCACGCTGGTCGTCAACGGCGCGCTGCTGCTGTTGCTCGGGCTCCTGCCCGATGGCCTGATGCAGGCCTGCGTCACCGCGATGTCGCACACGCTGGCGGGCTGACGGCATGGCGGACGACCTTCACCTCGAAGAGGTGATGCTGAAGTCCGAGCGGGTCTTCGACGGCGTCTTCCTCCACGTCAATCGCGACACCGTGCGCTTGCCGGACGGCAGCACGACCGAGCGCGAGTACATCCTCCATCCCGGCGCGGTGATGCTGATCCCGGTCCTCGACGACGGACGCGTGGTGATGGAGCGGCAGTGGCGGTACCCGCTGGCGCGGAGCTTCGTCGAGTTCCCGGCCGGCAAGATCGACGCGGGCGAACCGCCGCTCGACACCTGCAGCCGCGAGCTGCGCGAGGAGACCGGCTACTTCGCGCGGCGCTTCACGTTCCTCGCCACCATCAACAACGCGATCTCGTACTCGAACGAGGACATCCACGTCTATCTGGCCGAAGGGCTCGTGGCCGGCGAACGCGAGCTCGACGCCGGCGAGTTCCTCGACGTGCTCGAGGTCGATCCGGCGGAGCTGCTCGAATGGATTCGCGGCGGCCTCGTCACCGACGTCAAGACGATCATCGGTGCCTTCTGGCTCGACCGCATCCGCTCGGGCGCGTGGCCGCCCGACGGCGTCTCCGCGGTGGCGACCGGCTGACGGAGGGCGCCGGCGCCGGCCGCTGTCACGAGGCGAGCCCATCGGCGCGATGCGGTCGCGGATGGGCGGGCGGCGGCCGGGCCTCCATGGTCGCCGGCAGTGCCGCCGTGCCGGCCATCCGATCGCTTCGGACGGGCGATCGCGAGCGTGACGACGAGACCGCGACGACGGATCTAGCCCGGACGGGATCATGTGCCTGCGAACCGTGGGCGACGCCCACGCCGGGACGGGGACGATCGCGCGCGCGACGGACGAGAGGGAGGACGTCGATCGAAGAGGTCGGGCCCTCGTCGTCGCCGGTCTCAGGCCTCCAGCGCTTCGGGCTTCATCGGTCGTTCGTCGGCATCGACGATCGCGTGGACGACGGTCGGACCTTTCGCGCGGAGCGCGTCGTCGAGGACCGGACCGAGTTCGTCCGGCGTCGCGCAGCGCATGCCCCCGGCGCCGCAGGCGCGGGCGAACGCCACGAAGTCGATCGGCGACAGGTCGCAGCCGAACACGCCGTATCCCGCTTCGCGTTGTTCGAAGACGACCTGCGCGAGCTTCCGGTTGTCGAGGATCACGATCTTCACCGGCAATCCGTGCTGGACCGCCGTCGTCAGCTCGGCCATCAGCATCGCGAAGCCGCCGTCCCCCACGATCGCGACGACCTGGCGATCCGGATGGGCGAGCTGCGCCGCGATCGCATAGGGCAGGCCCGGCGCCATCGTGTCGAGCAGACCCGGCGTGACGAGTCGCTGACCGGACCGCAACCGCAGATGACGCGCGGCGAAGTGCGTGTTGGCGCCGCAGTCGAACGCGACGATGGCGTCGTCGGCGAGCCGGTCGCTGACCGCGCGGATCACGGACTGCGGCCGCAGCGGCGAGCGGCGGGTGCTCTCGATGCGATCGAGCATCGCGTCCCAGTCGCGCATGCGCCGTTGCGCTTCGACGAGGAAGCCGCGATCGGTCTTCCGCTGCAGCAGCGGGAGCAGCGCGGCGAGCGTCGCTCGCGCATCGCCCACGAGGCCCAGCTCGACCGGATAGCGGAGACCGATGCGGTCGGGATTGGCGTCGATCTGCACGCCGCGCGCCTGGCCGGGCTTCGGGTAGTAGTCGAGCCACGGCATCGTCGAGCCGACGATCAGCAGCGTGTCGCACGCATGCATCGCCCAACTCGACGGCGCGGTGCCGAGATGGCCGATGCCGCCGGTGCTGAACGGCGAGTCGTCGGCGATCACGGTGCGGCCGAGCAGCGCCTTCGCGACCGGCGCGGCGAGCCGGTCGGCGCAGGCTTCCACTTCGCGTCGCGCGCCCAACGCCCCCTGGCCGACCAGGATCGCCACGCGCCTGCCGGCGTCGATCAGCGTCGCCGCCCGCTGCAGCTGGTCGGCATCGGGCTGCGCACGGTTCGGCTGCCACGACGACGACGTGCGCGCGTCGTGGTTCTCCATCGAAGGCTTGTCGGCCGACAGCTTCATGGCCTGCACGTCCTTCGCGATCGCCAGATGGGCGACGCCGCGATGACCGAGCGCCGCGCGACATGCCTGGTTGCCGACCAGCAGCGCATGGCGCGGCCCCGTGACCTGCACGTCGTAGACCGCGACGTCCTTCATCAGCGACGGCGTGTCGAGCGACTGGATGAAGCGCAGGCCGATCAGGTCGTGGAAGGTCACGCCGGTGAGCGCGACCACCGGCGCGCCGTCGAGCGCGGCGTCGTAGAGGCCGTTCATCAGATGGACCGCACCGGGGCCGGTGGTGCCGACGCAGACGCCGAGCGTGCCGGTCAGCTTCGCGTGGCCCGAAGCCATGAACGCGGCGGCCTCCTCGTGTCGCACCCCGATGTAGCGGATGCGGTCCTGTCGTTTGCGGATCGCCTCGACGACGCCGGCGATGCCGTCGCCGACCATCCCGTAGACGCGCGTGGCGCCCCACGCGATCAGGGTCTCGACGAGGAGGTCGGCGGTCGTCGCATCGTCGCCATCGGTGGTCGCGGGCCCGATCGGAGGAAGCGGCGTGTCCGCACCTCTCGCGGCGAGTTGCGGTCCGAGCAGGGTGGCGGTGCCGAGCGTCGCGGCGCTGTTCCGCAGGAAGCGACGACGCGGGTTGGTGAGGTCGGGATCGGACATGGGCGCTCCGGGGTCGACGGTGAGGTCGACGAAGCAGCAACCGGTGTGCCTGCGGGCGAGGGCCGGAGCGTTCGAGCACGCGAGGGCTCGTGGGGCTTCGGGTGTTCGGGGCAGAGCTATCGAGCTTCCGAGGATCGCGTCTCCGGAGGGTGCCGATCGGCGTTGCTTGGTGAACCCCTTCGTCCGATCGGCAGGCCCTGCCCCTTCGAGTCGCCCGGGGCAGCGAGCCCCGGAAGACCCGGACCCCCTTCGCGGGCGCCGATCCCCGCTGCGCGGGGCCCCTCGGCGGGCGCTGCGGGGGTCTACATCCCCGGATAATTCGGGCCGCCCCCGCCTTCGGGGGTCACCCACACGATGTTCTGCATCGGGTCCTTGATGTCGCAGGTCTTGCAGTGGACGCAGTTCTGCGCATTGATCTGCAATCGTTCGCCACCGCCCTCGGCCGCGACGTACTCGTAGACGGCGGCCGGACAGTAGCGGCTCTCGGGTCCCGCGTAGGTCGCGAGGTTGACCTTCACGGGGATCGACGGATCGCGCAGCGTCAGGTGCGCCGGCTGATTCTCGGCATGGTTGGTGTTCGAGATGAAGACCGACGACAGCCGGTCGAAGGTCAGCTTGCCGTCGGGCTTCGGATAGACGATCGGCGTGAACTGCGCGGCCGGCTTCAGGCACTCGTGGTCGGCATGCTTGTGATGCAGCGTCCACGGCACGTTGCCGCCCAGCACCTTCTGCTCGAGGCCGACCATCGCGGTGCCGACGTACAGGCCCTTCGACATCCACTGCTTGAAGTTCCGCGTCCTGTGCAGCTCCTCGTGCAGCCACGACGATCGATAGGCAGCCGGATAGGCGCTCAGCTCGTCCTGCCGGCGACCCGACGTGACGGCCGCATAGGCCGCGTCGGCCGCCATCATCCCGCTCTTGATCGCGGTATGGCTGCCCTTGATGCGAGCCGCGTTGAGGAAGCCCGCGTCGCATCCGATCAGCGCGCCGCCGGGGAAGACCAACTTCGGCAGCGACACCGGTCCGCCCGCCGTGATGGCGCGCGCGCCGTACGACACGCGCTTGCCGCCTTCGAGGAAGGTGCGGATCGCGGGATGGGTCTTGTAGCGCTGGAACTCCTCGAACGGCGACAGGTAGGGGTTCTCGTACGACAGCCCGACGACGAAGCCGATCGCGACCTGATCGTTCTCGAGGTGATACATGAACGAGCCGCCGTAGGTCCTCGTGCCGAGCGGCCATCCGGCGGTATGCATCACGAGCCCGGCCTCGTGCTTGCCCGGATCGATCTCCCACAACTCCTTGATGCCGATGCCGTAGCTCTGCGGATCGCTGTCCTTCGCGAGCCCGAACTTCTCGATCAGCAGCTTGCCGAGGTTGCCGCGCGAGCCTTCGGCGAACAGCACGTACTTCGCATGCAGCTCCATGCCGAGCTGGAACTCGCCGGTGGGTTCGCCGTCCCGGCCGATGCCGAGGTCGCCGGTGACCACGCCGCGCACGGCGCCCGCCTCGTCGTACAGCACCTGCGCGGCCGGAAAGCCCGGGAAGATCTCGACCCCGAGCGCCTCGGCCTGCCGTCCCATCCAGCGCACGACGTTGGCGAGACTGATCACGTAGTTGCCGTGGTTCTGGAAGATCGCGGGCAGCGCCCAGTTCGGCGTGCGCGTGGCCTTGGTCTGCGACAGGAACAGGACGCGGTCCTCGCTGACCGGCACGTTCAGCGGCGCGCCCTTCTCCTTCCCGTCGGGGACGAGCGCGGCCATGCCGCGCGGGTCCATCACGGCGCCCGACAGGATGTGGGCGCCGACCTCGGAACCCTTCTCGAGCACGCAGACGTTGACCTCCTGGCCCTTCTCGACGGCGAGCTGCTTCAGTCGGATGGCGGCCGCGAGCCCGGCCGGTCCGGCACCGACGACGACGACGTCGTACTCCATCGCTTCGCGGGGTCCGTACTGTTCGACGAGCCGCTGTTCCCGACTTGGATCCATGGGTCTTCCTGATAGACTCGCCGTGCCACTGCGCCCCGGGCGCCTCGCGAATCGGTTGTACCGCGAGGCGTGATTCTCGATGAGAAAGACCAGGGCCGCAAATGCCGGAACACCGATCCCGAGGTTGCCCCCAACCCCGATGAGCGGCGTCGGCGACATCACGAGGATCGTCACGCAATGGGCATCGAAGTCAATCTCGAAGGGAAGATCGCGCTCGTCACCGGCGCGTCGAGCGGCCTCGGTAATCGTTTCGCTCGTGTGCTGTCGAAGGCCGGTGCCACGGTCGTGCTCGCGGCGCGGCGCATGGAGCGACTGAAGGAACTGCGCGCCGAGATCGAGGCGGAGGGCGGCGAGGCCCACGCGGTGTTGCTCGACGTCACCGACCACGACAGCATCGAGTCGGCGGTCGCGCATGCGGAGACCGAGGCCGGCCCGATCGACATCCTCGTCAACAACTCGGGAGTCGCGAACACGCAGCGGCTCGTCGACGTCACGCCGGCCGACTACCAGTTCGTGATGCGGACCAACGCCGAGGGCGCGTTCTTCGTCGCGCAGGCCGTCGCGAAGCGGATGATCGCGCGCGCCAAGGGCAACGAGAAGAACGGCGAGCCCGAGAAGGCCGCGCGCATCATCAACATCGCGTCGGTCGCGGGCCTGCGCGTGCTGCCGCAGATCGGCGTCTATTGCATGAGCAAGGCCGCGGTGGTCCACATGACGCGGTCGATGGCGGTGGAGTGGGGCCGCTTCGGCATCAACGTCAACGCGATCTGTCCGGGCTACATCCGCACCGAGATCAACGAGGCGCAGTTCGACAGCGACGCGGGCCGGAAGCTCGTCGAGATGCTGCCCCGTCGCCGCGTCGGCGATCCGTCCGACCTCGACGGCATGCTGCTGATCCTGTCGGCCGACGAGTCGCGCTTCATCAACGGCTCGATCATCACCGCCGACGACGGTCAGTCCGCGTTCTGAGCGGCGGGCGAGGCGAACGATGCGCGTCTACGTGAAGGTCGTTCCGCTGCGCTGGGGCGACATGGACGCGATGAGCCATCTCAACAACACGCTCTATTTCCGCCTGATGGAAGAGGCGCGCATCTGCTGGTTCAACGACAACGGCTTCCTCGCTCGCTCCG
This sequence comes from uncultured Burkholderiales bacterium, assembly GCA_937872165.1. Taxonomy (GTDB): domain Bacteria; phylum Pseudomonadota; class Gammaproteobacteria; order Burkholderiales; family Burkholderiaceae_D; genus CAHJXF01. The sequence goes on along the minus strand of CALMOR010000218.1, from coordinate 14,626 downwards.
ACGCCGACGGACCGATTCTCGCGCACGCGTCGTGCGACTTCCTGAAGCCGATGACCTATCCGTGCGCCGCGCGCGTCACCCAGACCGTCGTGCGCGTGGGCCGCGCGAGCATGGACCTCGCCGTCACGCTCGAAGGCGACGAGCCCCAGCCCGTGCTGTACGCGAAGGGTCGCAACGTGCTGGTGTGGATGGACTACCGCAGCGGCAGGTCGGCCCCGTGGCCGGGGCACCTGATCGCGGCGCTCGGCGAGCCGGCTGCATGACGACGACGCGGACAACGACAACGACGACGAGGACGCAATGAACAAGGTCTACCCATCGGCCCGCGACGCGCTGGCCGACATCGCGAAGGACGGCCAGGTGTATGCGGTCGGCGGCTTCGGACTGTGCGGCATCCCGGAGGCGCTGATCGAGGCGCTGCGGGACCTCGACGTGAAGAACCTGACGGCGATCTCGAACAACGCCGGAGTCGACGGCTTCGGCCTCGGCCAGCTGCTCGCGACGCGCCAGATCTCGAAGATGATCGCGTCGTACGTCGGCGAGAACAAGGAGTTCGAGCGCCAGTACCTCGCCGGCGAGCTCGAGCTCGAGTTCACGCCGCAGGGCACGCTCGCCGAGAAGCTGCGCGCCGGTGGCGCCGGCATTCCGGCCTTTTTCACGAAGACCGGTTACGGGACGCTGGTCGCCGAAGGCAAGGAGACGCGCGAGTTCGACGGCGACCACTATGTGATGGAGAAGGCGCTCGTCGCCGACGTGGCGCTGGTCAAGGCATGGAAGGCCGACCGGTCGGGCAACCTGATCTATCGACGCACCGCGCGCAACTTCAATCCCAACGTTGCGGCCGCGGGGAAGATCACGGTGGCCGAGGTCGAGGAGCTCGTCGAGAACGGTGAGCTCGACCCCGACGACATCCACACGCCCGGCATCTTCGTGCATCGCCTCGTGGTCAACGCGTCGCCGCAGAAGCGGATCGAGCAGAGGACCGTCACGCCGTCGTCGAAGTCCAGCAGTGCCGCCGGCGCCGAAGGCGCCGCGACGGCCTGACCCCACAACGCAGGAGACCGCAATGCCCTGGGACCGCAATCAGATGGCCGCGCGCGCGGCGAAGGAATTGCAGGACGGCTTCTACGTGAACCTCGGCATCGGCCTGCCGACGCTCGTCGCCAATCACGTGCCTCGCGGCATCGAGGTCTGGCTGCAGTCCGAGAACGGGCTGCTCGGCATCGGCCCGTTCCCGACCGAGGATCAGGTCGACCCGGACATGATCAACGCCGGCAAGCAGACGGTCACGACCATCCCCGGATCGTCGATCTTCTCGTCGGCCGACTCGTTCGGGATGATCCGCGGCGGCAAGATCAACCTCGCGATCCTCGGCGCGATGCAGGTGAGCGCCAAGGGCGACCTCGCCAACTGGATGATTCCCGGCAAGATGGTCAAGGGCATGGGCGGCGCGATGGACCTCGTGGCCGGCGTCAAGCGCGTGATCGTCCTGATGGAGCACACGGCCCGCAAGAAGGACGGCGGCGTGGACCTGAAGATCCTGCCCGAATGCACGCTGCCGCTGACCGGCGTCGGCGTCGTCAACGTCGTCATCACCGACCTCGGCGTGTTCGAGATCGACGCGAACGGCCTGTCGATGATCGAGATGGCCGACGGCGTCACGACCGACGAGGTGTCGGCGAAGACCGGCGTGCCGGTCGACTACTCGCGCCTGCCCTGAGAAGCGCGCCCGCGCGGCGCGGGCGGGCCCGGCAAGACGGAAAGGCCGGCTCCAGGAGGAGCAGGCCCGGCGTCGAGCGGGGCCGCCGAAGCGCTCGGCCGAAGCGCTCGGCGCGTCCCGACCGCGACGACCGCGATCGGAGCGGCGTTACTTGATCGCGAACTTCGTGCGGTCCTTGCCTTCGATCCACTTCGGCGCACGGCCGCGACCGGTCCACGTCTCGCCGCTCTGCGGGTTCTGGAACTTGGGCGCCGCCGGCGTACCGCTCTTCCGCTTGCGCTTCGACGCGATGCCGAGATCCGACGCCTGAATGCCGTAGTCGGTCATCATGCCGCGGATCTGTGCGACGACCGTCGCGATCTCCTTTTCGCGCGCCTGCTCGGCCTGCTTCTGAAGCTTTTCGATCTGGGATTGCAGATCCTTATACGATGCCATATCCGACCTTTCGAAGAATGAATCCGGGTTTCATCGGGCCGGATTATACGCGTCGAGGCGAAACGGACAAATCCGGTTTCAATGCGGGATTACTCGTTGCAATATCGAGTAACGCAACGGATTAGATGGAAGAGAGCCGCTCCAGCGCGATGGCCAGTGTCTCGGGCTTTTTCGCGAAGCAGAAGCGGATCAGCTTCGCTTCTTTCGGACGATCGTAAAAGGCCGATAGCGGGATGGCGGCCACGCCTTTCTCGCGGGTCAGCCATTCGCAGAATTCCGCTTCGCTCCGTCGCGCGTCGATCCTGCCGTAATCGGCCAGCAGGAAATAGGTTCCAGCCGCGGGCAACGGGATGAAAGGGGTCGACGCGAGGCCCCTGCCGAATGCATCGCGCTTGGTCTGATAGAAGTTCGCCAGCCCGAGATACGGAGATGGATCGGCGAGGTAATCGGCGATCGCCGCTTGCATCGGCGTATTGACGGTGAATACGTTGAACTGATGCACCTTGCGGAACTCCGCCGTCAATGCGGCGGGCGCCGCGACATAACCGACTTTCCAGCCGGTGACGTGGAAGGTCTTGCCGAAACTCGAGACCACGACGCTGCGCTCGGCGAGCGCGGGGAAGCGGGACGCGCTCTGGTGACTGAGCCCGTCGAACAGCATGTGCTCGTAGACCTCGTCGGACAACAGCAGCAGGTCGTGCTCGACGATCAACCGTTCGAGTTCCCGCATGCCGTCCTCGTCGATCGCCATGCCGGTCGGATTGTTCGGCGAATTGACGACGACCATCCGCGTCTTCGGCGTGATCGCGGTCCGCAACGCGTCCCACGGAACGAAGAACGCCCCGTCGCGATCGGCCGCTCGTTCCATGGAGACGAATACCGGCGTCGCGCCGGCCAATCGAATGGCCGGCGCATAACTGTCGTATGCCGGTTCGATGACGATCACTTCGTCACCCGGATGAACGAGCGCCAGCGTCGCCGTCGATATCGCCTGCGTCGCGCCGGCGGTGACGGTGACTTCCCGATCGGCGTCGTAGCGATGGCCGTACAGCTTCTCGATCTTCGCGGCGATCGCCTGTCGCAACGGAGCCCATCCGGTCATCGGTGGATATTGATTGTGGCCGGCCTGCATCGCGCGAGTGACCGCGTCGATCAGCGCCGGGTCGCACGCGAAGTCGGGAAAGCCCTGGCCGAGATTGACGGCGTCGTGACGAACCGCCAGTGCCGACATGACCGTGAATATGGTGGTGCCGACATCGGGCAGACGGCTGCGGATCATCGAATGCATCGAATGGAATGGAGGATTGCGGAGTCGGAACGCGCCGTCGCGCGATGCGCGTCGATCGTCTCCGGAGCGGAGGGCGAATCGATTATATCGACGCGTGTCGTGTCGCCCTCGCCCGCACGATTTGCGGCGATCGACTTCCGTGGCTATCGTGCCCGCTCTCACGCACCGGTTCCCACCATGATCCGCATCAGCAGCAGCTTCGACTCCGGCGCCATCGACCTCGTCTCGATCGCGTCGCGGGACGACGGCGAGCACGTCGACGTCCGCATCCGGCGCGACAGCCACCAGGACTTCACGCAGTGGTTCCATTTCCGTCTCCATGGAGCGCGCGGCCGTCGCTGCGTCGTCCGCTTCGTCAATGCGGCGGCCTGCACCTATCCGGGCGGATGGGACGACTACGCGGTCGTCGCGTCGTACGATCGGGACGACTGGTTCCGCGTGCCGACGACCTATCGCGACGGCGTGATGACGGTCTCGTTCGTGCCGCAGCGGGACAGCGTCTGGTTCGCCTACTTCGAACCTTACGGATGGGACCGTCATCTCGCGCTGCTCGGCCGCGCGTCCGCATCGCCGCGCGTGCGCGTCGCGGGCCTCGGCACGACTGCCGACGGACGCGACTTCGATTGCGTCGACATCGCGCTGCCGTCGAGCGGCGAGGCGCGAAGGAAGGTCTGGGTGATCGCGCGCCAGCATCCCGGGGAGACGATGGCCGAATGGTTCGTCGAAGGACTGATCGAACGCCTCGTCGACGAAAGCGATCCGGTCGCCCGCGCGGCGCTGGCGCTGGCCGACTTCCACGTCGTGCCGAACATGAACCCCGACGGCAGCGTGCGCGGCAACCTGCGCACCAGCGCGACCGGGGCGAACCTCAATCGCGAGTGGCTCGAGCCGTCGATGGAACGCAGCCCCGAGGTCTTCCTCGTCCGGGCCCGCATGGAGGAGACCGGCGTCGACCTCTTCATCGACGCCCACGGCGACGAGGCGCTGCCGTACAACTTCGTCGCCGGCAGCGAGATGCTGCCGGACTTCAGCGACCGTCAGCGGAGCGAGCAGGGCGCGTTCATCTCGGCCTTCAAGGCGGCGAGCCCGGACTTCCAGGATCGCTGCGGCTATGCGGCGAGCAAGTACTCGAGCAATGCGTTGAAGCTCGCGTCGAAGTGGGTCGGGCATCGTTTCGGCTGCCTGTCGCTCACGCTCGAGATGCCGTTCAAGGACAACGCCGACGCGCCCGACGCGCGGGTCGGATGGAACGGCGCGCGCAGCAAGCGTCTCGGCGAAGCGATCCTGCTGCCGATGCTGGCGAACCTGCGGGCCGCTACGGCGACCGGGTGAACTGCCACGCGAACGTGAACTGGTCCACGCGGCCCGGATAGCTCCAGCCCTTGCGCATCGCCCACGTCACGACCTCGTGATGCAACGGGATCACCGCGTTGTCCTTCAGGGCCAGCGCGGCCACCGTCCGTGCGGCTGCCTCGCGCGCCCTGTCGTCGAACAGCGTGAAGTCGCGATCGAGCTGGCGGTCGACCTCGGGATTGCTCGACCGTCCGAAGTTCCAGGCGCCGTAGCCCTTCTTCTCGTCGACGGTGCCGAGATGGTTCTTGATCGTGTTGTCGCCGAGCGACGAGCCCCATCCCACCAGCGACATCGTGTATTCGCCGGCGCGCGCGTGCGGCAGGTAGCTCGCCCACGGCTGCGTCTCGACCTTCGTCGCGATGCCGATGCGCGACAGCAGCGCGGCCACGGTCTCGGCGATGCGGGCGTCGTTGACGTAGCGGTTGTTGGGTGCGTGCAGCGTCAGCGAGAATCCGTCCGGGTAACCCGCTTCGGCCAACAGCTTCTTCGCACCGGCCGGGTCGTAGGCTTCGACCTTGAGGTCCGCGTCGTAGCCGAAGATGCCGGGCGAAACGAGGTTGCTGGCGGGCACCGCGAGGCCTTCCATCACGCGCGACACGATCGCGTCGCGGTTGATCGCCTTCGAGATCGCGAGCCGCACGCGCGCATCCCTGAACGGATTCTTCGCGAGCGGCTTGCCCGCCCGGTCCGTCGCGTACGGCGTCGTGTCGCGGTACTGGTCCATGTGCCAGAAGAGCGTGCGCCACGAGGTCTGACGTTCGATCGAGAAGCGAGCGTCCGCGGCGATCCGCGCGACGTCCGCGGTCGGCACGTTCTCGATCGCGTCGACGTCGCCCGACAGCAGCGCCGCGATGCGGGCCGCGTCGTTCGACACCATGCGGAAGACGACCTTGTCGGCCGCGGGCTTCGGCCCCCACCACGCGTCGTTCCGCGCGAGCTCGACGCGGTCGCCGCGCTTGAAGGACACGAGCCGGAACGGACCCGTGCCGATCGCCGAGCGGCCGCTGTCGAAGTCCGCGCTCGTCCCCGCGGACGTCGTCGCCTTCTTCGAGACGACGAAGATCGAGTTGAGGTCGTAGGGCACCAGCACGTGCGGCACCGCGGTGCGGATGCGGACGGTCGACTTGTCGAC
>CALMOR010000218.1:3584-8688 GCA_937872165.1 uncultured Burkholderiales bacterium | reverse complement strand
GCCCCCCCGCCCGGGCGCCCCGGGGGGGGGGTGGCGCCCGGTCTACTGGGCGACCGCGACCGCCTCGGTGATCGGACGCACGAAGCTCGCGAACGACGCGGGACTGCCCTGGAGGGTCTTCGGTCGCTCGATCGAGAAGACGACGTCGTCGGCCGTGAGCTCGCTGCCGTCGTGGAAGCGGACGCCAGATCGCAGCTTGAACTCCCAGGTCAGCGGATCGACCGCGCGCCAGCTCGTCGCGAGGCCGGGGATCAGGCGGCCGTTGCGATCGGTCATCGTCAACGGCTCGAAGACGTGAGCGGCCAGCGAGACGTTGGGGCCCGAGTTGTTCCACTGCGGATCCATCGACGTGACGTCGGACGACAGGCCGATCGACAGCGACCGGACCTGCGACTGTGACTGCGACTGTGACTGCGACTGTGACTGCGACTGTGACTGCGACTGCGATGGCGACGAGGCCGCGACCGACGCTAGCGCGATCAGCGCACCCGACAGCAGGCGACGCAGGGAAGGGACGTCCGACATGTCGCGCTCTCCGTTCGGGTCAGCTCGCGGGACCGTCGAGCCGGTTGTCCGGCACGCTCAGCGCCAGCAGGAAGGCCAGCGACGCGATCGCCGCGGCGATGACGAAGAGCCTGCGGAAGGCCGCGTCGACGTCGGCGGCCGCCGCCGACGCGACGACGGCCAGATGCGGGGACAGGTCGTTCGCCACGGCCGGGTGCAGCGTGTCGCCGTTGCCGTGCATCGACTCGAGCAGGATCGCGGACAGCAGCGCCACGCCGATCGCACCGCCGAGCGAGCGCGAGAACGCGGTCCCCGCGGTCGCGACGCCGAGCTGCGTGCGCGGCACCGCGTTCTGCACGGCCACGAGCGACGACGGCATCACGATGCCGATCGAGAGACCGACCATCGTCATCAGCAGGCCGGTCGCGAGCGCATGGACCGGCGACACGAACGCGAGGCCGAGGAGGCCGATCGGCACGAGGGCCGTGCCGATCAACTGCTGCGGACGGGTGCGCCCCGTCTTCAGCATCACGCGTCCGCTGACGAACGCGCCGAGGGGAATCATGAAGGTCAGCGGCAGCAGCCGCCACGCGGCGGAGTCGGCCGTCACGCCGGCCACCATCTGGAAGCGCAGCGGCGACAGCGACGCGAGCGACACCAGCTGGAAGAAGCAGAGGAAGAGGATGCCGCAGCACGCGGCCACGAGCGGCATGCGGAACAGGTCGATCGGGATGATCGGCTCCGGCGTGCGCGTCTCGTGGAAGAGGCAGAGGCCGAGGATGACGACCGCGATCGCGAAGAGGCCCGCGTTGGTCGCGTCGTTCCACGCGACACCCTGACCGATGCGCGTGATCGGGATCAAGAGCGCGGTGAGGCCGACCACGAGCAGCAGCGCGCCGACGTAGTCGATGCGTCGCCGGATGCCCGCGATCGGAAGATGCACGAGCGCGCGGCGCGACACGAGGAAGGCCGCCGCGCCGAGCGGCAGGTTGATCCAGAAGATCCAGCGCCACGTCAGGTAGTGTGTGAAGAGACCGCCGACCACGGGGCCCGCGACGCTGGCGACCGCGAACACCGCGCTGATGTAGCCCTGGTAGCGGCCGCGCTCGCGCAGCGGGACGACGTCGGCGATGATGGTCTGCGAGATCGAGATCAGCCCGCCGCCGCCGAGACCCTGCAGCACGCGCGCGAGGATCAGTTGCGGCATCGACTGCGCGAGCGCGCAGGCCACCGACGCGGCGAGGAAGACCACGATCGCGATCGACAGCAGCTGTCGTCGTCCGAAGAGGTCGCCGAGCTTGCCGTAGATCGGCGTGACGACGGTCGAAGCGATCAGGTAGCCCGAGACGACCCATGCGATCAGCGAGAAGCCGTCGAAGTCCTGCGCCATGCGCGGCAGCGCGACCGCGACGATGGTCTGGTCCAGGCCGCCCAGCAGGATCGCCAGCATCAGCCCGAGGATGATGTTGCGGCGCTCGGCGTGCGTGAAGCGGGTCGACGGATCGACCCACGCGGCTCGCGGCGCGTTCGCGACCGGCACCGTCGACATCGCCTCGGCCGACGCGGCTTCCGCCGGCGTCGACGAGGCGTTCACCGGGCGGTCGATCCCGGTCAATGCAGATGGGCGCTGGGCGCTTCCGTCTCTTCGGGCAGTTCGGCGTGCACGAGGTCGCCGACCGGGTCGGCGAACAGCGGGGCGCCGCAGTCGTCGCAGAACTCGAGCGGGAAGGCCTGCTCCAGCGTGACGATGTCGGTCAGGCCGTTCTCGCGCAGCAGCGCCGCGAGCTGCTCCTCGGGGCCGTCGGCCTCGGGCCCCTCTTCGCGACCGAACAGCGGCCAGACCACGCCGTGCACGACGTCGGGGTCGCGCGCCAGCGTGAAGCCGACGCGGTACTCCTCGGGCAGTTCGTTGCCGAAGGCCGCGATCACCGCGCGCAGCTCGGACGGCTTGACCTCGAGCGCGCTCTCGAGGAACGCGATGGCGGCACGGATCGCATAGGGACGGATCGCGCGGTCCGACTCGCGCGACGCGACGTGATAGCCGTCCGGGATGAGGAGGTCGAGCACGCAGCCCGGCATCAGCGTGCCGAGCGTCGGCAGCCCCTGGTCGCGCCAGCGCTCGAGCGCGTGCTCGCGGCTGTGGTCGCGCCGCTCGGCGCCGCGCGCCTCCGGCTGCTCCTGCCAGCGGAACAGCGGCGCGCCGGGCCCGGCCACGAAGGCCGCGAGCAGGTAGCGCGTGTCGGCCAGCAGCGGGGCGGTCTCGGGCAACCGCTTCGTGGAGGTCTTCTTCTCGTCGTGGCCGAGCGCGCGCCGGCCGAGCGAGCGGGCGAGGGCGTGCACGTCCGAGAAGTTGCGCGGCAACTGGTCGATCGAATAGAGATAGGGCGCCAGCGACACGCGCGTCCCGGCCGCGGCGCAATGCGCGCGCAGCTGGGTCTCGAGGGTGAGCGCGGCGTCCGCCTTGATCGGTCCGGACGGCACCGAGTAGCGCGACCAGGCGAGGATCGGCGCGGCGACCAGCAGCACCTGGCGGTCGGTCTCCTCGAAGAGGAGCGTCGCCGTCTCCGCGTGCGTCTCGGCCAGCTCGATCAACGCGTCGAAGCCGGAAGGCGACGTCGCGTCGAGGTGGTCGAGCACGGCGTCGATGGTCGCGTCCGCATGCGCCTCCAACAGCGACTCGACGTCGCGTGCGACGAGCGCTTCCCAGTAGTCGTCCTCGACGCGGCTGCCCGAGGCCGCGAGGCTCTGCGCGAACGAGGCCAGGCGTTCGCCGTCGCGCGACAGGCGCGGCAGCGACGACTTGGTGCGGATACGTTTGGTGGCCATGAAGAGGGGGCGACGATGCGATCGGAGGATCGCGGCCGGCTGCTGCGAGGGATTGCAAGGATAGCAAACGGGGCGCCCTCGGGCCCCCGGTCCCGTCCCCCGCGGACGAGGGACGAGCGGATCAGGCGGCCAGCAGCTGCCGCAGCACGAACGGAAGGATGCCGCCGTGCAGGTAGTAGTCGACCTCGATCGGCGTGTCGATCCGCAGCAGCAGCGTCACGTCCTTCCTCGTGCCGTCCTTTCGCGTGATCACGAGCTGCACGTCCATCTGCGGCTTCAGCGCGTCGCCGACGACGACGTCGAAGGTCTCGTCGCCGACGATGCCGAGCGACTCGGCCGACTCGCCGTTCGTGAACTGCAGCGGCAGCACACCCATGCCGACGAGGTTCGAGCGATGGATGCGCTCGAAGCTGCGGGCGACCACCGCCTTGACGCCGAGCAGCTGCGTGCCCTTCGCTGCCCAGTCGCGCGACGAGCCCGTGCCGTACTCCTCGCCTCCGAAGATGACGGTGGCCGTGCCTTCGGCGATGTACTTCATCGCGGCGTCGTAGATCGGCATGGCTTCGCCGGACGGCTGGAACAGCGTCACGCCGCCCTCGATCCGCGAGCCCTTCGCATCGGGTGGCATCATCAGGTTCTTGATGCGCACGTTGGCGAAGGTGCCGCGCATCATCACCTCGTGGTTGCCGCGGCGCGCGCCGTAGCTGTTGAAGTCCACCTTCGTGACCTTGTGATCGATCAGGTACTTGCCCGCGGGCGAGGTGTCCTTGATCGATCCGGCCGGCGAGATGTGGTCGGTCGTGACCGAGTCGCCGAAGACGCCGAGCGCCCGCGCGCCTGACACGCCGAGCTCGCCGACGGTCGGTTCCATCGTGAAGTCGCCGAAGAACGGCGGCTCCGCGATGTAGGTCGACGCCGGCCAGTCGTAGACCTGGCCCGATGCCGACGGCACCTTGCTCCACAGGTCGCCTGCGGTGGGCAGCTTGCCGTAGAGCTTCCGGAAGGTCTTGCCGTTCATCGCCGACGACAGCAGCCGGTCGACCTCTTCGGTGGTGGGCCAGATGTCGCCGATGTAGACGTCGTTGCCCTTACTGTCCTTGCCGAGCGGATCGCTCATCAGGTCGGTGCGGACGGTACCCGCGATCGCGTACGCGACCACGAGCGGCGGAGACGCCAGGAAGTTGGCCTTGATGTTCGGATGGATGCGGGCCTCGAAGTTGCGATTGCCCGACAGCACCGCGGCGCAGATCAGGTCGTTCTTCACGATGGTCTCGTTCAGCGCCGGCGTCAGGTCGCCCGCGTTGCCGATGCAGGTCGTGCAGCCGTAGGCCGTGACGCCGAAGCCGAGCTGGTCGAGGTAGGGCAGGAGACCCGTCTTCGTCAGGTAGTCGGTGACGACGCGGCTTCCCGGGGCGAGCGAGGTCTTGATGTGCGGCGCGACCGTCAGGCCGAGCTTGACGGCCTTCTTCGCGAGCAGGCCGGCGGCGAGCAGCACGCTCGGGTTCGACGTGTTGGTGCAGCTCGTGATGGCGGCGATCAGGATGTCGCCGTTCTTCACGCCGACGCCGTCGCTGGTGGTGTAGGGCTGGTCCAGTTGCTCGGTCGGCTTGTTGAAGCCGTTCTCCGCGTTCGGCTTCGAGAACAGCGCGTCGTAGGTCGACGCGACCTTGCCGAGCTCGATGCGATCCTGCGGACGCTTCGGACCGGCGAGCGACGGCGCCACGGTGTCGAGCGCGAGCGACAGTTCGGTCGAGTAATCGATGTCGCCCTGCTT
>CALMOR010000218.1:0-3574 GCA_937872165.1 uncultured Burkholderiales bacterium | reverse complement strand
CTGCGCCCTGAAGTAGGCCTCGAACGCGGCGATCTCGTCGTCGGTGCGGCCGGTGCCGCGGAAGTAGTCGATGGTCTTGCCGTCGACCGGGAAGAAACCCATCGTCGCGCCGTACTCGGGCGCCATGTTGGCGATGGTCGCGCGGTCGGGCAGCGACAGCGACGCGGTGCCCTCGCCGTAGAACTCGACGAACTTGCCGACCACCTTCGCCTTCCGCAGCATCTCGGTGACGGTGAGGACGAGGTCGGTGGCGGTGACACCGCCGCGCAGCTTGCCGGTCAGGTTGACGCCGACCACGTCGGGCGTGAGGAAGTACACCGGCTGGCCGAGCATGCCGGCCTCGGCCTCGATGCCGCCGACGCCCCAGCCGACCACGCCGATGCCGTTGATCATCGTCGTGTGGCTGTCGGTCCCGACCAGCGTGTCGGGGTAGTAGACGTCGTCCTTCCGATGGACCCCGCGCGCGAGGTACTCGAGGTTGACCTGGTGGACGATGCCGATGCCCGGCGGTACGACCTTGAACGTGTCGAAGGCCTGCATGCCCCACTTCATGAACTGATAGCGCTCCTTGTTGCGCTGGAACTCGAGCTGCATGTTCAGGTCGAGCGCGTCGGGCTCGCGGAAGTGGTCGATCTGCACCGAGTGGTCGACGACCAGGTCCACCGGCACCAGCGGCTCGATCTTCTTGGGGTTCTGGCCCATCTTGTCGGCGACGTTGCGCATCGCGGCCAGGTCGGCGAGCAGCGGCACGCCGGTGAAGTCCTGCAGCACGATGCGAGCGACGACGAACGGGATCTCGGCCGTGCGCTCCGCGTCGGGCCGCCAGCCGGCGAGTTCGCGGACGTGCTCCTCGGTCACCTTCTTGCCGTCGCAGTTGCGCAGCACCGACTCGAGCACGATGCGGATCGACACCGGCAGCCGCGAGAGGTCGATGCCGAGCGTCTTGCCGAGCGCAGGCAGCGAGTGGAAGCGGCCGGTGGTCGAGCCGATGTTGAAGGTCTTGCGGGTCCTGAACGTGTCCTGGCTCATCGTCTTCTTTCGAGTGGCTTGGTCCATCAATCTGCTTTCGGGACGATGATCTTCAGTCCCTTGAAATAGTCGCGGAAGAATCCGCCGTCCCGCGTGATCAGGGCATCGCACTGGAGCATCGCGTGGGCGCCGACGAGGAAGTCGGCGACGGTGCGACGGGAGCGCGGCGCCTGACCGAGCCGCCCCAGCCGCTCCTTGTACCGGCGCTGCATCTCGCCCGCGCGGATCGCGGCGCGCAACTCGAGCGGCAGGTAATGGATGCCCATCTCCTCGATCGCGTCGGCCATCTCGGAGCCGTGCCCGAGACCGGCGGTGACCTCGCTGACCGCGACGTCGCTGACGGCGACCGGCCCCGAGTGCAGGGCCGCGCGGAGGCAGGCTTCGGCCGACTCGGCGCGAGCATCTCCGCCGAGCAGGTCGATCAGCACGGAACTGTCGATCGCGACCACGACCGCCGGACCCGCCTAGACGTCGACCGGATCGCCAGGGGCGCGGCCGCGAAGCTCCCGCATGATGTCGTCGGTGGTCACGCCTTCGGGCATCGGAAAGCGCCCGCGGACCCGCGACAGCGCGTCGCGGACGTCCTTGCGCAGCACGATCCGCCCCCCGTCGAGCTCGACCTTCAGCACCATGCCCTTCGTCAAGCCGAGCGCGTCGCGCACGGCCTTCGGCAGCGTGATCTGACCCCGTTCGGCAACGATCGCTTCCATGCAAACCTCCCTCGGAACCGTTTTTGACTACCCGATTGTACGTACTTTTGGATGCATACTCAAGTGAGCGATCAGATCACGTAGAGGTCGACGTACTGGTCGACCGGCATCGCCTCGAGAGCCGCCTGGTCGAGCGACACCGCGAGGATCGCCTTCTGCTGCTTGTCCGGGAAGCGGCGCGCGAGGTTGATGCGGAACTTGGCTTCGAGCAACGGGATGCCGTCCTCGCGGCGGCGCCGATGGCCGATCGGATACTGGACCTCGACCTCGGGCAGCTTCTCGCCGTCCTTGAACTCGACCGTCAGCGCGTTCGCGATCGAACGCTTGTCCGGGTCGTGATAGTCCTTCGTGTATTGCGGGTCCTCGACGCAGACGATCCTGTCGCGCAGCGCGTCGATGCGCGGGTCCGCGGCGATCGCGTCCTCGTAGTCGCCGGCCAGGAGGCGCCCGTGGATCAGCGGCACGGCCACCATGTACTGGATGCAGTGGTCGCGATCGGCCGGGTTCGACAGCGGGCCCTTCTTGTCGATGATGCGGATGCAGGCCTCGTGCGTGCGGATGGTGATCCTCTCGATGTCGTCGACGGTCCTGCCGGCCTTCGCGAGCCGGTCGTGCAGCGTCATCGCGGCCTCGACCGCCGTCTGCGAGTGGAACTCGGCCGGGAAGCTGATCTTGAACAGGACGTTCTCCATCACGTAGCTGCCGTACGGGCGCTGGAACGTGAACGGCCTGCCGTCGAACAGCACGTCGTAGAAGCCCCAGGTCGGCGCCGTCAGCACCGACGGATAACCCATCTCGCCGGTCTTCGCGATCAGCGCGAGGCGCACCGCGCGGCTGGTCGCGTCGCCCGCGGCCCAGCTCTTCCGGCTGCCGGTGTTGGGCGCGTGGCGATAGGTGCGCAGCGACTGGCCGTCGACCCAAGCGAGCGACACCGCGGCGACGATCTCGTCGCGGGTCAGGCCCATCATCTGCGCGACCACCGCCGTCGACGCCACCTTGACCAGCACCACGTGGTCGAGGCCGACGCGGTTGAACGAGTTCTCGAGCGCGATGCAGCCCTGGATCTCGTGGGCCTTGATCATCGCGGTCAGCACGTCCTTCATCACGAGCGGCTCGCGGCCGGCCCCGCCCCCGTTGCGCGAGAGCCAGTCGGCGGGGGGGTGGATGCCGCCGAGGTTGTCCGACGGATGACCCCACTCGGCGGCCAGCCAGGTGTCGTTGAAGTCGAGCCAGCGGATCATCGCGCCGATGTTGAACGCGGCCTGCACCGGATCGAGCTGGAACTGCGTGCCGGGGACCTTGGCGCCGTTCGGCACCACCGTGCCGGGGACGACGGGACCCATCAGCTTGGTGCAGGCCGGGTACTCCAGCGCTTCGAGCCCGCAGCCGAGCGTGTCGATCAGGCAGTTGCGGGCGGTGTCGTAGGCGAGGGTGCCGGAGACGCGATAGTCGACGACGTAGTCGACGATGTCGACGATGACCCGGTCGGGTTCCGGTCGGACGTTCGAGATGGGTGCGGACATGGGAGGGCGAAGCGCCGTCGCGGCGCTGGAAGATGGGAGAAGGCGCCGAGAGAGACACCGCCCTCGGCGCGGCCGAGAGGATACGCCGGTCGGGCGATGCCGACCGCGGCTCAGGTCGCCGCGGCTCGCAGACGCGCGATGACGTCCGACGCGAACGCGTCGCCGCGTGCCTTGGCCAGCGCGACCTGGAGGTCGTGCAGGAGCTCGAGCAACGCGTCGGCCGTGGTGGCGCGCTCGATCTTGAGCTGGAAGAAGAAGCGGCGATGCGGCGCGAGGAAGTCGCGCACGATCTCGTTCATCATCGAGTAGAGG
>CALMOR010000217.1:8413-22307 GCA_937872165.1 uncultured Burkholderiales bacterium | reverse complement strand
GGACCTGGAACGCGAAGCGGGCCGGCAGGAAGGCGGCCAGGAAGAACGCGAAGTCGTGCGTCCGTCTCATCGGGGGCTGCGCGAGGCGACTAGTCGGATCCCTTCATCCGTTCGAGCCACCCGGTCCAGTCCCTCGGCTCGCCGTCGGCCGCATAGCGCCGCCGGGGGTTGCCGAGGACGGTGTCCGAGGCGCGGTCGAAATGGCGGCGGCTCGCGTCCCGCTCGGCGCCGTCGACACCCGCCGGGTCGCTCCGGCCCACCTGACGCAGCGTCACGCGGGTCCGGTCGCCGAGCGCCTCGAAGCACAGGATGACGACGGCCCGTTGCCGACGGGCCGCGGGCAGCGAAGAAGGTGCGTTCCGGTCGAATCCCGGCATCGTCTTCGGCTGGATGGCGAGGAAGCGCATCGTGTCGGCGCCCTTCATGCCCGGTGCGGCGAAGGGTCGATGAAGATGTGGAATGCTCCATCGACGCGTGCGTCGATCTCGGCGTCGGGCGCGAAGAAGCCGACGATCCCTTCACGTGTGGCCGCGCCGCCCGGACCCGATCGATCGACGCGTCGACCAGCACCTCCTTGTCGATGGCGCGTTCGCCCGCGTGGGTGGAGAGAGTCATCGTGAGCAGAAGGAAGAAGGTGGCGAGAGGCGCACGGATGTCGAGGCCGATCGGAACGGAGGCGACCAATATAATGCCTGCCATGTCGAAGAGCGTGCACGTTTCCGAAACGCCGGCGACGCGCTGGTTGCGCGAGCGCCGCATCGCATTCAGCGAACACCCCTACGTCTACGAGGAACACGGCGGCACGACCGTGTCGGCGCGCGAGCTCGGCGTCGACGAACACGCGGTCGTGAAGACGCTCGTGATGGAGGACGACAGCACCACGCCGCTGATCGTGCTGATGCACGGCGACCGCATCGTGTCCACCAGGTCGCTCGCGCGCGAGATCGGCGTCAAGCGCATCGCGCCGTGCAAGCCCGAGGTCGCACAGCGGCACAGCGGCTACCGGATCGGCGGCACGTCTCCGTTCGGCGTGAAGCGCGCGATGCGGACCTACGTCGAGGCGACGGTCCTCGACCTGCCGTCGATCTACATCAACGGCGGCCGCCGCGGTTATCTGGTCGGCCTCGCGCCGCGCGTGCTGGTCGATGCACTGGCCGCGGTGCCGGTGCATTGCGCGTCGACCGGTCCGGAATGACGCCTCGATGAACGCCATCGTCGCGACGGCCGTCGCGGTCGTGCTCGCCTATCTGCTCGGCTCGGTCTCGTTCGCGATCGTCGTCAGTCGCTTCGTCGGCATCGCCGATCCGCGCAGCTTCGGTTCGAGGAACCCCGGCGCGACCAACGTGCTGCGCAGCGGGCACAAGGGCGCGGCCGCGGCGACGTTGTCGCTCGACGCATTCAAGGGCTGGATCGCGGTTTGGCTCGTGCGCACGTTCGGCCCCTCGTACGGCATCGAGGACGCCGGCGTCGCGCTGGTCGCGCTCGCGGTGTTCCTCGGCCATCTCTATCCGGTGTTCTTCGCTTTCAAGGGCGGCAAGGGGGTCGCGACCGCGTTCGGCGTGTTGCTCGCGCTCGCATGGTGGCTCGGCCTCGCGACCGCGACGACGTGGCTCGTGGTCGTCTTCTTCTTCCGCTACTCGTCGCTCGCCGCGCTGGCGGCCGCGGTCTTCGCGCCGTTCTACTACGCGTTGCTGGTCGGCTTCGACGTCCAGGCGGGCGCGATCGCCGCGATGGCCGCGTGGATCGTGTACCGGCATCGCCGCAACATCTCGAGCCTGATCGCCGGCACCGAGAGCCGCATCGGTTCGAAGAAGGACGCGCGCGTCGTGCGCTGACCGGCGCTCAACGCATCAGCTCGTAGGGACCGCCGACTTCGATCGCCTTCCGATACGCGGGTCGCGCATGGATTCGCTGCAGCCACGACCAGAGCGCCGGCTTCGACGCGTCGAGCCCACCGCGTGCCGCGAACGCTTCGAGCGAGAAGCTCATCTGGATGTCGGCCGCGCCGAACGTGTCGCCGACGAACCATTCGCGTCCGGCCATCTCGCCCTCGACGAACGCGAGGTGGGTGCGCAGTTGCGGCTCGATGAAGCCCTGCCGTGCCTTGTCGGCGACACCCTTCACGATCGGCTTGACGAAGAACGGCATCGGACTCTTCGGAAGCCGGCCGAAGACGAGGCTCAGCAGCAGCGGCGGCATCGCCGAGCCTTCGGCGTAGTGCAGCCAGTACGTGAAGCGCCGGCGATCGGCGGTACCGGCGAGCGGGCGCAGGCGAGCCTCGGGGTCGTAGGTGTCGAGCAGGTACTCGACGATGGCACCGGACTCCGCGACCGTCACGTCGCCGTCGGTGACGACCGGCGACTTGCCGAGCGGATGCACCTTCTCAAGCTCCGGCGGTGCGAGCATCGTCTTCGCGTCGCGCCGATAGCGCTTGACCTCGTAAGGCAGCCGCAGCTCTTCGAGCAGCCACAGCACGCGTTGCGAACGGGAGTTGTTGAGGTGGTGGACGACGATCATGAGGTCTCTACGGATGAGCCGCGGCGGACGTGGCGTCGAAGCATAAGGGACTTCGCGGGCAACGCGCGGGCAAGTGGCCGACGCGGGGATAATCACGCGATTCTGCGTCGCCATGTCCCGCCTCGTCCTCGCCTCCAACAACGCCGGCAAGCTCCGCGAGTTCGCCGCGCTGCTCGCGCCTCACGGCTTCGACGTCGTCGCGCAGGCCGCGCTCGGCATCGACGAGGCCGCCGAGCCTCACCGGACCTTCGTCGAGAACGCGCTCGCGAAGGCCCGCCATGCGAGCGCCGCATCGGGACTGCCGGCGCTGGCCGACGACTCGGGCCTCTGCGTCGACGCCCTCGACGGCGCGCCCGGCGTCCGCTCCGCGCGCTATGCCGAAGCGATCGACGACGGCGGCGGACGCGAAGGCCAGGACCGACGCAACAACGCGAAGCTCGTGGCTGTGCTCTCGGGAGAGGACCGGCGCGAAGCGCATTACGTCTGCGTGCTCGTGTTCGTCTCGCATGCGAGCGACCCCGAGCCGGTGATCGCGACCGGGCGCTGGTCGGGGCTCGTCGTCGCCGCGCCGCGCGGCAGCGGCGGCTTCGGCTACGACGCGCACTTCCTCGTGCCGTCGCTCGGCGCGACCGCGGCCGAACTCGACGTCGCGACGAAGAACCGCGTCAGCCATCGCGCGATCGCGCTCGGTCGCCTCGTCGACGGCCTGGCCGAACGCGGCGTGGTCGCTTCGCGATGATCCCCATCGTTCCGGTCGACGCACGCCCGCTCGCGCGGCCGAGCGGCGGGAGTGCTTCGCAGGAGCACCGCACGCGGCTCGTCGCGTTGCCGCCGTTGACGCTCTACATCCACTTCCCGTGGTGCGTGAAGAAGTGCCCCTATTGCGACTTCAACTCGCACGAACGCCGGGGCGGCCCGTCGACGATCCCCGAGGGGGCCTATGTCGACGCGCTCGTGTCGGATCTCGACCGCGTCGTGCCGCAGGTGTGGGGTCGACGCGTTCATGCGGTCTTCATCGGCGGTGGCACGCCGAGCCTGATCTCGCCGGCGGCGATCGACCGGTTGCTGTCGGAGGTCCGTGCGCGCCTCGTCCTCGAGGCCGATGCCGAGGTCACGCTCGAAGCCAACCCGGGCACGGTCGAGGCCGGGCGCTTCGCCGACTATCGCGCGCTCGGCATCAATCGCCTGTCGCTCGGCATCCAGAGCTTCGACGACCGCTTCCTCGCGGCGCTCGGCCGCATCCACGATGGTCGCGAGGCGCGCGACGCGGTGGAGATCGCGCTCGCGCACTTCGACAACGTGAACCTCGACCTGATGTACGGGCTGCCCGGACAGAGCGCGGTCGACGCCGGGCGCGACGTCGCGATCGCGCGCGCCTGGGCGCCGCCGCATCTTTCGCTGTACCAGCTCACGCTGGAGCCGAACACCCTGTTCGCGAAGTACCCGCCGCGGCTTCCCGACGAAGACGTGGCCGATGCGATCGACGTCGCCATCGCCGACGAGGTCGAACGCGGCGGTTGGCGGCGCTACGAGGTCTCGGCCTATGCGCGAGCGGGTCGCGAGTCGCGGCACAACGTCAATTACTGGAACTTCGGCGACTATCTCGGCATCGGCGCCGGAGCCCACGCGAAGATCTCGTTCCCCGATCGCATCGTGCGGCAGACGCGGCTCCGCAGCCCCGACCTCTACCTCGATCGCGCGGCGAGCGATGGCGCCGCCTACGACGAGCACGAGGTCGGCCTCGACGCGCTGCCGTTCGAGTTCATGTTGAACGCGATGCGGCTGGTCGCGGGCGTGCCTGCGACACGATTCAGCGAGCGGACCGGGCTGTCGCTCGCGCGCATCGAAGGGCCGCTCGCTCGCGCCGAGGCGCGAGGGCTCCTGGTCCGCGACGCGTTGCGGATCCGCCCGAGTCCGCTGGGCCTCCGCTTCCTCAACGATCTGCAGGAGCAGTTCCTCGCGACGACGCCGCCCCCGACGACGGGACGATGAGCCGGTCTCCCGCACCGGTCTCCCGCACCGGCCACCCGCACCGGTCGCCCGCACCAATCGCTGGCGTCGAGCGCACCACGGCACTCCGCTGGTGAATCGAGCGGGACGGACGCGCGCCTGCGCCGCGATCGGCGCCTTCGACGGAGACATCGCCGAAGCCCTGTCCGGGTGCCGATGGCATGGAAGGTGCTATCTTTTTGGGCGGCCGCGACCCTGCCCTGCGGCCGCGCCATTCTCGTTCGCAGGTTCGAGCCTGCCTCGTTCCCTTTGAAACCGATCCAGGAGAGTTGTCGATGAGCATGACCGCGTCAGACGTGTTGAAGATGGTCAAGGACAACGAAGCGAAGTTCGTCGACTTCCGTTTCACCGATACCAAAGGGAAGGAACAGCACGTCTCGGTCCCCGTCTCGCAATTCGGTCAGGAGAAGTTCGACGACGGCCATGCGTTCGACGGCTCGTCGGTCGCCGGATGGAAGGGCATCGAGGCGTCCGACATGCTGCTGTACCCGGACCCGAACTCGGCCTTCATCGATCCGTTCCGCGAAGAGACGACGATCTGCATCAGCTGCGACGTCATCGAGCCGTCCGACGGCAAGGGCTACGAGCGCGACCCGCGCTCGCTCGCGAAGCGGGCCGAGGCCTACCTCAAGTCGTCGGGCATCGGCGACGCCGCGTACTTCGGTCCCGAGCCCGAGTTCTTCGTCTTCGATCAGGTGCGCTGGGGCGTCGACATGTCCGGCTGCTTCGTCAAGGTCGACTCGGAAGAAGCGTCGTGGTCCACCGGTCTCAAGATCGAGGGCGGCAACCTCGCCCATCGTCCCGCGGTGAAGGGCGGCTACTTCCCGGTGCCGCCGGTCGATTCGCTGCAGGACATGCGCTCGGAGATGTGCCTGATCCTCGAAGCCATCGGCGTGCCGGTCGAAGTGCATCACCACGAGGTCGCCGGCGCCGGCCAGTGCGAGATCGGCACCAAGTTCTCGACGCTGGTCGAGCGCGCCGACTGGATCCAGAAGATGAAGTACGTGATCCTCAACGTCGCGCATTCGTACGGCAAGACGGCGACCTTCATGCCGAAGCCGATCGTCGGCGACAACGGGTCGGGGATGCACGTCCACCAGTCGGTGTGGAAGGGCGGCACCAACCTCTTCGCGGGCGACGGATATGCCGGACTCTCCGAGTTCGCGCTCTATTACATCGGCGGCATCATCAAGCACGCGCGCGCCCTCAACGCGATCACCAACCCCGGCACCAACTCGTACAAGCGCCTGGTGCCCGGCTTCGAGGCGCCGGTGAAGCTGGCCTACTCGGCCCGCAACCGTTCGGCCTCGATCCGCATCCCGTACGTGCAGAGCCCGAAGGCGCGTCGCATCGAGGTCCGCTTTCCGGACCCGACCGCCAATCCCTATCTCGCCTTCTCGGCGCTGCTGATGGCCGGACTCGACGGCGTCGAGAACAAGATCCATCCGGGCGAGGCGGCCGACAAGAACCTCTACGACCTGCCGCCCGAAGAGGACGCGAAGATCCCGACGGTGTGTTCGAGCCTCGACCAGGCGCTCGAGCATCTCGACAAGGACCGCGGCTTCCTGACCAAGGGCGGCGTCTTCACCGACGGGATGATCGACGCGTACATGGACCTCAAGCTCGAGGAGGTCACGCGCTTCCGCATGACGACGCACCCGGTCGAGTTCGACATGTACTACTCGCTCTGACGCGCACGCGGACCGAGGAAGGCGGCGCTTCGGCGCCGCTTTTCGTTGGTGCACGCGGGACGGTCTCGCCGCGTCGAGTCCCGATCGGCCGTCGGATCGCGCAAGCTATGATGACGGTCGCCGTCGCACCATCGCCGCTCGCATCGATCGGAATGAACATGTCCAGCCGCCTCGTCCTGTCGTCCCTCGCGCTCGCGCTCCTGTCGACGGCGGGATCGGCGCGCGCGCAGCAGGACTTCTACAAATGCATCGACGAGCGCGGCAACACGACCTTCACGAACACCGGCAACAACAAGGGTTGCACGAAGATCGCCGTCGATCCCGTCGTCATCCCGAAGCTGGGCCCGCCCGCAAGGTCCGCGTCGACCGGCCCGTCGGGATTCCCCAAGGTCGACAACACCACCCAGAAGGCCCGCGACAACGACCGGTTGCGCATCCTCGAGGACGAGCTGAAGGACAAGGAAGCCCGCCTCGCCGACCTCAAGCGCGAGTACAACAACGGCGAGCCGGAGCGGCAGGGCAACGAGCGCAACTACCAGCGCTACCTCGATCGCACCGATCGGCTCAAGTCCGACATCGCGCGGACCGAGAGCGACGTCGCGTCGATCCGCAGCGAGATCGCCAAGGTCCAGTAGGCGCGCGACGCTGCGGCTCGCCCTTCGGCCGCTCGACGGCCACCGCGTCACCTCGAAGCCACGCCCGTCTTGAACGATCCCGCGTCGTCGCCTCCGACCTTCGATCCCGCCCTGTTCGCGGGACTCGACCTGCTGACCTCGGCCGTCGTCATCCTCGATGCCGAAGGTCGCATGGCGTTCGCGAACACGGCGGCCGAGACGCTCCTCGATTTCTCGTTGCGCTCGATGCGGGGCCAGCGGCTGTCGAGCATCCTCGTCAACGGCTCGCTGATCGACGAACTGTTCGTCGACGCGCGCCGTCACGAGTACAGCAACAAGCGCCTCGACTTCGAGCTGCAGCGGCCGGGGCGCGACGCGTTGCAGGTCCACGGCATCGTCACCGTCCTGCCCGACGACCCGCGCACGCCGGTGCTGCTGGAGATGCAGGAGACCGATCAGCAACGGCGCATCGACCGCGAGGAGCGCATCCACGACCAGTCGCAGATCAATCGCGAGCTGATCCGCAACCTCGCCCACGAGATCAAGAACCCGCTCGGCGGCATTCGCGGCGCGGCCCAGCTGCTGCAGATGGAGATGCTGACGCCCGAGCTGTCCGAATACGCGCAGGTCATCATCAAGGAAGCGGACCGCCTGCAGAGCCTCGTCGATCGCCTGCTCGCACCGCATCGCCGGGCCCGCATCGTCGGCGAGGTCAACATCCACGAGGTCTGCGAGCGGGTGCGCAGCGTCCTGATGGCCGAGTACCCGCGCGGCCTCGCGATCGCCCGCGACTACGACGCCAGCATTCCCGAGTTCCGCGGGGACAAGGAGCAGCTGATCCAGGCTCTCCTCAACATCGCGCACAACGCGTCGCAGGCCCTCGGTGCGAGGATCGACGCCGGCGACGCGGAGATCGTGCTGCGCACGCGAGTCGGTCGCCAGGTGACGGTCGCGCGCGCGCGGCATCGCTTGGCACTGGAATTGCATGTCGTCGACAACGGCCCCGGGATCGACGCGGAGATCCGCGATCGCGTGTTCCTGCCGCTGGTGTCCGGCCGCGAAGGCGGCTCCGGTCTCGGATTGCCGCTGGCGCCGACCTTCGTCGAGGAACACCACGGGACCATCGATTTCGAAAGCCGACCCGGTCGTACCGACTTCCGCATCCTGTTGCCCCTGCCATGACGTTCAACGTTCGTCCGGGATCGTCGATCCCCTCCATCACGATGCCTTCACCGCTCTACAGCGTGCGGTCGCCCGGCCGATGAAACCCATCTGGGTCGTGGACGACGACCAATCCATCCGCTGGGTGCTCGAGAAGACGCTGGCGCGCGAGAGCCTCGCGTCGCGCAGCTTCAGCAACACGGCCGACGTGCTGGCCGCGATGGAGACCGAGTCCCCTCAGGTGCTGGTGTCGGATATCCGGATGCCGGGCGGCTCGACGCCGAACGCGGGCCTCGAACTGCTGCAGGCCGCGAAGGCGAAGTACCCCGGCCTGCCGGTGATCATCATGACCGCGTTCTCCGACCTCGAGAGCGCGGTGTCCGCGTTCCAGGGCGGCGCATTCGAGTACCTGCCGAAGCCGTTCGACGTGGACCAGGCGGTGGAGCTGATCCGCCGTGCGGTCGACGAAAGTCTTCGCGAGGCGTCGATCGAGGACCACGTCGAGGCGACGCCCGAGATCCTCGGGCAGGCGCCCGCGATGCAGGACGTGTTCCGCGCGATCGGGCGGCTGTCGCAATCGAACGTCACGGTGCTCATCACCGGCGAGTCCGGGACCGGCAAGGAGCTCGTCGCACGCGCGCTGCATCGTCACAGCCCCCGCGCATCGGCCCCGTTCATCGCTCTGAACACCGCGGCCATCCCGAAGGAGCTGCTCGAGTCCGAGTTGTTCGGTCACGAGCGCGGCGCGTTCACCGGCGCGCAGAGCATGCGCCGCGGCCGCTTCGAGCAGGCCGAGAACGGCACGCTCTTCCTCGACGAGATCGGCGACATGCCGTCGGAACTGCAGACGCGTCTGTTGCGCGTGCTGTCCGACGGCCACTTCTATCGGGTCGGCGGTCACAGCCCGATGAAGGCCAATGTCCGCGTCATCGCGGCCACGCACCAGAACCTCGAGGACCTGGTCCGGCAGGGGCTCTTTCGCGAGGATCTCTATCACCGGCTCAACGTCATCCGGCTGCGCCTGCCCGCGCTGCACGAGCGCGCCGAGGACATCCCGTTGCTCGCGCGAAATTTCCTGCAGAAGAGCGCACGCGAGCTCGGTGTCGAGTCGAAGCGGCTGTCCGACGCGACGATGAAGCTGTTCGTGACGCTGCCGTTCCCGGGCAACGTGCGACAGCTCGAGAACCTGTGCCACTGGTTGACCGTGATGGCCCCGGCCCAGGTCGTCGAAGTGAAGGACCTGCCCCCCGAGATGCGCGGCGCGGCGCCGGACGTCGCGCGCGTGACGTCGTTGTCGCGTAGCTCGACGTCGGGCGAGAGCGGCGGGCGCCAGGACGGCAGCGCGGGTTCGAGCGGCGGCGGCGAGTCGTCGATGCAGTCCGACGAGGTCTGGCGCGTCGAGCTCGAACGGACGGCGGCGCACATGCTCGCGCTCGACCGTCACGACGTGATGGACGCGTTGACGCGTCAGTTCGAGGCCACGCTGATCCGCATGGCATTGCGTCACACCGGAGGTCGTCGCATCGAGGCGGCACAACGGCTCGGCATCGGCCGCAACACCATCACACGGAAGATCCAGGACCTCGGGCTCGACGACGTCCGTTAGTCGACCAGGTCGAACGTGGCCACCACCGGCGCGTGGTCCGACGGCTGCTCGCGTTTGCGTTCGTCGCGATCGATGACGCAGGCCGTGCAGAGCGGCTTCAACGCGTCGGACACCAGCACGTGGTCGATGCGCAGCCCCGCGTTGCGACGGAACGCGAGCATCCGGTAGTCCCACCAGCTGTACGACTTCGGCGGCTGATCGAAGAGGCGGAAGGCGTCGTGCAGGCCGAGGTCCTGCAAGGCCTTCAAGGCCGCACGTTCGGGCCCGGAGAACAGCACCTGGCCCTCCCATGCGGCCGGGTCGTGCACGTCGCGATCCTCGGGGGCCACGTTGTAGTCACCGGCGACCACGAGTCGCGGATGGATCTTCCGTTCGACGGCGAGCCAGTCGTGCAGGGCCACGAACCAGTCCAGCTTGTAGCGGTACTTGTCGGAGTCGACCGCCTGGCCGTTGGGGACGTACACGCAGACGACGCGCACCGTGTTGACGGTCGCCGCGATGACGCGCTTCTGCTCGTCGGCGAAGCCCGGCATGTCGATCGCGACGTCGCTAGCCGGCAATGCGAGGCGCGACAGGAGAGCCACGCCGTTGTAGGTCTTCTGCCCTGCGAACGACGCGCGGTAGCCGGCCGCTTCGAGCGGGGCGACCGGGAACTTGTCGTCGGTGAGCTTGGTTTCCTGCAGCGCCAGGACTTCGACCGGATTGCGCTCGAGCCAGTCGAGCACGTGCGGCAGCCGGATCTTCAGCGAATTGACGTTCCAGGTCGCGATGCGCATCGGGACGATGCGGTGCTAGAAGCGGAAGCCCGAGCCGTTGTCGACCGGAGGCAGCGATGCCGGTGCCGGAGCGGGGCGAGCCGTCTTGGTCGCCGGCGCATCGGGTCGCGTCAGGTCCTGTGCCGAAGCGCGGGTGGTCGGCGACAGCGGCGTCGGGGCGGGATTCTGATAGTCGCGCGGCAGCGCCGCGACAGCCGGATAACCGGCGTTGTCGAGCAGGCCGGCCCACGCGACCTGCGAGAACCCCACGGACCGCCGCCCGCCGACCGCGATGACCGGTGCGGTGCCGTCGGGCGATTGACGCTTGAAGAGGGCGATGTCGTCGTCGCTGGTGACGGTCTTCTCGACGAAGGGCACGCCTCGAGCCCGGAGATAGTTGCGCGCTTGCTCGCAGGGCGCGCACCGGTCGCCGGTGTAGAGCGTGACGGGATACTTCGTCGCGACCTGCTGCAACTCGAAGGGCAGCGGCACGGTGCTCGTGCCCGCGCCGTTCGGCTTCTTCTGTTCGACGACACGCGCTCCCGCGGGCGGTGCCACGTCGCTGTAGGTGACGCGGCCGTCCGGACCGATGGACTTGTATTGCGCCGCGGCCGTGCCCGCGACCGCGATTCCGATGCCGAGCGAGAGCGATCGGATGTTCCTGTTCATGGCGTCTCCTGTCCCGGTGATCGATGCGGTCCGACGAAGGTGCGAAGAGGCGGACGGACTAGGCCGTCTCGACCATGCCATTGTGCCGCAGCAGCGCCTCGAGGTCGGGCTCGCGTCCGCGGAAGGACACGAAGGATTCGATCGCCGGACGGCTGCCGCCGACGCCGAGGATCTCGGCGAGGAAGCGCGCGCCGGTGCCGGCGTTGAGGACGCCGTCCTCCTCGAACTGCGCGTAGGCGTCGGCCGACAGCACTTCGGCCCACTTGTAGCTGTAGTAGCCGGCGGCGTAGCCGCCCGAGAAGATGTGCGAGAACTGGTTCGGCTGGCGGTTGTAGTCGGGTACCGCGTAGACCGCGACATGGTCGCGGACCTCGTCGAGCAGCGCCATCACCGAGCCGATGTCGTGCTGGCCGACGCGCGTGTGCAGACGCATGTCGAAGATCGCGAACTCGAGTTGCCGGAGGGTCTGCATGCCGGCCTGGAAGTTCTTGGCCGCGAGCATGCGATCGAACAGCGCGCGCGGGATCGGGGCACCGGTCTCGCGATGCGACGTCATGTGCTCGACGACTTCCCATTCCCAGCAGAAGTTCTCGAGGAACTGCGACGGCAGCTCCACCGCGTCCCATTCGACGCCGCGGATGCCCGAGACCGCCGACTCGTCGACGCGGGTCAGCATGTGATGCAGGCCGTGGCCGAACTCGTGGAAGAGCGTGTTGACCTCCGCGTGCGTGAACATCGCTTCGTGCACGACGGCACCCGACGCATCGCGTTGCGGCTCCGCGAAGTTGCAGGTCAGGTAGGCGATCGGCGTCTGCCGTCGCCCGTCCGGGCGGACACCGCGATTGCGCGCCGAGGCCATCCATGCGCCGCTGCGCTTGGCAGTGCGGGCGTAGAGATCGAGATAGAACTGCGCCACCACCGCGCCGCTTCCGTCGACGAGGTCGAAGAACTTCACGTCGCGATGCCAGAGGGACGGCGCGGCGGCGCCGACGCGCTGCCGCGCTTCGACCGAGAACAGGCGACCGACGACGCGGAAGAGGCCCTCCAGCACCTTCGACTCAGGAAAGTAGGACTTCACTTCCTGTTGCGAGAAGGCGTATCGGCTTTCGCGCAGGCGCTCCGACGCGAAGGCGATGTCCCAGGCCTCGAGCACGTCGAGTCCGAGGTGGCGCCTCGCGAAGTCCTGCAGCTCGGCCATGTCGCGCAGCCCGAACGGCTGCGCCCGCTGCCGCAGGTCGTCGAGGAAGCGCAGCACGTCGTCGGGCGTCTCGGCCATCTTCGGCACCATCGACAGGCTCGCGTAGTTCTCGTAGTCGAGCAGCGCGGCGGCCTCCGCCCGCAGTTCGAGGATGCGCACGATCAGCGGCCCGTTGTCCAGTTCGGGCCTGCCGAACTCGGAGGCGCGTCTCACATAGGCCGCATAGACCTTCTCGCGCAGCGAACGGTTGGTCGCGAACTGGATCACCGCGAGATACGACGGCATGTGCAGCGTGACGCGGTAGCCGTCGACCCCGGCCTCGCGAGCCCGCGCCCGCGCGGCGGTCAGCGCGTCGTCCGGCAGGCCGTCGAGATCCTTGACATCTGAAACATCGAGGACGAAATCATTGGTCGCATCGAGCACGTGTTCGGAGAAGGACTGCGATAGCGCAGCCAGCTCCTCCTCGATGGCCGCGTAGCGCAGCTTGTCTTCGGGCGAGAGCTCGGCGCCGCCGAGGCGGAAGTCGCGCAACGCGTTCGCGACGACGCGGCGCCTCGCGTTCGTGAGGGTCGCGAAGGCGGACGAACGTTCGATGGCGCGGTACTTGGCGAACAGCGCTGCGTTCTGCGACAACCCGGTCCAGAATTCGGTGACCCTGGGCAGGCACTCGTTGTAGGCCCGGCGCAGCTCGGGGCTGTCGACGACGGCGCCGAGATGCGAGACCGCGGACCAGACGTGGCCGACGCGCTCCGTCGCCGCCTCGAAGGGCTCGAGGAATCCGGACCAGGTCGGTTCGGCGTCGTCGTGCTGCAGTCGATCGATGGTCTCGCGCGCGTCGGCGAGCACTCGCAGGACGGCAGGCACGATGTGATTCGCATCGACCGCTTCATAGCGCACCAGGTCGACGTCTTCGAGCAGCGGATTGGGCGGGGTCATCGCGAGGATCCTTCACGGGTGCTCGTCCGCTCGGCGGACAGCACTGTATTGTCGAGCAGCATCGTGATCGTCATCGGCCCGACGCCGCCCGGAACCGGCGAGATCCATCCGGCCACGTCGCGTACGCGGTCGAAGTCGACGTCGCCGACCAGCCTGCCGATCGCGTCGCGATTGATGCCGACGTCGACCACCGCGGCGCCCGGCTTGATCATGTCGGCGGTCACCGTCGCGGCGCGACCGACGGCCGACACCACGATGTCGGCCTCGCGGACGATCGCGGCGAGGTCCGGCGTCGCGCTGTGGGCGATCGTCACGGTGGCGTCGCGCGCGAGGAGCATCAGCGCCATCGGCTTGCCGACCGTGTTGCTGCGGCCGATCACCACCGCGCGCGATCCGCGGATCGGGACCGCCGCATCGTCCAGCATGTGCAGGACGCCGTACGGCGTGCACGGACGGAAACCCACGCCACCGTCGATCCGCCCGCTGACCAGCGCTCCGGCCGACGAAAGATGGAAGCCGTCGACGTCCTTCGACAGAGCGACGGCTTCGATCACGCGCGCGGGATCGATCTGCGGCGGCAACGGCATCTGCACCAGGATGCCGTGGACCGCGGGATCGGCGTTCAACGCGTCGATGCGGGCCAGCAGTTCGGGCTGGCTCAGCGACGCGTCGTGGCGCTCGAGCACCGAATGCAGGCCGGCCTCCTCGCAGGCGCGGACCTTGTTGCGCACGTAGAC
>CALMOR010000217.1:6655-8403 GCA_937872165.1 uncultured Burkholderiales bacterium | reverse complement strand
CCGGCATGCGCTCGAGGCGCGAGTGGATGCCGACAGCGGCGCACGCCTTCACCTTGTTGCGCACGTAGATCCCCGAGGCGGGGTCGTCGCCGACCAGCACGACCGCCAGCCCCGGTACGCGGCCCGTCGCGACGAGCGTGCGCACGCGGCCGGCGATGTCGTCGCGCATGCGCCGGGCTAGCGCCGTTCCATCGAGCAGCCGCGCGCTCATGCGAGCACGCGAAGAGGACATTCGATGGAAAGCATTGCGGGTCGGTGCGGGGTCACGGAGCGCGGCAGCGTAGCACGCGGGTCGATCGCGATCGGTCCTAGCGCGGAGCGCCTCGCGGCCGGCGAAGAGTGTCGGACGGCTTTCCAGTCATCGGCAGTTCCGGGACACCGGCGACGGCGCGACCGTTTCCGATCAATGGCTTACTTCGATGGGCACAGGCCTTGCAATTAGTGGATACAGGCTCGGGGGAGCAGTGCGAGCCGAAGATCAACAACGAGTCATTCAGGGAAGCACCCGATGAAACCCATCCATCTTGCCTTCGGCGCGATCGCGCTCGGCCTGGCCCTTTCCGCCTCCGCGGTCACGAGCAGTTCGTACGGCTTCAACACCAAGACCGGCGGCACGAGCGCCTGGAACGCCACCAGCGCCGGCGCCAATCCGACGAGCGGGACCAACTACGGCAACTCGCTCACGTACACCAGCACCGGCATCGCCATTCCGGTCGCGGTCACGGCCTGGGCGACCACCGGCAACGGCGGCGGGTACGGCGGCACCTTCGAGACGGCGTTCCTGAACAACGCTTACAGCACGAACGGCAAGACCGAACTCGCCATCACCAGTCGCTCGGCGGTCAACGCGGCCGGCACGTCGACGGGCGCGAATGCCGAACTGGTCAACTGGGCACCGAACAGCAACGCCAACGAGCATGCCATCGACAACTCGGGCGCCTACGAGGACCTGCTGTTCTCCTTCCAGAGCGCCGTCACGCTGACGGACGTGTCGGTCGGCTTCCCGAGTTCGACCAGCAGCGTCGACTCCGACGCGACCATCCTCGTCTATACCGGATCGGGCGATCCCGGCGCAGGGACGGCCGGTGCCGGCAACCTCAGCACGCGGACGCTCGCGCAGCTTCTCGCCAACGGCTGGAAGGTGGCGGCCAACCCGCTCGACATCGCCAAGCAGCCGGGAGGCCACGAAGCCGTCTCGACCACTTATGCGTCGAAGTACTGGCTGGTCGGAGCCTACGAGTCGCTCAATACGGGCTCGACCAATCTGACCGACGGCAAGGACTACATCAAGGTCAACGGTCTCACCGCCGTCCGCGCGGTGCCCGAGCCGAGCTCGCTGGCCTTGCTCGGCATCGCCGGCGGCGCGCTGTTCGCGAATCGTCGCCGCAGACAGCGCAAGGCCTGAACGTTTTCAGGGTGGGTGGCAAATTTGCCCGGCTTCGGCCGGGTTTTTTTTGCCGCCGCTCACCGCACCCGGTCAACCGCGCGTGAGCGCGAGGCGAAGCAGGTCGGCGACGGTGCCGGCGTTGAGCTTGTCCATGATGTTGGCGCGATGCGCCTCGACCGTCTTGATGCTGATCCCGAGGTCGTCGGCGATCTGCTTGTTGAGGCGGCCAGCCACGATGCACTCGAGCACCTGTCGTTCGCGCGCGGTGAGCCGCGACAGCAGGCCGTCGCGCTCGCGTTCGCGGCGTGGGGCCCCCGCCGCCCCCCCGGGGGGCCCCCGGCGGCGCGGCGGGCCGAGGGCC
>CALMOR010000217.1:6300-6645 GCA_937872165.1 uncultured Burkholderiales bacterium | reverse complement strand
GCTTCGTTGAAGGGCTTCTCGATGAAATCGATCGCCCCCTTCTTCATCGTCGCGACCGCCATCGGCACGTCGCCGTGACCGGTGATGAAGAGGATCGGCAGGTTGACTCCGCGAGCGACGAGCTGTTCCTGCAACTCGAGGCCGCTCATGCCGGGCATCCGCACGTCGAGGATCAGGCAGGCGGTGCGAGTGGGCTCGTACTGCGCGAGGAAGTCCTCGGCCTTCGCGAAGCACGACACCTGATAGCGGTTGGCTTCGAGCAGCCAGCGCAGCGAGTCGCGGACCGCCTCGTCGTCGTCCACCACGTAGACCATGCTGGCCGGTCGTGCGGTCTCGCGTCGCGCT
>CALMOR010000217.1:0-6290 GCA_937872165.1 uncultured Burkholderiales bacterium | reverse complement strand
TCTCGACATGGGGCGGGATTGTATGCGAGCCCGCCGCGGCCGCTCAGCGGCCCGGAGAGGTCGCCGCTTCGTGGCTCGCCGGTGACGCGGTGGCCGACGGCTCGCCGCGCACGTCCGCACCCGAGCGCGGCAACGTGAAGCGGAAGACCGTCCCGCCCGCAGGGTTCGGCACCGCCCACAGCCGGCCGCCGTGGAACTCGACGATCGAACGGCAGATGTTGAGTCCCATGCCCATCCCTTCCGATTTGGTGCTGTAGAACGGTTCGAAGAGCTTTTCGTAGAGGGCCGCCTCGATGCCGTGGCCGCGATCGGCGACGGCGAACTCGACCTGATCGACCGAGCGCGACTCGCTGGCGCCGCCGGTGGCGATCGCGACGTCGCGCGCGCCGACGACGATCTCGCGGGGACCGGTGACCTCGCCGCCGGTGGCCTCGCAGCCGTTGCGGATCAGGTTCAGCAGCACCTGCTCGATCAGGATCGGATCGGCGTCGATGTCCGCGATGTCGCGAGGGACCTCGGTGCGGATGCGGATGCGTGCCTTCGACGCCTCGATCTCGGCGAAGCCCACCGCGTCGTCGACGATGCCGCGGATCCTGCAGCGACGGCGACGCGGTTCGCTGCGCTTCACGAACTCGCGGATGCGACGGATGATGTGACCGGCCCGTTCGGCCTGCGCCGACGTCTTCTGCAGCATCGCCAGCAACTCGACCGGATCGGTGGTCGCGCCGGTGGCGATGTTGCGGCGGACGCGGGCCACGGTGCCCATGCTGTAGTTGCTGATCGCCGTCAGCGGCTGGTTGAGCTCGTGCGCGAGCGACGAGGCCATCTCGCCCATCGTGATCAGGCGGCTGGTCAGCTGGACCTTCTCCTCCTGACGGCGTTCCCGCTCGAGCGTCGCCTTGCGCGCGGTGATGTCGGTCGCCACCTGCATCTGCACCGGCGAGCCGTCGACCCACTGGATCGTCCGCGAGCGCACCTCGAACCAGCGCGCGGTCCTCGCGCTGTACACCTCGGTGGCGAGCGAGCCGAGTCCATCGTCCTTCGGTACCGCGGACGGGCGCTCCGCGTCGAACGACTCGGTCGCGTCCGGCACGTCGTCGCCGAGCAGGTTGCGGTAGTAGCGGTTCGCGAACAGCAGCGGGCCGCGCTCGACGCCGATCTCGTCGAACCATCTCGGCTCGAGGTCGGCGCCGCGGGTGCCGTCGATCGCGCAGACCGAGACCGCCGCGTCGAGCTCGTCGAGCACCGTGAGGAAACGCTCCTGCGCCTCGGCGAGTTCCTGCCGCGCGCGCTTGCTCTGCGTGATGTCGGTCATCGACGTCATCCATCCGCTCTGCACGCCGTCCGAGTCGATCAGCGGCGAGACGTACATCCGCGTGTCGAGGTTGGTCCCGTCGCGACGTCGCACGCGGACCTCGAGACCCGACGGCGGCGTCGTGCCGTCGAGCATCATCCGCAGCCGCTCGTAGTTCTCGCCGTAGTACTCGAGCGGCCAGTAGGGGAACGGCGGCGTGGCTCCGAGCAGTTCGTGCTCGGCGAAACCGAGCATGCGGCAGAAGGCCGGGTTGACGTACGTGATGCGCCCGTCCATGTCGAGCACCCGCATGCCGGTCGCCATCGAGTCCTCCATCGCCCGACGGAAGGTGGTCTCCGCCTGCAACGCGTGCTGGCGCGCGCGACGTTGCGTGATGTCGTGGGCGACCGCGTACAGCAGTCGCTTGTCGCCGCGGGTCTGGAGGTCGGGGTTGAAGTTCCAGACCAGCCATCGGTACTCGATGGTACCGTCCCGATTGAAGCGGCGGCACCGGTTCTCGAACGCGCTGCTGACGCCGCCTTCCGAGATGCGCTTGAGCTCGTTCGTGGTCGCGTCGCGATCGTCGGGATGGACGAGGTCGAGCAGCGACGCACCGCGAAGGCTGGTCGGCTCGCGCCCGAGGATCCGTTCGCAGGCCGGGTTCAGCCGCGTGATGCGGCCGCGATGGTCGATCACCGCGAGGATGTCGAGCGACAGGTTGAAGATCCGGTCGCGCGCGGCCTCTGCCTCCTGACGTCCCCGCAGGTGGCGCATCTGCGAGAACAGCGTCCACACGATCAGCAGCGACAGCGCGAGCACCGCCCACACCAGGAACTTGTCGGCGAGCTGGCTGCGCGTTCGATAGGCGGTCGCGCGCAGGTAGACGTCCGACAAGGGGAAACCGAGCGGCAGCGTGACCGCGCCTTCGGTGGGACGCGGGTCCTGCAGGCCGCCCGCGCCGAGCCTGTCCACCAGCATGCGACCTGCGCTGTCGACCAGTATCACGTCGAACGCCGCGGCCGCTTCCTTCGACATCGACAGGCGAGCGAGGCTCGCCAGCGAGGTCACCGCGACCAGCGTGCCGTCGAAACGGTCCGCATCGTAGACCGGCACATGGAGTTCCATGTACATGTCGCCGTCGGCCGCGGCGTAGGGGACCGAGTAGCGCGCCTGCCGGCGATCGCGTGCCGCCTCGAAGGCGACCCGCGAGACCGCGTTCTCGATCAGGTCTCCCTCCTCGCGCGGGCCGCCGTCGAACTGCACGTCCGATGCGACGACGCGTCGCCACGTGCGATCGGTGTCGATCCACGCGATGTTCATCAGCTCGGGATGCCCGCGCAGGACGGTCCGGGCGCTCATCGCGAAGGTGGACTCCGCTTCGCCTCTGCGATCGAAGTCGTGAGCGAGCTGGAGCATCTCGTCCTGACTCGAATAGATGCGCGCGCCGATCGCCTGCTGGGTCTGCTGCACGTCGCGGAAGAGGCCTTCGCGCTGGCGCTCGATCTCGTCGCGACGCAGTGTGTAGAAGACCGCGAGCATGACCGCGATGAAGAGGACGATCGCGAACAGCGGCGCCAGCCAGTACCAGCGCGCGAGCACCGAGACGCGTCGCACGACCATCGAGCCGACGCGATCGAGGACGCGTTCGAAGCGGCGGCCTCGATCGACGTGTTCGCTGACGTCGGACGACGGGTCGTGATCGGTCATGGAAAGGAGGGCTGCTGCGCGATCGGGAAGCGCGGACTCGGAGGCGCTCGGGCGTCGATCGGAGGCGCGGACCGGCGGGCGGTCGAGTGTAGCGCAGTGGTCTCGTCCCGCGGCGGCGCTTCGGACCGGATGCGGCATGCCTCGGTCGTCGGCTTGATGGGCCTCGTGCGGTCCTCTACACTCCGCTCGAAACAGCACTTCGCATCGAGCGGCCCGGCATTCACCGAGGCGCGTGCGGCATCCACCGACTCTCGGTCCCCGACGCGGATCGCGCCTCGATCCTTCGGTCGGATGCACAACGAGGAGAACGCCATGGCCGCCCAGCCGGATCAGATGATGATCGCAGTCCCCCCCCATGCGGACGACAGCGATCCGCTGGAGACGCGCGAGTGGCTCGATGCGCTGACCGCCGTGATCGAACGCGAGGGACCGGCGCGCGCGCACCAGCTCCTCGCGCAGCTCATCGACACCGCTCGGCAGCACGGCGCCGAGATCCCGTTCTCGGCCAGCACGCCGTACATCAACACGATCCCGGTCGACCAGGAAGTGCGCAACCCCGGCAACCTCGAGATCGAGGAGCGTCTCCGCTCGATGATGCGATGGAACGCGATGGCGATCGTCGTGCGGGCCAACAAGGGCGAGGGCGACCTCGGCGGCCACATCGCGTCGTTCGCGTCGCTCGCGAACATGCTCGGCGCCGGTTTCAACCACTTCTGGCACGCGCCCACCGAAGACCATGGCGGGGACCTGCTCTACATCCAGGGTCATTCGGCGCCCGGCATCTATGCCCGCGCCTTCCTCGAGGGACGCCTCACCGAGGAGCAGATCTCGAACTTCCGCCGGGACGTCGACGGCAACGGCGTCACGTCGTATCCGCATCCGAAGCTGATGCCGGACTTCTGGCAGTTCCCCACGGTGTCGATGGGCCTCGGACCGATCCAGGCGATCTATCAGGCGCGCTTCCTCAAGTACCTCGAGGCGCGCGGTATCGCGAAGACGTCGAACCGGAAGATCTGGGTGTTCTGCGGCGACGGCGAGATGGACGAGCCCGAGTCGCTCGGCGCCATCGGCATGGCCGCGCGCGAGAAGCTCGACAACCTGATCTTCGTCGTCAACTGCAACCTGCAGCGCCTCGACGGTCCGGTGCGCGGCAACGGCAAGATCATCCAGGAGCTCGAGGCCGACTTCCGTGGCGCCGGATGGAACGTCATCAAGGTGATCTGGGGTTCGTACTGGGACCCGCTGCTCGCGAAGGACGGCGACGGCACGCTGAAGCGCGTGATGATGGAGACGGTGGACGGCGAGTACCAGAACTACAAGGCCAACGACGGGGCCTACGTGCGCAAGAACTTCTTCGGCAAGGACCCGAAGACGCTGGAGATGGTCTCGAAGATGACCGACGAGGACATCTGGCGCCTGAACCGCGGCGGTCACGATCCCCACAAGGTCTACGCGGCCTACACCGCGGCCGTCAACACGGTCGGCCAGCCGACCGTCATCCTCGCGAAGACCGTCAAGGGCTTCGGCATGGGCAAGGTCGGCGAAGGCAAGAACACCACGCACCAGCAGAAGAAGATGACCGACGACGCGGTCCGGGAATTCCGCGACCGCTTCAGCCTGCCGATCGCCGACGATCAACTGCACGACGTTCCGTTCATCCATCCCAATCCCGACAGCGCCGAGATCAAGTATCTGCACGAGCGTCGCGCTGCGCTCGGTGGCTATCTGCCGCAGCGTCGGGTCAGGGCGGACGAGTCGTTCACGGTGCCGCCGCTGTCGGTGTTCGAGCCGGTGACGGTGGCCACCGCCGAGGGCCGCGAGATGTCGACGACGATGGCCTTCGTGCGCATCCTCACCACGCTGATCCGCGACAAGCAGCTCGGGCCGCGCGTCGTGCCGATCATCCCCGACGAGGCGCGCACCTTCGGGATGGAAGGCATGTTCAGGCAGCTCGGCATCTTCAGCCAGCAGGGTCAGCTGTACGAGCCGGTCGATCGCGACCAGGTCTCGTACTACAAGGAAGACAAGGCGGGGCAGATCCTCGAGGAAGGCATCAACGAGGCGGGCGCGATGAGTTCGTGGATCGCGGCGGCGACGTCGTACTCGACGAACAACCGCATCATGATCCCGTTCTACATCTATTACTCGATGTTCGGCTTCCAGCGCATCGGCGACCTCGCGTGGGCCGCCGGCGACATGCAGGCGCGCGGCTTCCTGCTCGGCGGCACCGCGGGCCGCACGACGCTGAACGGCGAAGGGCTGCAGCACCAGGACGGCCACTCGCACATCCTTTCGGCCACCATCCCCAACTGCGTCTCCTACGATCCGACCTTCGCGCACGAGCTCGCTGTCATCGTCCAGGACGGTCTGAAACGGATGATCCAGCAGCAGGAGAACGTCTACTACTACATCACGCTGATGAACGAGAACTACCCGCACCCGGGCATCAAGCCGGGGCAGGAGGAGGGCATCCTCAAGGGGATGTATCCGTTCTCGCGCGGCGCGGCCGGCACCAAGACACGCGTGCAGCTTCTCGGTTCGGGGACCATCCTTCGCGAGGTCATCGCGGCCGCCGAGCTGCTCGAGAAGGACTGGGGCGTGGCGGCCGACGTGTGGAGCTGCACGAGCTTCACGGAGCTCGCCCGCGAAGGGGCGGACGTCGCGCGCGAGAACCTGTTGAACCCGCTCGTGAAGGACCGCCAGCCGTATGTCGCGCAACAGCTCGAGAAGACCGTCGGCCCGATCGTCGCGTCGACCGACTACATGAAGCTGTTCGCCGAACAGATTCGCGCCTACCTGCCGAAGGGTCGGGCCTATCGCGTCCTCGGGACCGACGGCTTCGGTCGCTCGGACACGCGAGCGAAGCTGCGCGCGCACTTCGAGGTCGACCGCCACTACGTCGTCGTCGCGGCGCTGAAGGCACTGTCCGACGAGGGGACCGTGCCCGCCGCGAAGGTCGCCGACGCGATCCGCAAGTACGGCATCGACGCCGCCAAGCCGAAGCCCGCGACGGCTTGAGGCGCGCGCGGCGGGACACGGTGCGACCGGTCCCGCCGCATTCGATTTCCATCCCCGGCTCATCCCTCGCAAGGGAGGGCGACAACGGAGTCTGCTTCCCCATGATCGAACTCAAGGTCCCCGACATCGGCGACTTCAAGGATGTCGAGGTGATCGAGGTGCTGGTCGCCGTCGGCGACGCCGTCGCCGCCGACCAGTCGCTGGTGACCATCGAGCGCGACAAGGCGTCGATGGAGATCCCGTCGTCGGGAGCCGGCGTCGTCAAGGAGCT
>CALMOR010000216.1:250-8039 GCA_937872165.1 uncultured Burkholderiales bacterium | reverse complement strand
CTCTTCAACAGCAACCGCTTCACGATGCGCGGCCTCGTCGAAGCGATGGGCTGCGAGATCGTCGACTTCGGCATCGTTCCCGACACGCTGGACGCGACGCGACGCGTGCTGGTCGACGCGGCTGCGGCCAGCGACTGCATCGTCACGTCCGGCGGCGTGTCGGTCGGCGAGGAGGATCACATCCGTCCCGCAGTCGACGCCGAAGGCGTCATCGACTTCTGGCAGATCGGCATCAAGCCCGGCAAGCCGCTCGCGTTCGGGCGCATCCGCGACGCGTTGTTCGTCGGGTTGCCGGGCAATCCGGTCTCCGGCTTCGTGACCTTCCTCGTGTTCGTGCGGCCGCTGCTGATGCGCATGCAGGGCATCGTCGACGTGACGCCGGCGAGCTACGCGCTGCGTGCCGACTTCGACTGGCCGAAGCCCGACCGGCGGCAGGAATACCTGCGCGCGCGTTGCAATGGGGACGGCGGTCTCGACCTCTTCCCGAAGCAGGGATCGGCGGTGTTGACGTCGACCGCGTGGGCGGACGGGCTCGTCGAGAACCCGCCGGGGCACCGCATCGCGAAGGGCGACCGGGTCCGCTTCCTCCCGTTCGCGGCGCTGCTCGCGTGACGGACGCGCGACGCTTCCGATGAAGGTGACCGTGCTCTTCTTCGCCGGCCTCCGCGAAGCGCTGGGCGTCTCGCGCGAGGCCTGCGAACTGCCGCCCGGCATCGACACGCCGGGCCGACTGCGGGCCTGGCTGCGCGAGCGCGGCGGAGACTGGGCGGTCGCGCTCGCCGAGGGCCGCAACGTCAGGGCGGCCGTCGATCAGGCCATAGCCGCGGCCGACGCGCCGCTCCACGACGGCGCCGAGATCGCGTTCTTCCCGCCGGTGACGGGCGGCTGACGATGGGCATCGTGGTCCGCGTGCAGACCGAGCCGTTCGATGCCGGCGTCGAGCTCGACGCGATGCGCGTCGGCAAGCCGCAGGTCGGCGCGATCGCGAGCTTCGTCGGCATCGTGCGCGATCTGAACGACGTCGGCGGCGACGAGGCCGTCGTCGGCGCGCTGACGCTCGAGCACTACCCGGGGATGACCGAACGTTCGCTCGAGGCCATCTGCGTCGAGGCCGCCACGCGCTGGTCGCTGGTCGACACGGTCGTCGTCCATCGGCACGGCAGGCTGCTGCCCACCGACCCGATCGTCTTCGTCGCGACGAGTTCCTCCCATCGCGCCGATGCCTTCGACGCCTGCCGCTTCGTGATGGACTACCTGAAGACCGAGGCGCCGTTCTGGAAGAAGGAAGCCACCGCCGCTGGCGATCGCTGGGTCGAGAGCCGCGACAGCGACGTGGCCGCCGCGCGGCGCTGGGTTCCTTCGTCGGAGCGCTCGCGGTCTTGAACGTCGTCCGTCGATGAGCGCGTTGACGCTGCAGGGTTTCTTGGCGCTCTGCCTCGGCTCCATCGTCGGGGCCACGTTGCGATGGCTGGCGCAGATCGTGCGCAATCCGCTGTTGCCGACGTTGCCGCTCGGGACGTTGACGGTCAACCTCGCGGGCGGCTTCGCGATCGGCGCGGCCATCGCCGCGTTCCAGGGCAACCCGGACTGGCCCGCCTACTGGCGGGTCTTCACGATTACCGGGCTGCTCGGGGGCCTGACCACGTTCTCGTCGTTCTCGGGCGAATCGATGCTGTTGCTCCAGGAAGGGCGGCCGGGCGGCGCTCTCGTCCATGCCGTGGCGCATGTCCTCGGCGCACTCGTCGCGTGCTTCGCCGGATACCTGCTGGTGCAGAAGCTCTCATGACCGCGCTCGTCCGCAGATGACCACCGAACCCTTTCGCTATCGCTGGGCGGCTCGCGGCGACGTCAACGGCTTCTTCGCGCTGTCGATCGACAACCTCGCGTTGCTGGTCTCGATGAGCGGCATCCTGATCGGCGTGTTCGGAATGCCGGCCGACATCGTGCTCGGGCGGATGGTGCCCGGTACCGCGGTCGGCGTGCTCGTCGGCGACGCCATCTACACGTGGCTGGCCTTCCGCCTCGCACGCCAGGAAAGGCGGCACGACGTGTGCGCGATGCCGCTCGGCATCGACACGCCGTCGATGTTCGCGCTGTCGTTCGGCGTCGTCGGCCCGGCGTTCGTGATCACGAAGGACGGGATGAAGGCCTGGGAGGTCGGCATGGCCGTACTGGTGCTGATGGGCATCGCGAAGCTGATCGCTTCGGTCTTCGGAGACGCGATCCGCCGCATCCTGCCGAAGACCGCGCTGCTCGGCGCGATCAGCGCGGTCGGCATCGCGCTGATCATGTTCTTCCCGTTCAGCAAGGTGATGGCCGAACCGATCGGGGGCTTCGTCTCGCTCGGCATCGTCCTGCTGACCCTGATCGGCGGCGTGCGCCTGCCCGCGCGCATCCCGGCCGTGGTGGCGTCGGTGGTCGCCGGGCTCGCCGCGTACACGCTCGCGAAGTCGGTCGGCTACGAGCCGCCGGTCATCCCGGTCACGGGCGGCACCTTCGGCCTGCATCTGCCGTGGCCGTCGCTCGCGTTCGTCGGAGGGCTCGACCTCGCGTGGCAGTTCATTCCGCTCGCGTTGCCCGCCGCCTTCCTCACCATCGTCGGTGGCATCGACGTCGCGGAGTCCGCGGCGCTCGCCGGCGACCGCTACTCGACGCGCACCATCATCCTGGTCGAGGGCATCGCCACGCTGGCCGCGGCCGTCTGCGGCGGCGTCGTCCAGAACACGCCGTACATCGGACACCCGGCCTACAAGCGCATGGGCAGCCGCGCGGCCTACACGCTCGCGACCGGGCTCTTCATCTCGATCGGCGCGGCGACCGGTCTCATCGGCGTGCTGATCTCGGCGCTGCCCGAGTCGATCGTCGTCCCCATCCTGGTCTACGTGGGCCTCGAGATGAGCGCGCAGGCCGTCCACGAGTCGGAACCCAAGCACATCCAGGCGATCGCGCTCGCGCTGATCCCGGTGATCGCCAACCTCGTCAACATCGAGATGGGTGGCGTGATCGGCGTTGCGCGCGTCGACGTGCTGGCCTTGCCGCCCGACGTGCAGCGCAACCTGACGGTGCTGACGATGCTCGGCAACGGCTTCATCGTGACGGCGATGATCTGGGCCACGTGGATGGTATGGGTGATCGACCGCCGGCTGATCGCGGCGACGTGGCTCTGCATCGTCTCGGCCGCGATGACGCTGGTGGGCCTGATCCACTCGCCGTTCGCGGACGGCCGCCTCTTCCTCCCCGACGCGACGACACCGCGCATCGTCTATGCGCTCGCGGTCGGCTACGTGCTCCTCGGCGCGCTGTGCGCCGCGCTGCGCGGCTCGCCGGTCGCGGCGTCCATCGAGGCCGACGAACCGCTGGCGACCCAGGGCAGCGCGCCGTAGTCGAAGTGTGCGTGCACGGGACGGCGCGAGCGCGACGACCGACGGACGGCCGGCCCGCGCTTGCGCCAGTCGTGTCGGAAGCATTGGTCGAGCGCCGATGTCCGGCGCGTCGCCGTGACGCCAGCCATACCGTCAATCGGACGGAGCGGAGGCGTCCAGGTGGCGATCGATCCTCTCGAGAAGGCGCGCCGACCGAACGGCATCGAACTTTCGGGCGAACAAGGCAGTGCTGTTCCGAACCGCTTCGAAGTCATCGCACTCGAGCGTGCGCGGCAACGCCGGATTGGGTCGCGCCCAGTCGACGTAGTGGAGGGCCTGCCGATTCGGCTCGCCGGTGAACACGGAGGCGGTCGTGTTGTCGAGCGCGATGAACGGCGCGCGACTCGTCGACTTGATCGCGGTCTGGAAAAACATCTCGTCCGGCGAGCGAGCGAACCTGAACCAGGCAAGCACGCGCGGTCGTCGTTCGACGAGGGCGAAGATCTCGGCGACGGCTTCGCGGGTCAGACACCACCACGAAGGACCGTAGTAGATGGTCATCCCCTTCGGGATCCGCCGGCGCCAACGCCTTTCGAGTTTTCGGGCGATGCGGGACAGGAAGGCGTTTCCCGATCGAAGCGCGGCAACGGCGTTGTCGCCGAGAAAGCAGCGATTCGCGCATCGATCGAATTGAGACGATCCGTCCGGCGACAGCACGCGATCGACCTGGATGAATTCGCGGTCTTCCGCGATCCTGACCAGGACCGTCCGCAGATCCTTGATCAGGTAATCCTTGCCGGAGAGCAGCACGAATCTCTCGAACCGTCCGGTCGCGGCAGCCTCGCGCAGAAGCTCGAGGGTCGCCTCGACCATGCTGAAGCCGCACCAGTGAATCGCCCTGCGTCGATCGGGCGGCAGGATCGTCACTTCGGGCGAACCTGCGACCATGCTTTCGAACCGGGAGGAATCCATCCTGCTGTCGAGATGGACGAAGCAATGGCACCGCTCCGCGCTCAACGAGCGGACCAGCCGGTACAGGTGCTCCTCCTGGTCGTGTGCGAGCACGAGAAACGCGGTGGGCTTCCAACTCGAAGCGTTACTTGCCGGCACGAAGCAATCCTCGTTCGATGGAGAGTCGGTGCGCCACGATCGTCGGTTGCGGCCGACGCGCGCGGGCGGTCTGCGTCTCAGCGTTCCTGGTAGGCCGCGCGGATCAGCACCGCGGCCTTCTCCGCGATCATGATCGTCGGCGAACAGGTGTTCCCCGACGTGATGGTCGGCATGATGGCCGAGTCGACCACGCGCAGCCGCTCGATGCCGTGGACCCGCAGGTCCGCGTCGACCACCGCCGTTGGATCGCTGGCAGGCCCCATCTTGCAGGTACCGACGGGATGGAAGATGGTGGTGCCGACGTCGCCCGCCGCGGTCGCGAGCTCCTCGTCGGTGTCGTAGCTCGGCCCGGGCAGGAACTCGACGGGGCGATAGCGGCGCATCGCGGGTTGAGCGACGATCGTGCGGGTCAGCCGGATCGAGTCGGCCGCGACCTTGCGGTCGATGTCGGCCGAGAGGTAATTCGGTGCGATCCGCGGATGCTTCGCGGGGTCGGGCGACACGACGTGCACGCGACCGCGCGAGACCGGCCTCAGGTTGCAGACCGAAGCGGTGAACGCGGGGAAGGTGTGCAGCGGCGACCCGAAGCGATCGAGCGACAGCGGCTGCACGTGGTACTGGACGTTCGGGTAGACCTGATCGGGCGTGCTCTTCGCGAAGGCCCCGAGCTGGCTCGGTGCCATCGCCATCGGTCCTCGCTGCATCGTCATGTACTGGAGGCCCATCCATGCCTTGCCGTGCCACGCGCTCGCCAACGTGTTGAGCGTACGTGCGTTGACGAGCCGGAAGGCCATCCGCAACTGCAGATGGTCCTGGAGGTTCTCGCCG
Organism: uncultured Burkholderiales bacterium; assembly: GCA_937872165.1. Lineage (GTDB taxonomy): Bacteria > Pseudomonadota > Gammaproteobacteria > Burkholderiales > Burkholderiaceae_D > CAHJXF01. The sequence continues at coordinate 2,739 of CALMOR010000216.1, read as the reverse complement.
ACGCCGGGCAACGGATGGCGCACGCCGATACCGGCCGCATGCAGGACTTCGGGCGCGCCGATGCCGGCCCGTTGCAGCAGCGACGGCGAGCCGATGGACCCGGCGCAGAGCACGGTCTCGGCGCGCGCATGGACGCGGAACTCGACGGTGCGCTGCTTGAACGTCACGCCGGTGCAGGTGCGGCCGTCGAACTCGAGCGCCGTGTCGAGCGCCTCGGTGACCAGCACGAGGTTGCGACGTTCGTGCCGGCCCTTGATGAGCGGATGAAGGAAGGCCTTCGATGCGTTCCAGCGCACTCCGCGGCGCTGGTTGACCTCGAAGTAACCGCAGCCGTAGTTGTCGCCGCGATTGAAGTCGTCGGTACGGGGGATGCCGGCTTCGGCGGCCGCGTCGCGGAACGCGTCGAGGACGTCCCAGTGCAGACGCTGCCTCTCCACGCGCCATTCACCGTCGTGGCCGTGGAAGAGCGTACGTTCGCTGCGCGCCACGTCGGTCTCGCCCGCATGCCGCCGCGCGGACTCGTCGAGCGACCAATGGCTTTCGCTCTTGCGGAACAGCGGCAGCACGTCGTCCCAGCTCCAGCCCGGATTGCCGGCGGCGGCCCAGTCGTCGTAGTCGTGCTTCTGGCCTCGCATGTAGATCATGCCGTTGATCGACGACGAGCCGCCGATGACCTTGCCGCGCGGGTAGATCAACGTGCGTCCGTTCAGTCCCGCTTCGGCCTCGGTGCGATAGCGCCAGTCGGTGCGCGGGTTGTCGATGCAGTAGAGATAGCCGACCGGGATGTGGATCCACGCGTAGTCGTCCATGCCACCGGCCTCGATGACCAGCACCGATACGCGCGGATCGGCCGAGAGCCGGTTGGCGAGCACGCAGCCCGCCGTGCCGGCGCCGACGATGATGTAGTCGAAGGTACTCGTGTCCATGGTCCTCGCCCTCGCGGGCTGTCTCGCTCGTCACGTCCGCGCCGATCGCGCTGCGGACCGGGCTTCACCGGACCAGCGCTGCCGCGTGGAACGCGATGTGATCGGCGACGAAGGTCGAGACGAAATAATAGCCGTGGTCGTAGCGCGCATGCCTGCGCAACGTCAGCGGCTGGTCGGCGCGGGCGCAGGCCTCTTCGAAGGCTTCGGGATGCAACTGCACGCTCAGGAAGGAGTCGTCGAGTCCCTGGTCGACGAGAATGCCGTCGGGATAGGGCCGATGGGCATCGCTCATCAGCAGGCTGGCGTCATGGCTCGCCCAACTGTCGCGGTCCGGCCCGAGATAACGCGCGAAGGCCTTGCGTCCCCACGGGCATCGCGTCGGCGTCGCGATCGGCGCGAGCGCGGACACCGAGCGGAAGAGTCCCGGATGCCGCAACGCGAGCGTCAGCGCGCCGTGTCCGCCCATCGAGTGGCCGAAGACCGACACGCGCTCGCGATCGACGCCGAAGCTCGCGACGAGGAGCTCGATCAGTTCGTCGGCGACGTAGCTTTCCATGCGGAAGTTCGCGGACCACGGTGCCTCGGTCGCGTCCAGATAGAAGCCGGCGCCCTCGCCGAAATCCCACGCGCTTCTCGCGCCCTCGATGCCGGTGTCGCGCGGACTCGTGTCGGGCGTGACCAGCACCAGCCCGTGCTCGGCCGCGTGGCGTTGCGCGCCGGCCTTCATCGCGAAGGTCTCTTCGGTGCAGGTCAGCCCGGCCAGGAAGATCAGCGCCGGCGCGCCGGAGTCGACGTGCTCCGGCCTGAAGACGCCGAAGCGCATCGGGCGTCCGGTCGCGTCCGACGCATGCCGGTGGAAGCTCTGCACGCCGCCGTGGCAGACGCTCGTGCTCAGGGTCTCGATCGTCATGCTAGTAGACGACCACGGAGCGGATCGACTCGCCGCGCTTCATCAGCTCGAAGCCTTCGTTGATGTCGTCGAGCGCGAGCGTGTGCGTGATCAGCTCGTCGATGGCGAGCCGGCCCTCCATGTACCAGTCGACGATCTTCGGGACATCGGTGCGGCCGCGCGCCCCGCCGAAAGCCGAACCCTTCCACACGCGACCGGTGACGAGCTGGAACGGCCGCGTCGAGATCTCGGCCCCGGCCTCCGCCACGCCGATGACGATCGATTGTCCCCAGCCCTTGTGGCAGCACTCGAGGGCCTCGCGCATCACGTTCGTGTTGCCGATGCATTCGAAGCTGTAGTCGGCGCCGCCGTCGGTCAGTCCCACGATGGTGTCGACGACGTTATCGACCTGCGACGGATCGATGAAGTCGGTCATGCCGAACCGGCGCGCCATCGCTTCGCGCGCCGGGTTCACGTCGACGCCGATGATGCGTCCGGCGCCCACCATCCGCGCACCCTGGATGACGTTCAGGCCGATGCCGCCGAGCCCGAAGACGACGACATTGGCGCCCGCCTCGACCTTCGCGGTTAACCCCACCGCGCCGACCCCGGTGGTGACGCCGCAACCGATGTAGCAGACCTTGTCGAAAGGCGCGTCGTCGCGGATCCTGGCC
>CALMOR010000216.1:0-240 GCA_937872165.1 uncultured Burkholderiales bacterium | reverse complement strand
GGAATGGCCGGCTGGCGCGGCGCTGGCTATGGAATCCTGGCCAGCGCGATCTCGGGGACGACGATGTGATTGGCGAACGTCGACGTGCCCATGTAGTGGAAGAGCGGCTCCCCCTGGCTCGAGAAGCGGCTCGTCGCATCGGGCATCAGCCCGCGGCCCTGCGTGCCGCGGATCGCCTGGCAGAGGTTGGTCTTTCGCGACAGGCAGAACTTGCACTGCCGACATTCGGGCGTGTAGAGC
>CALMOR010000215.1:31702-61580 GCA_937872165.1 uncultured Burkholderiales bacterium | reverse complement strand
AGCCCGCGGCCTCGAGCTCGCGACGCATCGGGCCGCCGGTGAAGCCGCGCGCTCCGGTCAGCAGCACGCGGCGGCCGTGCGACGCGGCCGCGTCGCCCACAGGATCGCTCGTCATCGCGTGGACTCGCTCGTCTCTTGCGAGGTCAGAAGGATCCCGCCCCGGCGTTGCGGCGCAGATCCGCCTCGACCATCATCTGGCACAGCTGCTCGAGCGTCGTCGTGGGCTTCCAGCCGAGCACCGCCTCGGCCTTGCTCGCGTCGCCGATCAGCAGCTCGACTTCGGCCGGACGATAGAAGCGCGGGTTGACGCGGATCAGCGTCTTGCCGGTCGCCGTGTCCCTGCCGACTTCGGACTCGGCCTCGCCGCTCCATTCGATCGATAAGCCGGCCGCAGCGAACGCCATCGTCACGAAGTCGCGGACCGTCTCGGTACGGTTCGTCGCGAGCACGTAGGTGTCGGGCGTGTCGACCTGCAGCATGCGGTACATGCCGTCGACGTATTCCTTCGCGAAGCCCCAGTCGCGCTTCGCATCCATGTTGCCGAGCTCGAGGACGTCCTGCTTGCCGAGCTTGATCTTGGCTACCGTGTCGGTGATCTTGCGCGTGACGAACTCGCGGCCCCGCAGCGGCGACTCGTGATTGAAGAGGATGCCGCTGCAGCCGAAGATGTCGTACGACTCGCGATAGTTGATCGTCATCCAGTGCGCGTACAGCTTGGCGACGCCGTAGGGGCTGCGCGGATAGAACGGCGTGTCCTCCTTCTGCGGGATCGCCTGCACCTTGCCGAACATCTCGGACGTGGAGGCCTGATAGAAGCGGATCTTCGTGTTCAGCAGGCGGATCGCCTCGAGCAGGTTGAGCGCGCCGATGCCGGTGATATGCGCGGTCGTCGTCGGCTGCTCGAACGACACGCCGACGAAGCTCTGCGCCGCGAGGTTGTAGATCTCGTCGGGTTCGGCTCGCTTGACGAGCGAGATGCTGGTGCCCAGGTCGGTGAGGTCGTACTCGACCAGTTCGAGGTTCGGATGCTTGTCGATGCCGAGTTCCTCGATCCGCCAGAAGTTGACGGAGCTGGTGCGGCGGTAGGTACCGAAGACCTTGTAGCCCTTGTCGAGCAGGAGCTGGGAGAGATAGGCGCCGTCTTGGCCGGAGATACCAGTGATGATGGCTGTCTTGGGCATGAGGAGTTGTTGGGGGTTCGTGAAGAAGTCGGGAAAGCGGCGGCGATGCGGTCCGCGCGACGTATGCGCAAGCAATCCGTGCGGACGCGTCGGGCTTCGGGGAACCGGATCATATAGCGGGCCGCCGCCGCCCCGTCGACGCGGCCGCCCATTCGAGCGTCGCGACCGCGATGAAGCCGCAGACGATGGCGAACCACAGCGAGGCGAGCCTGATGCCCACGGCCGCGAGGGTCGCAAGCGCGAGCGGAACGCCCGCGACGGCCAGCAGCGCGACGATGGCGGCTTCGGTCGAGCCGATGCCCCCGGGCAGCATCGAAGCGGCGCCCGCCAGCATCGCGGTCGGGTAGATCCCGAATGCGGGACGTGTCGCGAGCGGTACGTCGAGCGCGCCGAGCAGCCATACGAACGAGGCGGACGTGATGCTCCACGCGACGATGCCGGTGACGACCGCGACCGACGCGTCCGCCAGCGTCGCCCACGTCCTGCACAGCGCGAGGCCGTCGCGCAGCGTGCCGACGAAGCGCGCGGGCGCTCCTCGTTCGTCGAGCTTGAAGCGCGCCGACGATCGGTCCAGCCAATCGGGATGGGTCGCAATCAGCACGACGATTGCGACGAACGCGAAGACGAAGGCAAGCGCGAGCAGGAATACGCTCGAGCGCAGGATCGACAGCGATGCGAGAAAGAGGACGACCACGAGGTCGAAAGCACGTTCGTAGACGAAGGCCGCGACCACGCGATCTGCCGGCACGCCTCGAGGAACGAGATAACGGATGCGCAGCAGCTCGCCGACCTTGCCCGGCGTGGCGGTGAATGCGAAGCCCGCGAGGTAGGCGAGGAAGCCGGGCACCACGGCGGTCCGGAAGCCCGCGCGGGTCAGCAACCAGCGCCAGCGTGCATAGCGCACCACGTACGACAGCAGCGACATCGCGGCGAGCAGCGGAAGCGCCGAGACGAGCCGCGGCAGCGCGGAGAAGACCTGATTGCGCGAATCGGCCCAAGCCAGCGCCGCGAGGTAGGCGACGGTGACGAGCAGGAAGCCGACGACCGCGCGACGGACGTTCATCGCGGTCAGGCGCGGAACGACCAGCGCCTGTGGCCGAGATAGCTGGTGAAGACCGGCACCACCACGCCGGCGGCGTGCGCGATCTCGGCCACGTAGCTGCGTACGCCGAGCGCGGGGAGCAGGTAGTAAGCCAGCGCGATGCTGATGGCCCAGGTCTGCAGGATCGCGACGACGTTGACGAGAACGAAGAAGACGACGGAACGATGGACCGCCTGCTTGCTGTCCCTGAAGACGAAGAGCCGCGCGAGGACGAAGGCCGTGATCATGCCCGTGACGTAGGCGAGCACGACGGCCGCCGAGAATCCCATCCATCGGTTGTAGACGATGCGCGATGCGAAGTTGACGGCCGCGGCGGTACCGCCGGTAACGAGGAAGAGGACGAACTGCCGCGACCCGAACGCACGGATCACGCGACCGCATCCCGTGCCATCTTCCTGCCGAAGTCGATGCTCTCCGAGATGCCCCGGTCCTCGGGATAGTAGTAGGACGTATCGGCGACCCAGAGGCCGCGGACCGGCAGCGCGACCGGGGGAAGCTGTTCCAGGTAGCCGGGCTGACAGATCGGTTGCGCGTGGCGATAACGGCTCGCACGCATGTCGATGAAGTCGTCGTCGACGAGGCGTGGATTGATCTTCTTGAGATAGGTGCGGACCTTGTCGAGGAAGACCCGGTCTTCGTCGGCAAACTTGGGATGTTCGCCGGGCATGTAGAAGGGCACGTACACGACGTGCTCGTCCAACGGACGCAGGTTGGTGTATTCGACGAGGCCGGGGATGTCCATGTCGGGATCGTTCGTGTTCAACCAGAAGTTGTTCGTGACCGCGCGGCGGAGCTTGGCGATCACGCATACGACGGCGATGTTCTTCAGCCGCGCGAAGCGTTCGAGGATGTCGGCCGGAAGGTCCGGCATCAGTCGTGGGACATAGGGCAGCGGCACGGTGCTGACGACCTTGTCGAAGGCCTCCGGCAGACCGCCGGCCTCGATGCCGGTGACCTGTCCAGCATCGATGACCACGCGCGACACCGGGCACTTCAGCCGCATGACGCCGCCGTGCGCTTCGATGTCGGCGCGCATGGCCTCCAGCAGCGTACTGGATCCGCCGTCGAGATAGCCGAGCTTCTCGCGGAAGAGGTCGTAGCGCGAGCGACCGATCCGTCGGATGCGACTCCAGATCCAGGCCGCCGACAGGTTGTCCGCGAGGTCGTAGAACTTGTAGTCGAACAGACGACGCCACAGCACCTCGTACGCTTGCGCGCCGACCCAGCGCCTGATCCAGCCGATGGCCTCGACGTGATCGAGTGGACGCCAGTCCTTCCGTTTCGTGCAGAGGAAGGCATGGAGGCCGTAGCGGATCTTCGCGATCGGTCCGAGACCGCGGAAGCGCAGCAACGCGAGCGGATTGCCCCAGGCCTGCAGGCGGTTGCCGTACCAGTAACCCATCTTCGTCTCGACCCAGTGCATGCGGTCCGCGATTCCGAGCTCGTCGAGCATCTTCAGGAACGCGTGATCGGAGATGCAGTGGAAGTGGTAGTAGCGCTCGATGGTGAGACCGGAGAAGTCGAACGCCGCGCTCATGCCGCCGACCCGGTCGTCGGCCTCGAAGACGACCGGGACGTGCCCGTCGCGAGCGAGCTGATAGGCGACCGCGAGCCCCATGGGCCCCGCGCCGAGGACGGCGATGCGCTGGCCCACGTCAGAACTCGAGCTCGACGTGGCCGTAGCGCGCGTCGTTGAAGGTCTCGTCGATGGCCCGGGCGAACGGGGTGTAAGCGACACCGAAGCGGCCGGGCCAGTCCGACACCTCGAACTCGTCCCTGGCGATCAACGCGGCGAGCTGCTGCGTCGTGAACGGCGGGTTCCGGTCGAACAGCGCCCAGGTCGCGAGCAGCGAATGGAAGAGACCATACGGCACCTTGACGATCGATGCCTTCGCCCGCGTCACGCGTTTGATGTCGCGGATGATGTCGATGTAGTCGATCCGCTCGTGTCCCGAGATGTTGTGGATACCGTCGCGCACGCGATGCTCGATGCAGCTGATGATGACGTTGCAGAAGTCGCCGACATACAGCGGCTGCCGCATGTAGCGCCCATCGCCCGGCACCGGGAATATCGGCACCTTCCTCATGAAACGCGACAACCAGCCCAGGTGTTTGCGGTCGAACCAGCCGAACATCAGCGTGGGCCTCAGGATCGGGCACACGATGCCGCTGTCGAGCACCATCCGCTCCTGTTCCTTCTTCGAGCGCGTGTAGAAGTCGTCGGCGACCGACTCGACGACCGACGAGCTGATGTGAACCAGATAGGGAATCTGCTTCCGCTCGACGATGTCGAGGACGACCCGGGTCGAGTCGACGTTGTTGCGCACGAAGTCCTGCCAGTCGATGCCGCCGATCTGCGCCTGGAGCATCACGACGACGTCGGCACCGTCGAAGAGGCGGTCCCATTCGCCGGGCCGCGACAGGTCGGCGAATTCGACGGTGATGCCGGGCTGCACGCGACGGAGCACGTCGAGATTCGCGCGATGCTTGTCGATCACGACGATGTCGGTGTAGCCGCGGGCGACCAGCCGCGCGACGAGGTTCTGGCCGACCAGTCCCGCACCGCCCGGCAGGAGGATGCGGTCGGACTTGCGGCCGACGACGCCTTCCTCGGGTTCGACTCGTTCGTTCATGGCGCCTCGCGATCGACGTTCATATGTTCATCCGATGGAACACGGCTCGCGGAAGCAGGCGGATCACGGTCATGATCACGCGCCACTTGGCCGGCGCGTAGACCACCGCGCGTCCGGCGTCCGCCGCCCCGACGATTCGCTTCGCGACGTCCGCGACATCGGCGAGGCTCGTGCCGGCTGCCTTCAGATGGGCCGTCATCGGCGTGTCGGTCGGTCCGGGCTTGACCAGCGTGATCCGCAGGCCGGTCGCTGCGAAGCGGTGCTGCAGACCTTCGGCATAGCGTTCCATCATTCCCTTGGCCGCCCCGTAGACATAGTTGGATTTCCGTCCGCGATCACCCGCCACAGACCCGATCAGCACGAGACTTCCGCGACCGGCCGGTGCCATCCGGTTGGCGAAAGCCTCGGCGAAGAGCACCGGCGAGACCCCGTTGACGATCAGCGCGTCGTCGCACGCGGCGATGTCCGCTTCGCAGCGGGCCTGGTCCGGCAACGAGCCGTGCGCGACGAGCACGATGTCGGGAGGACGCGAGGCGGACAGCGACTGCGCCAGGGCGGCGATCGCGACCGGGTCGACGAACGAGGTAGTCGTCACGTCGATCGTCGCGGCCGGATTGCGGACCCGCAGATCGGCCGCGATGCGCTCGGCCTTCGCGACATCGCGTGCCACGAGCGTGAGCTGAGCGGCGGCCCCGGCCACCCACAGTCGAGCGCAGTGCTCGGCGATGGCCGACGTGGCCCCGACGACGACGATCTTCTTCGGATCCTGGTTCATCAACTGCCCATGAGACGACGCGACATCGCCGAACTGATTCGGGGATCGCGGAACGCCGCGAAGCGGGCGAACCCCGGATAGCCGGATTCGAAGAGGTCGCGCGGCATGCGCGCGTCCTTCGCCGGGTAGATGCGACCGCCGGCCTCCCGGACGATGTCGTCCAGCCGCGCGAACAGACGCTCGGTCGACGCGCCGCGATTGGCGAAGTCGAGCGCGAGCGTGACGCCGGCCCGCGGAAAACTCATCAGGCCTCGCGCTGCGCGATCGCCGAAGGTCTTCAGCACGGCGAGGAACGAACCCTGCCCCGAGCGCGCGATGGCATCGAGCATGGCGGTGACGGCCTCCTTGGCGATCGGCCTCGGCACGACGCTCTGGTACTGGTAGAAACCATGCGAGCCGTAGAGGCGATTCCATTCGAGCACGTCGTCGAGCGGATACGAGAACGGCTCGTAGTGCACGAGGCGTCGTCCCGCGGTCTTGCGCTGGAGATGGAAGTAGGCCGTGTTGAACGGTCGCAGGGTCGCGGCGTTGACCATCGAGAAGGGCGGCGTGAAGGGAATGCGCATCGGCGTTCCGGACTGGTGGGCCGGACGATCGGCGGCGACGAAGTTGCCCCGCTTGAAGATGCCGCGGCCGGCCGTCGACGAGCAGTCGATCCATGCGACCGTCTGCTCCCAGCGGGTTTCCGAGTCGTCTGCCAGCACGAAGAAGTCGTCGAGGTTCCCGAAAGGAATCGTCTCGACGTCGAGCCAGGGTCCTGCGACGCGGCGCAGCCGGATCGTGGCCTCGGTGACGACGCCGGTCAGTCCCATGCCGCCGACCGTGGCTTCGAACCAGTCGGAACGATGGTCGGGTCCGCATTCGATCGTCTCGCCGTCGCTGCGCAGCAGGCGCATCGCGAGGACGTGGTCGCCGAAGGAGCCCACCACGTGGTGGTTCTTTCCGTGGACGTCGTTGGCTATCGCCCCGCCCACCGTGACGAGCTGCGTCCCCGGCGTGACGGGAAGGATCCAGCCACGCGGCACGATCGCGCGCTGGATGTCCCGCAGCAGGACGCCGGCTTCGCACACGAGTCGGCCCTCGACCTCGTCGAACGCGACGAAGCGGTCGAGCTTCGTCGTGATCCACAGCAGGCCGCCGGGGTTGAGGCAGACGTCCCCGTAGCTGCGACCGTTGCCATAGGCCAGCGAACGACGGGACTCGTGTTCCGGGTCCCGGCAGTTGCACGGGTCGGTCAGATATCGGACGGCGTGGTCGGCCGCCGAGAGACGACCCCAGGAACTCACGGCGACCATGGCAACCCGATCGATCCGACGATCAGGACCGCGGCGAAGAGGACGCCGGCAGCGAGACTCGCACGATCCTTGACGGCGAACACCAGGGGGTCGTCGTGCATCTGTCCGCGATGCGCGCGCATCCACATCCAACTCACCCAGAACAGCATGACCGGCACCGTGCCCCACATCACTTCGGGCGTGCGATAGAGCTTCAGCACCGCGTCGCTGTTCAGATAGAGCGCGAGCACCAGCACCGATGCATAGCCCGACGTGACGCCGAGGCTCTGGATCAGCGACGCATCGCTCGTGTAGTAGCCGCGCCCGTGCACCTTCTGTCGCCCGTTTTCCGCCTGCAACTCGAGTTCGGCATAACGCTTGACGAACGACAACGAAAGAAAGAGGAACACGGAGAACGCGAGGAGCCAGAACGACAACGGCATCGAGGCGGCCGCCGCGCCCGCGACGATCCGCAACGTGTACAGCATCGCGAGCGTGAGGCAGTCGACGATCATGTAGCGCTTGAGCGCCCACGAGTACGCGCAAGTCACGACGAAGTAGCAGGCCAGCCATCCCATGAAACCGCGGCCGACGAACGTCGAGAGGCCGATGCTGAGCGCGAAAAGCCCGGGTGCGATGACGACGCCCACCCACGGAGCCACGCTTCCCGACGCGAAGGGGCGCAGCCGCTTGCGCGGATGCTGTCGATCGCTCTCGAGGTCGAGCAGGTCGTTCGCGATGTAGACGGAGGACGCGCACACGCTGAACGAGATGAACGCGATCAGGACGGAGGTCCATGCGTTCGGGTTGCCGACCTCGTGAGCCGCGAGCAGCGGGACGAACAGCAACGCGTTCTTGAGCCACTGGTGGACGCGCAGCACGCGGCGCCATACATGCAGTCCGGCCGGCCGCGCCGGGAAGACGCGTTCGACCCCGCTCTCCTGCCTGGCGCGGCCGAGCACCGCCTGAGACGCGTTGACGACGATCGCACGACGCGCGTGCGCCCAGACCGGCAGGTCCTTCGCCGAGTTGCCGGCATAGTCGTAACCGCCTCGTCCGAATGCGGCATCGAGCGCCGCGGCTTTACGGCTGCCGGACAGGTTGACGACTCCATCGCTGGCGATGACGGTGTCGAAGAGATCGAGGTGCCCGGCGATCGCTTCGCCGATCGAGGCATCGGACGCCGTGCACAGCACGAGCTTGCGTCCCGCCGCCCGTTCGGCGCGAAGCCACTCGAGCAGCTCGAGGTTGTAGGGCAGAGACGCGGCGTCAAAGCGGACGCGCTCCGCGATGCGCCGTTTGAGCACGGCCTTGCCCTTCGACAGCCACGAAGGCACGACGAGGACCTGCATCGGCGCGTCCTTGACGAGCCGCAACGTCGTTTCGTGCAGCATGTCCGTGTGGACCAGCGTGCCGTCGAGATCGACGACAAGGGGGATCGTATCGACGTCGCCTCTCATCGCGAACCGTGCGTGGCCGCGTTTAGTCGGCGCGGGGACCGCGAGGCGCAGGTGACGGAGGCAGCGTTCATTGGAGCGACGGGCGAGGGAGGTGACGCCGACGCACCGGGAGAGGCCGTCGGGAGACCGCGGGAGCACGAAGACGATCGGCGCTGGCGTGGGGACGGCTCGGAGGAATCGTTGCAGTGTAGCAAAGACCTCTCGCTGCACCCGCGTGCTGGGCCGGTCGGTGGACTCGGGGCGGGGACGCGAAGCGGAGGACCAATGACGGCCGGACCCTCGATCGGGCGGGTTAGAATGCGGCCCCTTCCGCTCCTGCCCCCTGCGATCCTGCGCGGAGCGGCTTCGCGGATCGTTGCGTAGAGACCCGCGGATCGTCGTCGCGCTCGCCGTCGCGAACGACCAGCTTTCTCCCCTTCCCATGACCACCTATACCCATCCTCCCGCGGCCGATGCCGCGACGACTCCGCGTCCGAGCCGCTCGATCGACCTGGCGATGTTTCTCGCCGTGGGCCTCGCGATCCTCACCGCCGCGTGGTCCGGGATCGACGTGCAGAACTTCGAGATCGGCGACTTCGCGGCCAACAGCCTGCTGATCCAGGACGCCAAGCACTTCGCGCTTCTGAAGGGCAACTACTCGCGGATCGGCGTCCATCATCCCGGGCCTGCGATCCTCTACGTCCTTGCTTTCGGCGAGTGGTTGTTCAACGACGTCCTGCACCTGACCAGGTCCGCGTTTTCCGGGCAACTCTTGGTCGCCTGTTTCTACACCGCGGCCTGGATCGTCGCCGTCTCGCGAGAGTTCCGGAAGATTTCGGGGGCTTGGCTGGACGGGGTCTGCCTGACGTCGGTCTTCGCCGTCGTCATCGCGTTCTTCAACTACAACTTCTTCGCCGACGTCTGGTTCCCGAACCTGTACGTGTTCCCGTTCGCGGCGATGACGTTGTCGATGGCGAGGCTAGCGACCGGACGCGCCGATTCGCTCGTCACGCTCGCGATCGCCACCGGCTTCCTCGTCAACGGACACGTCTCGTTCGTGTCCACGATCGGTCTCGTCTTCGTCTTCGCTGTCATCGGGAACCTGGTCTGGTACCGGCGCGTGCCCGAGCGTCGCGTCGTGGGCGCAGCGTTCTTCCGCCTGCACGGCAAGGCGATCGGCGTCGCGCTGGGGATACTGGCGCTCTTCTTCGTGCCGCTCGTGATCGAGACGCTGATCCACTTTCCGGGACCGGTGTCCGGGTATCTGCACTTCAGCAACGATCGCGTCGTCCATCCGATGCGGGAGAGCCTGCTGTTCCTCGCGGATTTCTGGGGCGGACTCGCACCGATGGTCGGCGCACTGGCCGCCGCTTCGCTCGCGGTCTCGGCCTCGCGCGACGTCCCACCGCTGCGCGGGTACGTCGCGGCGCTGATCGTCATCCTCGCCGCATCGACGGTCGCCCTCTTCGTCTACGCGCGTTACGGGATCGACTATCTCGTTTTGACCTACCTCGGCTATTACTACTACACGACTCCGGCGATCCTCTTCGCGATCGTGGCGTACCTGGCGCTGCGCATCGGCCGTACCTCGCGACGCGTGCGGCTCGGCGCCGTCGTCCTTACCGTGGTCTGCGTGGGCCTGACGTACTGGAAGATCCATCGACCCGTGCGCGATCTCGATCAATACAACCAGCCGGGCGTCGTCAAGCTCTACGACGGCATCAAGGACGCGGCGGCCGGCGGACGCATCGTCCTCGACCTCGACAACCGACAGGACTGGGGCTGGCTGTGGACCAACCTCGTCGGGGCGGAGGCCATCGCGAAGCGGCGCCACGAGAACCTGTTCTGCCTGAACAAGAACTGGCACATCCTCTTCACGGAGACGGCGCGCTGCAATCCCGACGAAGTGCGCGCGAATCCGCGCTTCACGGTGCGGGTCGAACGCGGATCGCGCAACCAGCCGGTCGCCTTCGAGGCGCTCGACATCGTCTTCTCGCCTTACCGATTGCCCGACATCACGGATGCCGGCAATCTGACCGTTCTCGCGAGCGCGACCGCTTTCAACGATTACTTCCTCGCATCCGGATGGTCGCCGCCCGAAGGCGAGCACGTGTGGTCCGGCGACAGCGAGTCGCACCTGGCGTTTCGCGTGAGGCCCGGTTTCTCGGGCACCGTGACGCTCGATTGCGGCGCCTTCCTGGTACCGGGCCACACGAAGGTCACCGGCAAGTCTTACGTCAACGACTTGCCCACCGGCTCCTTCGCGTTCACCTCGGATCGGCCGCGCCAGACGCTGAGCCTTCCGATCCAGGCGGGCGACGGCTTCGTCGACGTCAAGATCGTCGTCGACAACCCGACGTCGCCGCGCCTCATGCACGTGGGCGACGACCCTCGCATCCTCGGCATCTCGCTGTTCGGCCTCGAGGTCAAGCCGCGCTGACGCGTGGCTAGAGCACGGAACGCCGGGCGATCTTCTCGAAGATGTGACGCTCCGCGGCGTCGCCGAGGAAGCCGAGATCGGCGAGGTGGTTCGTCACCCGATCGGCGACGAGACGCTCGGCGCGGTACGACTGCAGGAAGTCGACGATCTCGTCGATCATCCTGCTGTGCGACAGGTCGAGCGTCGTCGGCAGTTCGGCGCACGCCGCCGCCCACTCCGCGTAGAGGCCCGGCTCCGTCAGCAGTCGTGCGATGACCGACGACAGCACGTACGGCGCGTTGTCGAGGGGGATCTTCTTCACTTCGGCGGGCAGCTCGGCGTACCAGCCGGTGTCGCTGACGATGGTGGGCACGCCGTGCTGGAGCGCGCGCATCACGATGGCCGACGTCTCGCCCATCGTCGGATGCCGCAACGAGATGCAGAGGTCCGTCCGTTCGAGCTCCTCGATGAACCGGGCCTCGTCGACGCGGCCGATGAACCTGATCGACAGGTACGGCAGCTCCTTCGCTCGGGCAACGAGCAGCTCGCTCTGGCCCGAGACGGTCCCCACCACAGTCACCTCGACCGGCGCGAGCACCTTGTCGAGCTGTCGGAAGGCTTCGATGATCCAGTCGATCTTCTTGTTCTCCTGCACGCCCCCGAAGATGCCGACGCGAACGAGCGACGTGCGCACGCGCGACGACTGATGGCGATAGGTCTGATCGACCTGTCGCATCGGGATGCGCGGCAGGCGCTTGACGATGCGCGAGGCGGCGAAGCGCGAATGCACGAGCGCGCCCTCGGCGTGCGAGACGAAGAACTCGAAGAACGGATAATCGATCACCGATGCGCTTTCCCACAGCGGGGTGGTCTTGCCGAAGAGCGCCATCTCGGCGCGCTCCGCGACATCGTCGCCGTACCACTCGCGAACGGCCCGAACATAGCTCGGCCAGTCGTCGACGTCCTGGGTCAGGCCGATCAACAGGTGATGCAGCACGAAGTCGTGAACCTGCACGACCCCCGGCTTCTCGAGCAGCGCGGTCATCATCCACGCGTGATAGTCGGCGTGGTTGCCGAGCTGATAGAGACGGAAAGCGTGCGCGTCGAGTTCCGCGCCGTCCCAGTCCTGCGGAACGTGGATCAGGCTGGCGCCATCGATCGTCACCGCTTCGGTGTTACGCGTGTAGATGTCGACCTCGTGGCCGGCATCGACGAGACCGAGTGCAAGGTCACGCGCGAAGTCGGCGATGCCGGATGCGTCCGGTGGCCAGGGCGTGACTAGGGCGATGCGGATCGGGCTCGACGGGATCGGACGGACGGGATTCGACATCACAGATGCGCTTCGACGAGCTGGTGCAGTACCGCGTCCCAATGGATGCCGCGCGCGAACGGGCGCGCGAGGTACCCGGTGTCATGCAGCATCGCAGCGGATGCGGCGCTGACCCTCGCCGTGAGCGCCGCGAGCGCCTCGGCCGTGGACTCTTGCGCGATCCAGCCGGCGCCGGTCTTGCCCACCATCGCCTGCGGCTCGCCGCTGTCCCTGAACGTCAGTACCGGCTTCTCCGCGAGGAACGCCTCGACGGTCGCGAAGCCGTAGTCCTCGTCGACCGGTGCGTAGTACACCGCTCGGCAATTCGCCAGATAGCGGAGATATTCCTCGTCCGAGACGAAACCCGGGAACACGCAGCGCCCGCCGAGTTCCAGCTTCTCTGCGCGCTTGACCAGCACGTCGCGATACTTGCCGGCGCCGAGGACGATGGCCTTCGAGGTCGTGTCGATCGCCAGAGCATCGATCAGGAACTCGATGCGCTTGATCGACTCGAGCCTCCCGACGTACAGGATGTAGTCGCCGAATTCGCCCGGCTCGATGCGATCGCGCAGACGGGGCGGTGGATGCAACACCTGCGCCTCGATGTCGTTGTAACGCTGCAGCCGCGCCGCCACGGTCTCGGCGATCGCGAAGTGCGCCTTGCAGCTGCGTGCGGCCAGCGTGTCGGCGCGTCGCGCGCAGAAGCGCGCCGCGCGATCGTCTTCGTTGGTCGACAGCACGTCGAAGCGCGTGCCTTCCAGGTCGTAGAACATGCGGTGTTGATGGACGAGCCACAGCACCTTGTTCGAGTGGTCGGCGGCGTAGCTCGGAAACTTGGTCGCGATCGCGAGATCGATCGGATGCCCGTCGGCCTCGGTGATGTCGAGCATCTTCCACGCGAGCATGTGGTTCAGCACCTGTGTGTCGGGGTACCACTTGTACGGCAGCTGTATCAGGTCGGCCACCGCATCGAAGCGATCGGACCGCAGGTTGATCTGGCGCACCAGCTCGTCGTTGAGCATCTCGGCTCCGCCCCGCACGAAGGGAACTTGCACGCCGAGGATCGCGATTCGTTTCGTCATGTTCGATGCTGGTTTCTCGGGAAAAGCCTAAAGCCGGGTTTCGTTCGGGCGACGGTGTCCCATCGCGTTGGCGAGCGCGTCGAGGCGCGACCGATCCTCGCGCACCGCAGCCTCCAGTCGCTCGAGGCGACGACTCGCTCGGAGCGCCTCCTCGTCCTCGCCGGACCCGCGCGCCGCATCGCGCATCTCCGCTTCGAGCAGGAATCGCCGGTAGCGGTTGGACAGCCCGAGCACGGCGGTCTCGACCTGCACCTGCGACTTCTCGATCAGTGCGATCGACTCGCTGATCTTCGCGATGTCGCTGGCCACGAGCGTCTGCAACAGGTCGGCGTGTTCCTGATGGCCCGCTTCGCTGCGGGCCTCGAGCACCTGCAGGCGCCGCGCGATCTGCCCCGCACTGCCCACGGCATGCAGCCAGCCGACGAGAGGGCCGACATGACGGATCCGTTCGGCCAGACGCCAGAACGTCAACCGACGCAGGCCGAGGATCTCGACCTGTTGCCCCTTTCCCTCGGGGGACACGCTGAGTGCGCGCAGGACGTCGACGCGATCGCGGACGCCTTCGCGCAACGGGCGCACGAAGCCGGTGAAACCCGCCGGATCGGGCTCGCGCTTGAGCACGCATCGATACGCGATCTCGAGGAACACCGCGTCCGCGAAGTCCGTCAGCTCGTCGATCGTGTAGCGCCGACGCGCGAAGAAAGCCGCGTCGAGCGCTTGCGCCTTTCCATCGCGGCCCAGCCGGTGTTCGGGCAGCCGCCTGGGCCGACGCTCGAACGCCGCCACCGCCTTGCGGGCGTCGGAATCGTGCACGCGGTGCAACGAGCGCAGCAGTTGCGGCAGCCCGAAGCGCGTCTCGCCGCGCGTCTGCTGGCGGGACTGCCACTCGTCGCGCACGCGTTCCATCAGCCCCAGGGTGGCGATGTCGACCTCGCGAACGACTCCCCAGTCGTCGCCGCCCTTGATCAGGGCACGCAGGCGCTGCGATACTTTTCCGATGAGACGAGGTTGCATGAGGCGATCTTCAGCGTCGTAGAGAGCGGTCGGTCGATGGTCGGCGACGGCGAGCCGAAGCGCGCCGCGCGGATCATAACGTCGTGCCCGTCATCGCCTCACCGGGGGCGACGAAGCGACAGCAGACCGAGGCGCTTCCGATACAGCGAACCGATCCGAGCCGGAGCGAAGTGCCTGCGCATGTGCGTGGCGGCGCGAGTGCCCGTAGCACGACGGAGCGTCGCGTCGTCGACGAGCCGGGCGAGGACGTGCGCCGCCTGATCGACGTCGGCTTCCGCCCATGCCGGTCCCCGTTCGTAGACGCCGATCGTCCGCGCGAGCGGCTTCAGCGCATAGTCGATCGGAAAGGAATTCATCGGCGTCATGAACTCCATGTTGCCGGACCAGCCGGTCGCGACCACGGGCTTGCCCAGATACATCATTTCCGCGAGCGCGAGGCCGAAGCCTTCGGCGCGGTGCAGCGACACGAAGCAGTCGCAGGCCGCCTCGAGCGCGTAGACGGCGTGGCGATCGAGGTAGCGGTCGATCAGCCGAACGTCCGGCAGGTCCGCAATCGCGTCGAGCAGTTCGCGGTAGGCGTCCGGATTGTGGTCGGCGTTGATGGTCTTGACGACCAAAGTCGCGTCGGTCCGCGACCCGAAGGCCCGGCGGAAGGCTTCGACGGCCGCGAGCGGGTTCTTCCGGTACGACGACGAATCGAGGTCGTACATCGCGAGAACGCAGAAGCGGTCGTCGCGCAAGCCGAACACCGATCGCTCCGGAGATGCGGGGACTGCGAACTCGATCGCGTGCGGAACCTTGAAGACGGGGATCGGTGCGATCGTCGCGACGGCTTCGTGGACGAAGGCGCTCGGTACCCAGACCTCGGTCAAGCCCTCGAAGCTCGGCAGCAGGGGCATGGGCAACACCGGTTGTTCCCAATGCCAGTACGCGATCGTGATGCCGGCCGCGCGATACACCGGCTGCAGCACGGCGAGCGTGGCAGGCGTCTGGTCGGCATTGACGTGCAGCACGTTGATGCCGTAGCGGCTCGTGGCGGTCCGCGCGGCGTCGAGCGAAGCGTCGGTCTGTCGATTGGTGTTCTGATAACCGACGTCGCAGGCGCTGTAGCCGAGTCCGACGGCGTCGCATGCGCGCGCGAAGGCGCGGACCGACTCGCCGACGCCGGACTCGGCCGCGAGATAACCGACGAGATCGACCCCTTCGACGTGGACCAGGGCATCGAGGGGCTCGATCGGAGGACGCCGGGCCGCGTCGAGAAGCACGTCGCCGCCGAGCGTTATCCGTCGGGCGCGCCATGCGAGCGAGCGGAAGTCGTCGCCGATACCGATCGCGTGCGGGACGAAGTGGCCCGAGCATCGGAAGACGAGTTCCGCCGTGCCGAGGGGCGAGTCGGCCGGCAGCATCGCGCTCGCAGCGAACGGCCCCGAGGTGTCGAGGATCAGCTCGAGGACGAGCGCGTCGCGCAGCAGCACGTGCAGAACCGCCCCCTTCGTTCCGGTTTGACGTTCGACGCACTCCGCTTCGTAGTAGCCCTCGACGACGAGTTCGGCATCGCCGTACAGCCGGACCGGGATCGCGGCCTCGGGCATGACCCAGGCTCCGGCATCGGCCACGTTGCCCTCGTCGAAGAACCAGCCGCGCGGCAGGAGCCAGGCCGCGGCGGACGACGGTCCGCCGGACATCGTCCCGAGCATCGCGGCATGTGCGCGCGCGACCGGCTCGGCGACGAATTTCGGCGCCTCGGCGACGAACCAGTGCCAGTACCGTTCGATCGAGGCGTCGTCCGTCAGCGGGAACTCGCGCCGCACCTCCGCACGGGTCTGCCACAGCGCATCCATCGCGCGCGTCGTCGCGCGTCGACCGACTTGTCGCGACGGCACGAGCGCCGTCAGGATCGAGGACTGGGAGAACGGATTGTCGCCCATGAGGCGCTGCAGTCCGCCGTCGGCGCGATAGGTCTCGCGCAGGAAGTCGGGAATGGCCGTCCCGTCGTCGAAGCAACCGAAGCCGTACGGCAGCGCGCCGAAGGCTTCGGCACCGTTGGCGCGCACGGCCTCCGCGTAGTCGATGACGAGCACATCGACCGATCCGATGGTGGCCAGCGTGAAGCGGTCCTGGTGCTTCGAGAAGGCTTGCGGCCGCGAGGGATCGAGACCGCTGAAGTGGAAGAACACGAGCGGTCCGCCGTCGACGGTCCAGTGCCCGTCGACGCGCCGAACGCCCCGCTGCGCGAGGTTCCAGTACGCGACGTTGTAGCCCGGATCTCGCAGGATCGAGACGTTGCCGAAAAGGCCGGGTACGAGATCGACCCAGCTCTGGTCGACGAAGATGCCGGCGGCGAAGTCGATCAGACACCGATCGACGAGCTTGTCCTGCCACCACGAGACGAACGCCTTCGCCGCGTCGCGCCGGGCGAGCGCGCAGAAGCCGAGGTTGTAGGTACCGGCCACGCGGATGTCGAGCTCCGAAGGCCGTCCCGCATCCGTCATCGGAGACAGCAAGTGCGGCGTGAGGACGATGTCCGCATCGGCGTCGAGACGCTCGAAGACCGCCTGCATCGGCGCGTACAGGCGGATGTCCGGGTCGAGGTAGACGACCTGATCGTAGCCGCGCGCGAAAAGCGCTGCGAACGCGAAGGGCTTGACCGCGGTGTTGAGCTCGAGGATCGAATAGCGAAAGACGAAGCGACGCGGATGGGGCAACGCGAGCTCGTCGATGCCGACGACCGCGAAGGCGTCGCTGAGGGACACCGCGACAGATGTGTCGGAGTCGACGACGACGCACAGCCGGTCGCAGTCGGGGTGGTGGACCGCGGCGCTCTCGAAAAGGGTCCGCGCGAAGTGCAGGTAGTTGTTGGAGACGATCGTGAAGATGGCTTTTCGCATGCGAGGGTCGTCGACACGAAGGCGGGCGCTGCGCCGCTCGGTCCTGCCTGGAAATCGCCTGCCCGGCGAAGCCGGCGAAGGCGCGTGTCGCGGGGCTTGCGGCCCGCCGTAACGGCACCGGAACCGGTCGCACGTCTTCCTGCTAGAGTCGGGAGTCTAACAACCCCCTCATGGTCTTCCGTCGCAAATGATCTCCTCGTCCATCTTCAAGGCCTACGACATCCGCGGCATCGTCGACGTCACGCTGACGGCGGATGTCGTCCGCGACATCGGACGCGCGATCGCTTCCGAGGCGAAGACCGTGGGGCACAAGACGTTCGTCATCGGCAGGGACGGGCGGCTCTCCGGGCCGGCCTTCTCCCATGCGCTGGCCGAAGGCATCCAGTCGACCGGACTCGACGTGATCGATATCGGGATGGTCGCGACGCCGATGGTCTATTTCGCGACCATCGAACTGAAGACGGCCTGTGGCGTGATGGTGACCGGCAGTCACAATCCGCCGGAGTACAACGGCCTCAAGATGGTGGTGGGAGGCGATGCCATCCACGGCGATCGCATCACGCAGCTGTATCGCCGCATCGTCGAGAACCGCTTCGAAGCGGGCCACGGTCGTTACGCGAAGGAAGACATCGCCGACGCGTACTACGCGCGCATCGTCGGAGACGTGAAGAGCGCGGCACCGTTCCGCATCGCGATCGATTGCGGCAACGGCGTCGCAGGCGCGTTCGCGCCCACGCTCTTCCGTACGATGGGCTGCGAGGTCGACGAACTGTTCTGCGACGTCGACGGGACGTTTCCCAATCATCATCCCGACCCGGCGCATCCGGAGAACCTCGAGGACCTGATCGACCATCTCTCACGTACCGACTGCGAGATCGGTTTCGCTTTCGACGGCGACGGCGACCGCCTCGGTGTCGTCACCAAGGACGGCGGCATCATCTTCCCGGACCGGCAATTGATGTTGTTCGCGGAAGACGTCCTTTCGCGCCATCCGGGCGGAGAGGTGATCTATGACGTCAAGTGCTCGCGTCGTCTCGCCCCCTGGATCACGGCTCATGGGGGACGGCCGACGATGTGGAAGACGGGACACTCGCTGATCAAGGCGCGGTTGAAGGAGAGCGGGGCACCGCTCGCCGGCGAGATGAGCGGGCACGTCTTCTTCAAGGACCGCTGGTACGGATTCGACGACGGCCTCTACGCGGCCGCGCGGATGATCGAGATCCTCACACGGGCCAAGGCCGCCGGCCGCGACCCTTCGCAGGTGCTGAACGCGTTGCCCGATGCGATCTCGACGCCGGAGCTGCAGTGGCAGCTCGCCGAAGGGGAGAACTTCCGCATCGTCGAGCGGCTTCAGAACGAAGCCGTGTTCGCTGACGCCGAGTCCATCTCGAAGATCGACGGCGTGCGTGTCGAATACGCGGACGGCTTCGGCCTCGCGCGTTCGTCGAACACGACGCCGGTCATCGTATTGCGCTTCGAGGCCGATACGGCGACGGGACTCGAGCGCATCAAGGGCGATTTCCGCCGCGTCCTGACGGCCGTCAACCCGCGGGCACCACTGCCGTACTGACTCCGGTCATCGACACTGCCGAAGGCTCCGCCTGCGCTCGCTCGTCGCGGGCGTTTCGGAGGAACACATAGATTTGGTACGGGTCCTTCAGCGAGCGATCGACGCCGAGGATTCGTGCTTCGGGAAAGTTGGCTGCGAGCCAGGCCAAACTCATCGACGTGTCGCCGTACGTGACGTCTCCGTCCACCGCCGGACGAAGGTGCGGCAGGAACGCGAATCCTTGCTGCCGGTGTTGCCGGATGAGGTTTTCGGTCGTGCCTTCCGACTGCCCCGCGTGCTGGTCCTGATGCCAGTACTCGACCGGACGGATGGTGATGGTGAGCATCCCGTTCGCCGAGAGCTTGCGGAGAAGCGTCCGGATCGAGGTCCGGGTCGCCCGCTCCGAAAGATGGGTGAAGACGGAAAACGCATAGATCAGGTCGAACGACCGGCTGCCGGTCGGGAGATCGGTGGGCAGGTAATCCGATACGTGGAAGTTCTCGGTGAGCCCGCTTTCGGCGCACAGACGGATCGATTCGTCCCAGGGGTCTACTCCGTAGAACATCGATGGGTCGACGAAGTAATAGAACAGACGGGCGATGCGACCATAGCCGCACCCGAAATCGAGCACTGCCTTGTCTTCCAGCGATTCCCCGGTGAAGCGCGAAAAGTTGTAGCAGACGGATCGAACGAAATCGAGCGTTTGCAGCAGCAGATGTGTACCCGAGGCGCCCGTCCAGTTGCGCTGCACCTCGGCGCTGGCCATCGCGGGAAGCACACGCGAAAGGGCGGGATACGCTGCGTCGGGCAGCGAGAACATCAACTGGCCGAAGTCGTCGAGCCCTAGTGCCCTGAGCGACCGCAGCACGCCCGCACGATCCGTGCTGGCGTCAATGCCTCGCTCGACCCGCAACAGCTCGCTGGTGACGAATTCCATGGACTGACCGATCTCCGCTAGGGCGCGACGTATCGACGTCGACCGCTCGATATCACACCGGCCGCTCGCCGATGGGGAACTGCAGAAGCGCTCCGGCGGCGATCGCATCGAGCCTTCGGACGATGCGCATTCCCGTCGCCCGGAGGCCGAACGCGCGCCGGACATGATAACCACCGTCCTTGCCGACTGCCTGGCCCGACGCGGGGTCGTCCACCAGCTGGCGCATGAAGGCGACCGCATCGTCGATCGAAGGCTCCGCCCAGACCTGACCTTCGGCATGGGGGTAGGCACCTGGCGGCACCGGGACCAGCGTGTGGGCGACGACGAAGCAGCCGCCCGTCGTCATGAAATCCATGTTGCCCGAATAGCCGGTCGCGATGACGGGCTTGTTCAGGTACATCGCCTGGGCCATGCCGAACCCGAAACCTTCTGCCCGATGTAGCGAGACGAAGCAGTCGCAGCAGCGGGTCAGATTCTTTACTTCGTTGTCGGTCATCTCGTTCGTAATGAGGATCGCGCGGTCCTCGAGGTCCGCGAGCGACTGACTCAGCGCTTTCGCTTCGACTGGCGCCTGGTCGGCCCCGTTGACCTTGATCACGAGTGCCAGGTCGGCGTCGGGCCGGAGCCGGACCAGGCGGCGAAACGCTTCGATCACGGCCTCCGGATTCTTCCTGGCGATGTACGACCTCAAGTCGAAGAAAAAGAGAAAGGCATAGGCCGGCTCGGGAATGCCGAAGTGGCGTCTTCCCAGAAAGGACGTCAACAGGACCTCGCCGGTAAGAGGCATGTGCAGCACGGGCCTCGCCGTCGCGTCGGCGATGCTCTGCCGGATGAACAGGGAAGGCGCCCAGATCTCGTCGAAGCGCTCGAGCTGCCGCGCCCATCCTTCCGGGTAGCGCGCTAGCTCCCACAGCGGATAGACGATGTTGTACCCGCGGATAGCGCCCAGATGCGCGAGGACCTGTTCGACCTCGTCGCCGTTGATGTGGAAGATGTTCACTTCCGACATATCACGCGAATCGAACGCGGACATCTCGTGCCGCTGGCCGGGGTCGGGGTCGGTCAGCCGATAGACGTCGACCAGGCGGGGCGTGACCGCCACGCTCCTCAACGCGCGAAACGTGCAGCGCACGTGCTCACCCATTCCGATGGGCGTATACGGATGACCGACCAGCGAAATGGGCATCAGGATCGGCCGCCTTCCGACGTGTCAGAGGACATAGCGATGCATGCGGAGCAAGGATCGACGATCCTTCGCGTTGCGGAGCGCCTCGAGATGGGTATGCCCAAACCGACGATCGGGTTCGAGGTGCGCCCCCTCGGCCCACTCGTTCCACGCGTTGATGAAAACGATGCGTTCGTCGCCGAAGTGCTGTTTGCGCGTGTCGTCGACGATGTGCTCGAGCCACGCCTGGAAACCGCCGGGCGTCGCATGCTCGATGCAATAGCTGTTGTTCTGTCTGCGGGGCGTGTTGTCCCAACCGGGCATCGCACCGCGAAAACGCGTATACGCGGGTAGCGGTCGGTTCGCATACCGCATCGCTAGGGTCCGGTAGTCGACGCTTGTTCCCGTAAAGTCGGGATTGACCAGGGCCCCGCTGGTCGGAATTGCCTCGGCGAGTCCCTGCGGAGGAAACTCGATGGTCGCGTCGCAGCCGTAGCGCGATGGATGCGTCTCGGTCGCCACGAGCTCGAACGATTCCACCATTGCGATGTAGATCTCGCCGATGCCTTCCGCGCGACAGGTGTGCCGCCAGCGCGCGGCGGTCTTCGCGAAGTCCGGAAACAGCGTGACGCGATAGACGACGACGAGCGGTCGGTCGTCGATGCGAATGTAATCGGGACTCCTGAAGAAGCGGATCAGATCCTTGATCACGGCTTCGTCGTCGCTGTCCGTGTGCGACTGGGCCATCAGCACGTGCGTTTCCTGCCCGTCCCATCGACGGGTCCAGTTCTCGTTCGCCCAGCAGAGGCAGAACGGATAACTCGGCTTGCCGGAATCGAGTAGCCGTTCGACCGGCAGGTCCAGCAAGCGCTTGCCGGCGAACCAGTAGTAGTAGAAGCAGAAGCCGCCCAGACCGTAACGCCGGGCGAGAGCGGCCTGGTCTTCCATCGCCTGCGCCAGCCTGAGGTCGTAGTAACCGAGGTCCGCCGGTAGGTGAGGCTGGTAGTGACCGACGAAATTGGGCTGCGCCTTCGTGACGTTGGTCCACTCGGTAAAGCCCTTGCCCCACCAGCGATCATTCTCCGGGAATGGATAGTATTGCGGAAGGTAGAAGGCGATTGCACGCACGTCCGCCTGCCGTTCGACGACGCCCTGCCACTTCTCCGCGAACGTGACGAGATTCTTCGCGACCATGCGTCGCTTGACGTCGAGGTTCTCGGCCGCGGTCGTCGCCGACAGGCGATGCACGACGGTTGCTTGCGGAACGTAGTAGACGAACAGGCCACGCTGCCGGATTCGCAGGCAGAGGTCGCCGTCTTCGCAATAGGCCGGCGCGAATTCCTCGGAAAAACCGTCGAGCGCCTTCAGCAATTGCGTGGGGACCATCAGGCAAGCGCCCGAACAATAGTCGACCCTGCGGACATAGTTGAAGCGCGGGAGTTGCGGATCGTCGTTGAGTCCGACCATGTCGACAGTCATGTCTGCATTGAAGGCGACTCCCGCCTCCTGCAGGTGGCCCGACGGGTAAAGGATCTTGGGGCCTACAGCGCCCGCCCGCGGCTGCGTGCCGAAGGTCGACAACATTTCGTCGAGCCACCAGTCCTGGACCTGCACATCGTTGTTGAGGAACACGACGTACTCGCCTTCCACCATCGGAAGGGACGCGTTGCAATTGCGCAGGAAATGCAGGTTGTTCGCGTTCCGGCGGACTTTGATGTTCGGGATGCGGTCGAGGACGGTTGCCGTTGCGTCCGTTGATGCATCGTCGGCCACCAGCACCTCGAACGCTACTTCGCACCGCGCTTTCGCGATCGACGTCAGGCATTCGAGGGTCATTCCGATCTTGTTGTAGACCGGTATCAGAATGGTCACCGTCGGCTTCGCATGCGAGGCGAACACCAACGACTCGGCGGCCGTCGCCGGGTCCTGGCCGGCCAGGCTGACCATTGCGACGGGCGCAGGAACGATCGCCTGCAGCCGGGCTGCCTCGAACGATGCGATTCCTTCGCGCATCGTCTCGAGGTCGAGCCATTCGCGCGTGCCGTCGGCGACCCACAGGGGCGCCCCTGCAGCCGAGTAGGTGGGTGCCCGCGTCTCGGGTTCCGTCATCACGGTGACCTCTTCGACGAGTTGCGGAATCGACTCGATCTCGCCCCGAGCGGCCTCCAAGCGGTGCTGCTGCCGCTCCATTTGTTCCGAGAGAGCGACTTCCGCGAACGGGTTCGACGGCTCGGCCGCGGACGCCGCCGCGCTTGCCCGCGCCGGCGAAACTGACGACGCCGACGGCTGTCCGGACGACGCTGCGCTCCGGGCCGCGCCGAAGCGAAGCCAGTCGTCGTGCATCGCCGTTCCTCGCAGCGCAAAGCCGAACACGCGGAAGAACGCGTCCTTCGCAGGTACCTTGACCGACGCGTCGGCGGGCGTACGACGGTAGGCCATGCGAAGAACGCGCACGAAAGCCCGGCTGCCCACGCGCGGCAGGCGGGCGGTCTTCTGCATCACTTTCTTCGCATAGCGGAGCGGGGCCGTGATGCGCCACGAAGTCGAGCGGTAGAGAGCGTCTCGAAGCTGTGCCTGAGCCTCCAGCAGTTCCTGCGAAGCAACGGCTTGCGTCCTCGTCTTCTCCAGCGTGTGCTCGGTCACCGAAAGCACCCACTGCAGCTTGGCCGCGTAGTGATGCAGAGGAATCAGCTCGTCGCGCAAGTCTTCGGCGACCGACTCCGCCTCGCTCACCGCTTCGCGCAGGACGGCCAGCTGCTCGACGACCGCGACCCGCTCGGCCTCGCTGCTGGCGAGCAGTGCGACGACATCCGAGTGTTGGCCGGACTTCCTGACCCGTTCGTTCTCGACGTCCGCAAGCCGTTGACGCAACGTGGCCAGCTCATCGCGCTCGGAGCGGAGTCGACTCTCGAAAACGACCTTGCGATTCTGGATCTCCGCGACCAGCTTCTCCTCGCGTTCCTGCCAGGTGGCGCGCAGCGCTTTGCGTTGCACTGCGAATTCGGCCTGCAGGTGCCCTTCCCGACGTGCGGCTTCGGCCTTCAGCGCGTCCTCGCTGTCGCGTCGAGCCATCTCCAGCTCCGCCGCGTGCGTCTCGAACGTCTTCTGCAGTTCTTCCCGGCGCCCCGCGAACTGCCGGTCCAGTTCCTTCTCGCGCGCTTCCAGACGTTGCTGCGCTTCGCTCGACCGAAGCGCTATCTCGCGATCGAGTGCTCCCTGCCGCTGGACGAGCTCATCTTGCAGGCCTGCCACGCGTCCCTCGAGATCGAGCACCTGCGCGATGAGTTCGTGCCGCTGCTGTTCGGTCCGGGTCCGCTGCCTCTCCGCTTCGAGCAGCTGCAGGCTCAGGGCTTCGCGCGCGCTCTCGGCCTCGGCGGCCTTCGTCGATCCGCCGCTGCGATCCTCGATGCTTCTTTGCATTCCCTCGACCTGCGCGTCGAGCTGGCGGATGCGGACGTCGCGCTCCTGGACCGTCTGCATCCACCACTTCCATTCAGAGCTGTCCTTCAGCTCTTGTTCGAAGACGCCCGTGTCCAGAGGAGGAATGGCGGTGTCCGACGCGACTGCGATCAGGAACAGCGGTCGCACGAGACCGCGTGAGACCTCGTGAAGGGAATCCGCATGGCCGCTGACCGCATGCGTCGCCTGCTGCTCGGCGAGAATCGTCGAACCGAAGATCACCTTCTGATCGTAGATGTCCAGATGGCTGAAATACCGGCCGACGAGGTCGACGAACTCGTCGCGGTAGAGCTCGTGCACATGGAAGTCGTTCTTCGTGCCGGGACGCTCCGAATACTCGAAGCGCTCGGGGCTCGAGAGGATCAGGAGGCCGCCCGGTCGAAGGACGCGGCGAATTTCGCCCATCATCTCTTCGTGTTGGTCGTGATGTTCGATCGTCTCGAAGCTGACGACGACATCGACCGATGCATCGGCCACCGGGATCGCTGCGCAATCGCCGACCTTGAAGCCGAGATTGGCGGCGCTGTAATGCTTGCGAGCGTGCGCGATCGCCTCCTCGGCGATGTCGACGCCGATTACCGAACGAGCGGCCTGTGCGAGCATCGACGAGCCGTAGCCTTCACCGCACGCGATGTCGAGGACCACCTTCCCGGCGCAGACCTGACGCGCGAACAGGTACCGGTGTCGATGTTCCAGTTCGATCATGCCGCCGAGGCCCGGTATGAAGCGCTCGCCGGTCGATGGCAACGTCGAAAGCTTCGTAACGGCGGTTGGTGCGTGGAGGCCGTCGTTCATCGTCGGGTGGGCGACTGCGGAATCGGGCTCGTCGTGAGTTCGGTCATGCAGCTCGCAGCTCGATGTTGGTCATCGGAATGCCGACGAGACCCTGCACGACGGAATTCGAATGAACGCGGACGATCAACGCGTCGTGCATCCAATGATGCTGCACGTGACTGGCCTGCGTGCCTTCTGCGATCGCGACGCAGAAGGAGTAGTCACCGGGCGGCAACAACGGAAGTTGGAACTCGAATAACGCCTCTATGCGTCCGCCCGCTTCGACGTGCGGTACGTGTTCGCGATGACTGAGGTAGGTGTTGTCTCCGAAAAGAGCCTGTCCCAATCGGTCGAGCAACTGGAAGCCGACGATCGGACTCGAGATCTCCGCGGAAGCGGCGCACTCGATGCGGAGCTTGACGTGCTCTCCGCCGACGATCCATTCGAGCGGACGCGAATGGTCGTCGAGCAGGCGGACATCGACGATCGACGCCAGTCGCGTTCCGAAGGCCGTCGACTGTTCGTTGAAGCGAAAGACCTCGATGTCGTTGCGGAACGGACTGTTGTTCAACAGGTCCTGGCGCATGTCGCGGAACTCGTCGGCCGATGTCGCCTCGCGCTCGCGTCCCTCGGGCGCCGGCCGATCGACCGGGGCCGTGCCTTGATGATCCTCCACCAGCGCGCTCAGATAGCGTTGCACGACGATCTTGGGCGTGTCCAGACACGCGACGCGACCCTTCTCCAGCAATAGCGCCCTCGAACACAGGTTGAGTACCGATCCGGTGTCGTGGCTGACGAACAGCAGCGTGCCGTGCTCCATGAAGCGTCGCAGGAAGCGCATGCACTTCTGGATGAAGTACGCATCTCCGACCGCGAGGGCTTCGTCGATGACGAGGATGTCGGCGTCGACGTGGGCGATGACCGCGAACGCGAGTCGCAGTGACATTCCGCTCGAATAGGTCTTGACCGGCTGATCGAAGAAGTATCCGATGTCCGCGAAGGCGATGATCGCGTCGAGGCGCGCTTCGATCTCCTCCTGCGAGAGCCCGAGCACCCGCGCATTCATGTACACGTTCTCGCGACCGGTGAATTCCGGATTGAAGCCCGAGCCGAGCTCGAGCAGCGCGGCTACCCTGCCGTTGACTTCGACCGTCCCCGCCGTGGGGCTGAGCGTTCCGCAGAGAATCTGAAGCAGCGTCGACTTTCCGGCACCGTTGCGACCCACGATACCGAAGGTCTCTCCACGAACGATCTCGAACGACACGCTTTCGAGCGCCGCGAAGTCCTGGAAATAGTGCCGCTCGCGAAAGCCGAGGACGCGTCGTGCTCGCGGCAGCAGGAACTGCTTGAGTCGATCGCGGGGCGCGGAGTAGATCTGGTAGTGCTTTGCCAGATCGATCACGCGAATCACGGCGTCAGAGGACATCGCCGAACCCCTTTCGCGTGCGCTGGAACCACCAGTAACCGACGAACGCGAGAACGCAGGCGAAGACCATGCGGATACCGAGTCCGGGCCAGTCGAGCGGCGTTCCCCAGATCACCACGTTGCGCGCCTGCTCCATGAAGAAGGTCAGCGGATTGAGCGCGACCCAGTAGCGGAACTCGGGAGGCAGCGCCGACAGGGGGAAGAAAACAGGCGAGACGAACAACAACACCGTCATCAGCAATCCGATGGTCTGCGAGATGTCCCGCACGAAGACGCCCAGCGACGAAAGAATCCACGCGAAACCCAGCGTGCCAACGGCGAGCGGCAACAGCACCACGGCGAACAACGGAGCGGTGGCCGGGACGGAGCGCTGGAGCACGGCCATCGCGACGACGAGCGCAAACGCGCTGATCACCGTGTGAAAGATCGCCGACATGGCGGCGACGACGGCCAAGGTTTCGAGCGGGAAGACGACCTTTTTGACGTAGTTGACCTGTCCGACGATCAACTCGGGAGCCCGCATCAGCGACTCGGCGACCAGTCCGTGCACCACCATCCCGGTGAAGAGCAACAGCGCGAACTGGGACCGACTCTGCTCGCCGTCCGTGCCCCACCGCGCCTTGAAGACGACGCCGAAGACGAACGTGTAGACCAGCAGCATGAGGAGGGGATTGAAGAACGACCAAGTGAGTCCGAGGATGGATCCCCGATAGCGACCCACGACCTCGCGCCGACTCATTTGAACGATCAACCGTCGGTGCATCCAGAGCGTCTGCAAGAGGAACCACGGCGACGCCGGCAGGCGGGCATGCGGATTCATCGTCGACCTTCGCGAATCGCGATTGCCGTCACGCCGAATGGATGGAAAAAGAATGGAAGACGAGAAAGCATGCAGTCGAATTCATATGTAATCACTGGGGAATCGGCGTTCAATCCGGAAACACTTTCCATTCGACGGGAATCGAGTATAGGCGTTCGTCCGCAGCCGAATACGCAACGATCGAAGGATGAAGCAGATACTCGACTTTCGACAGGACGAGTGTCCAGCCCGAGTCCCGCAGGGTGCCTGCATCGAAACGGGAAGCGACGTCCGGGCGGGACGCTCGCTCCCGCTGCGACATCGCCACGGGAATCAGGTCCCTACCATCGCCGCGCCGCAGGGCGAGAACCGCATCGGCGGGAAGAGCATTCGGTAGCCGGGCCCAGCCTCTGACGACGACGGAGTCGCCCCGGTCCTCCACGTCGTCGACGTTGCCGACCGCAGCCAGCGTCTGGAGTTGGTCAGCCGCCCGAACGTCCCATCGACGCGCGTGCCACAGCCCGCCGTTCTCGAACGCCGTCAGCAGTGCAGGCAGACGTTCGATGGAGACCGTGTGGATCTCGCTGGCGAGCTCGGGTCTGTCGGGAAGTGCGTCGGATAGCTGGAGCGATGCTCTGATCCGTGACTGGGCCAGACGAAGATTGGTACCGTGCTGCACGAAGAGGTCGTTACCCCACGTGCTGCCGACGCTGGTTCCCACGCAGACGAGCAGTAACGAAAGCCGCAGTGCGCCCGTCATCCGACCGACCGGACGTTCACGCGTCGCGACGAGATAGAGGAACAGGAGCGACCCGGCGAAAAAGTAGAGTGCGAAGGTCGTGTAGCGGCTTTCGATCCGATCCGCGGAGACTTGCTCGAAACGTCCCGCCGCTATGGCCAGCACGCTGACGAGGCCGAAGATCACGAACCCGGATGCGAGACCGAGAAGCGCTTGCCGTTTCTCGAGCCGGCGATCGTTCCATGCGGCTAGAACCAGGGCAACGGCGACCATCACGCCGATGGCGCCCGATGTCGAACCGATCCAGCGTTCGTCGCCCAGCAACGACAGCGGGGCCGAGAACGGGCTGCCGAGCGCCGCCAGGAAGAAGTGCGCGAAGCGCACCGGACTGTCGACGATCGCAGCGATCGGCGAGGGACGGGTCCGTGCCGGCAAATCCATGAAATACAGCGCCGTCGCCACGGCGATGCAGGTCGTCAGCAGCGCTGGCAAGGCGGCTCTGCGCAGCGGCGGCATGCCTCTCGTCCGTAGCAGGTAGGGGGGGCGGACGGCGAGCCAGACGATGACGCCGTTCGCTTGGCATGCAAGGCTTACGAGCAGAATGCCCGAGACCACCGACGTTGCGATCGCCGCATCAGCGATGTGATGCACGCTCCAGATCGAAAGAACGAGAAGCAATGGCAGCAACAACCACGGTAACTGAAAACTCCATAGAAAGTTCTGCCACTGGAACCAGCCCGACACGAGCGCGGCGACCCCGGCGAAAGAGAACAGGCGAAACAGGGGATGCACACTTCCTGTGGCGAAGAACGTCGAAACGACAACGAGGGTCGCCACTACGAGCCCGGCATTGAACAACATCGCGGTCTTTAAATTGCCGTGAATCACCGGCAGCAGGAACCAATAGAGCATGCGCGTTGCGACGATCCGATGCTCGTTGTGGAAGGCGAACAGCGAATTCGCGGTCAGTCCGTCCGCCTGCCACGTGGACAGCGTCCTGAGCAGGTCCCAGTCGTCGCCGAGGGGGACGTCGGTGGCGAAGCGAAGAACGAAGTGGAGGACCGCCGCCGACGCGGCCATGGCGATCGTCGCCAAGCCTGCGATGAACGCGTGCGATTGCGGCGCGCCGACGCTCCGTCGAGCGGAAAGCACAGGAGCAATCATCGGGTGTTGCCGGGTAGCGGTCTCAACGGTCGAGCGATGCCGGAAGTGACGATCCATCTGAATGAAACAATCCGTGCGGGGACCGCGGGTGTCGGACCGAGCTCCGAGGCGAAGAGAGGCAACGCCGAGGCCTCGAAGCGACCTCAGGCCGATCGCCGGTCAACGCCGTAGTACCGCTCGAACCACTGCGCGAACGATGACAGTCCGTCCGCCAGCGCGGTCGACGGCGCGAAGCCGATCGCGGCCTGGAGCCTGGCCGTGTCGGCATAGGTGTCCTTGACGTCGCCGTCCTGCATCGGCCTCATGATCTTCTCGGTCCTCCGGCCGAGCGCCTGTTCCAGCGTCTCGATGTACTCCAGCAGGCGCACCGAGCAGTGGTTGCCGATATTGTAAATGCGCCACGGGGCCTCCGAGTCCGCCCCACCGACCTCCGTCGCTTCGCGCCGGTCGCCCGACGAAGGCGGCCGATCGAGGATCCGCACCGTTCCTTCCACGATGTCCTCCACGTACGTGAAGTCGCGCGACATGTCGCCGTGGTTGAACACCTCGATCGGTCGTCCTTCCACGATCGCGCGGGCGAACAGCATCGGGCTCATGTCGGGCCGTCCCCACGGTCCGTAGACGGTGAAGAAGCGGAGCCCCGTCGTCGGCAGTCCGAACAGGTGGCTGTAACTGTGGGCCATCAGCTCGTTGGCCTTCTTCGTGGCCGCGTAGAAGCTGACCGGGTGGTCGACCGCATCGGTCTCCGAG
>CALMOR010000215.1:28171-31692 GCA_937872165.1 uncultured Burkholderiales bacterium | reverse complement strand
GCTCGCGTAGACGAGGTGACCCACCGCGTTGCGTCTACAGGCCTCGATGACGTTGGCGAAGCCGACCAGATTGCTGTGCGTGTAGGCCGCCGGATTCACGAGCGAATAGCGGACTCCGGCCTGCGCCGCGAGGTGCAGCACCCTGTCGAAGCGGTGCGCGGCGAAGAGCCGGGTCACGGCGTCGACGTCGGCGATGTCGATCCGCTCGAAGCGAAAGGCCGGCCGCTCCTGCAGCTGCTTCAGCCGATCGTGCTTGAGACGCACGTCGTAGTAGTCGTTGAGGTTGTCGATGCCGACCACCTCGTGGCCGCGTGCGAGCAACGCCTTGCAGGCGAAGAAGCCGATGAAGCCCGCGCAGCCGGTGACCAGCGTCGTCATCGACGCTCCCGGACCGCGTCGCGCGGCTCGTGAGCGACGGCGGCGACGAAGCCGGCCGCTTCGGCCTCGATCTGCAACGCGCGCAGCTTCGCGTACTTGGCGAAGCTGTTGAAGCAGCCGATCGCGATGTGGACGAGGCCCGGCAGGCCGTCGAGGAATCCGAGGCGCACGACGTAGAACTTGACGAAGCGCAGCGCCGGGGAAAGCAGGAGACGCCACACGTTCGCGCGCTTGCCGGCACGATGCAGCGCATCGGCCTGCAGGCTGGTGTAGCGGTTCTGCTTGTCGAGATAGGTCGCGAGGCTCTCGGCCGAGTGATGCATCAGCACGGCACTCCCGGGCATGCGGCCCACCGCTCCCGACGTCACCACCTTCTCGTGGACCGCATCGTCGCTCCATTGCGCATGACGCCGGTCGAACAGACGCAGGCTCCAGTCGGGAAAGCCTTCGCCGTGATGCAGGTAGCGACCCATGAAGCGGTTGGCGCGCGGCATGCGGAAGGCCACGTGCCGAGGCGAAGCCAGGGCCGCGGCGATCGCCGCCGCGAGCGCGGGCGAGACCTCTTCGTCGGAGTCGACGCACAGCACCCAGTCGTTGCGGGCGAGCGAGACCGCGTATCGCTTCTGCGGTCCGAAGCCGCGCCACGGCTCCTCGAAGACGCGAGCGCCGTGACGTCGCGCGACGTCGCGGGTGGCGTCGTCGCTGCCCGAGTCGACGACGACGATCTCGTCCGCGAACGAGAGGGAACGCAGGCACGGCGCGAGCTGTTCGCCGGTGTTGAAGGTGATG
This sequence comes from uncultured Burkholderiales bacterium, assembly GCA_937872165.1. Taxonomy (GTDB): domain Bacteria; phylum Pseudomonadota; class Gammaproteobacteria; order Burkholderiales; family Burkholderiaceae_D; genus CAHJXF01. The sequence goes on along the minus strand of CALMOR010000215.1, from coordinate 30,525 downwards.
AGGACGGCCGACAGCCGCTCTGGCGCAAGGGTCATCTCTGGAGGGGGATCGAGTCGTGGCCGCTGCCGGCGATCGGCCGGTGCGTAAAATCCGCCTGCTCGACCTCAGCCGGGTCGGATTGTGTCATACAAGAACCGCGGCGACGGCCTTCGCCCGTACGTCCCGTGCCCCTCGACGTCGCCGTTCGCGATGCGACGAATCCAGACAGCCATGACGCGCGTCCTGATGATCAAGACCAGCTCGATGGGCGATGTCGTCCACAACCTGCCGGTCATCGCCGACATCCGGCGGGCGCATCCCTCCTTCGTGATCGACTGGGTCGTCGAGGAGAACTACGCCGAGCTGGTGAGCATGACGGACGGGGTCGCGCGGGTGATCCCCGTCGCGCTCCGACGCTGGCGACGCGAGCCGCATCATCGCCGCAACCGCCTCGAGCACCAGGCCTTCCTCGACCGCCTTCACGAGTCGCGCTACGACATCGTGATCGACACGCAGGGGCTGCTCAAGAGCGCGCTGATCGGATGGCGCGCCCGGCTCGCGCCGGGCGGGATGCGGGTCGGCTTCTCGTTCGGCCTCGCCCGCGAGGCGCTCGCGAGGCTCTTCTACGATCGCGCCTACGCGGTCGATCCCCGACTGCACGCGATCGAACGGATGCGGGCGCTCGCGGCTTCGACCTTCGGATACGCGGTGACCGACGCGCCTCGCTTCGAGCTGGCCGTGCCGTCGCATCGCTTCGCATGGCTCGACGCGCGACCGATGCCGATCGCCGACGGCACGGCCGCATCGCTCGATGCGCCTCGCTACGTCGTGCTGCTGCATGCGACCGCGCGAGCCGAGAAGGCGTGGCCGGCCGAACGATGGATCGAGCTGATCGCGATCCTCTGCGCCGCGGGCATCGTGCCGGTCCTTCCTTCGGGCAACGCCGCGGAGCGCGAGAGCGCCGAGGCGCTGGCACGCGACGCCGTCGCGGCGATGGGCGAATCGATGGCGGGCTCGACGACGGGGGCGGTGGTCGCGCCTCCCATCTCGCTGACCGACGCGGCCGCGCTGTTCGGCGGCGCGACGGCGGTCGTCGGTGTCGATACCGGCCTGCTGCACCTCGCGGCCGCGCTCGACGTGCCGACCGTCGGGCTGTTCGGTGCCACGCCCCGCTGGCGGTACGCGCCGTACTGGTCGCCGCGCGCGATCAGCCTCGGCAGCTTCGGCGAGCTCGGCGCCCAACCCGGCGTCGGCGCCGTCGTCGACGCGCTGGCCCGGCTCGGCATCCTCGAGGTCGACCGCGCGGCGCCCGCCGCACACGGCGCACGCATGTCGTGACGAGGGGCGTCGAGGCTCGTCCGACCGTGCGCGAACGCGTCGCGCGCTGGTCGTATGCCGCGCTGTGGATCGTCGCGACGCCGCTGGTCGCGGGCTATCTGGCGTGGCGCGCGCGGCGCCAGCCGGCCTACCGGCGCGGATGGCCGCAGCGCTTCCTCGGTCGTTACGGCGTCCGTCGATCGGCACCCAGTCTGTGGATCCACGCCGTCTCGGTCGGAGAGACGCGCGCCGCGGCGCCGTTGATCGACGCGTTGCTCGAGCGACATCCGGACCGGGACGTGCTGATGACCCACATGACACCGACGGGGTACGACACGGCCGTGTCGTTGTTCGGCGACCGGGTGCTCCATGCGTATCTCGCGTACGACTATCCGCATGCGGTCCACGCCTTCCTTCGCCACTGGCGACCGCAGGTCGGCATCGTGATGGAGACCGAGATCTGGCCCAACCTGATGGCGGCCGCGAGGGCTCGCGGCGTACCGATGGTGCTGGCCAATGCGCGGCTGTCGCCGAAGTCGCTGGACGCGGCGCTGCGCTGGCCCGCCCTGATGAGGCCGGCGGCTCGCGGGTTCGCGCGGGTCCTCGCGCAGACCGACGCCGATGCCGGGCGCTTCGCCGAGCTGATCGATCCGCAGCACGAAGGGGCCGGGTCGATCGTCGTCGTCGGCAACGTCAAGTTCGACACCGAGCCGCCGGCCTCGCAGCGGGCGCTCGCGGCGCGCTTCCGCTCCTGGCTCGATCCCGCGTCCCACGGATCGACCCGCGTCTTCCTCTGCGCCAGCACGCGCGAAGGAGAGGAGGCATCGATCTTCGATGCGTGGCTGCGCCATCGGGACCGGCCGGACGGGGGCGGGCCGCTGCTGCTCGTCGTCGTGCCGCGGCATCCGCAGCGGTTCGACGAGGTCTTCGAACTGGCGCGCACGCGCGGCCTCGCGCCGCAGCGGCGCAGCGAGGAACGACCGCTCGCCTCCGGGACGCGCGTGTGGATCGGCGACTCGATGGGCGAGCTCTGGGCGTACTACCTCGCGGCCGACGTC
>CALMOR010000215.1:24356-28161 GCA_937872165.1 uncultured Burkholderiales bacterium | reverse complement strand
CGTGTAGATCTCCGACTACAACGTATAAATAAAAAAAAAATATCTCGCGGCCGACATCGCCTACGTCGGCGGCAGCGTCGTGCCGCTCGGCGGGCAGAACCTGATCGAGGCCGCGGCGTCGGGCTGCCCGGTCCTCGTCGGCCGCCACACCTTCAACTTCGCCGCGGCGAGCGACGAGGCGGTGGAGGCCGGCGCGGCGCTGCGCGTCGACAGCTACGACGCGTTGGTGATGGAGGCGGCGGCTCTCGTGCGCGACGACGTGCGTCGCGAGCGGATGGCCCGCGCCGGCATCGAGTTCGCGGCCGCCCATCGCGGCGCGACCGGGAGGACCGTGTCGATCGTCGAGGAGGTCCTCGCCGCGTGGGGTGGAGACGCCCGAATTTCAAGGCCTTGAAATCGCCGGGCCGGCCCCTTACTTCTGGCGTCAGGCGGGAAACGCCCGCGACCAACCTACAGGAGCGACCATGTATCTGACCCTCAATCGCGCGAGCCGCGTCCGCCGTTCGCCGCAACCTCTCAACGGCGCATCGGCCATCGATCAACTGTTCGACGGCTTCTTCTATTCGAGCCCAGCCGTCCGCGAAGGCGACGTCGCCTCGTCGATCGCCGCACGCTTCGACGTCGTCGAGAAGGACGACCGTTTCGAAGCCCGCATCGAGATCCCCGGTGTCGACAAGTCCGACATCGACGTGCAGATCGATGGTGCCAGCGTACGCGTCAGGGCCGACGTCAAGAGCGCCGCGACGACCGAAGAAGGCGCCAAGCTGCTGCACAGCAATCGCGTCACGCGCTCGTGGCTTCGCAACTTCACGCTGCCGTCGGAAGTCGACGAAGGTCGCGCCGAGGCCGCGTATCAGGACGGCGTGCTGACCCTGACGCTGCCGAAGAAGGAAGTCGTCCAGCCGAAGCGCCTCGCGATCAGGTGATCGCCGTACTCCGGTCCGACATCGAACGCCGCTCATCGAGCGGCGTTTTTTCGAGCGACGGCCGACGCGATGCGATCATTCGCGTTCCTCCGAAGGACGACGCGATGACCGAACCGATCCAACATGCGATGCCGTTCGTGAGCGAGCCGCTCGAGCCCGACGGGATCGACGTCGACGTCGGTGACCGACGCTTCGGCGGCATCTCGCGCTTGTACGGCGCGGCCGGTCTCGCGCGCCTCGCGTCCGCCCGCGTCGCGGTCGTCGGTCTGGGCGGGGTCGGGTCGTGGGCGGCCGAAGCCTGCGCGCGCAGCGGCATAGGCGGCCTGACGCTGATCGACCTCGACCACGTGGCCGAGTCCAACATCAATCGTCAGTCGCATGCGCTCGAGAGCACGCTCGGCGCGGCCAAGGCCGCGGTGATGGCGGAGCGCATCGCCGACATCAACCGCGACTGCGACATCGCGGCGATCGAGGACTTCGTCGATGCGGACAACGTCGACGTGCTGCTGCCGGGCGGTCGCTTCGACTTCGTCGTCGACGCCATCGACGACGTGCGCGCGAAGACCGCGCTGATCGCTCACTGCCACGCCAACGCCATGGCCCTCGTCACCATCGGCGGGGCCGGGGGACGCACCGATGCGAGTCGCGTGCGGGTGGCCGACCTCGCGCATACGCTGCAGGAGCCGATGCTGGCGAAGGTCCGCAAGAATCTGCGGACCGCTCACGGCTTCCCGCGCGATCCCCGAAAACCGTTCGGCATCGCGGCCGTGTTCTCGGACCAGCCGCTGCGCGGCAACGAGGCCGTCGTCTTGCCCGGATCGCAAGGGTCGGCGGGCCTCAACTGCGCGGGCTTCGGATCCGCGGTCTCCGTGACCGCGGTGTTCGGCTTCGTCGCCGCCGGACTATTGGTCGATCGTCTCGCGCGCGGCGGGTGAACTGGCGATGAAGTCGGGAGCCGCGGGTGGCGCATCCGCGGCGACCTCGATGCGCGCGCGGCCGTCGTTCTTCGCCTTGTAGAGCAGGCGGTCGGCCGCGATCATCAGCGCATCGATCGTGGCCCCGTGCGCCGGCGCCTCGACGACACCGGCGGAGAACGTGAGGTCGAGGGGCAACGGTGCTTCGCTCTCGAGTCCCCGCATCTGCCGGCATCCGGCGAGCAGCCGCGCGAGGCGTTCGCGCGCGACGGCTGCCGTGCTGGTCGGCAACACCATCGCGAACTCTTCGCCTCCGACGCGGCAGACCACGTCGTTCTCGCGCAGACCGTCGCGCAGCAGCTTGCCGAGCGCGACCAGCACGCGATCGCCGACGACGTGGCCGTTGAGGTCGTTGAGGCGCTTGAAGTGGTCGAGGTCGAGCATCACGAGGCAGAGCGGGAGGCCGTTGTGCAGGCTCGACTCGAGCAGCTTCGGGCCGCGCTCGTAGAGGTAACGCCTGTTGTGGAGGCCGGTCAGCGCGTCGCGGAAGTTCTGCTCCTTCAACTCGTCGTGGAGCCGCAGGTTCTCGGCGATCTGCGCGGTGAGTGCGCTGTTGAGGGCGGCGAGGCGCTCGTGCTCGCGCTCGAGTTCGGAGTGCAGGGCGAGGATGCGATCGCGCTCGGCGCGCGTGGTGTCGAGCTCGCTGCGGATCGTGTGCGTGAGACTCGCGACATGGGCGGCGAGCCGCGCGAGACGTTCGCGGATCACCGCGCGGCAACGTTCGTGGAAGAGCGCCCGACGATCGTCGCCGATCATCTCGCACGCGCTCGCGGCCGTCGCATGCAGCTGCATCAGGTCGAACGGCGAATCGACCGCGCGCTCGTCGAGTTCGCTGAGAGTCGACAGCGCGATCTCCGCGGCGCGCGCCGGCTCCCTGGCGACGAGCGCGATGCGGGCTTCGACATAGGCCCAGAAGACCTGCGGCGTGCCGTCCTCGTGACGGCTGCGCACGAGTTCGCAGCGGACGTCGTCGAAGACACGCTGCGCGTCGTCCGCGCGGCCGGCATTCGCATAGGCCAGCGCCAGCGTCAGCGGCACCATCGGTTCGCTGCCGCCGATGGCGCGCAGGTAGCGCTCGACCGGCAGATAGCGTTCGGCCAGCGTCAGCGCTTCGTCGTGGCGACCCAGCGCCGCATAGGCCTGGCTGAGATTGAGGGCGATGATGACGGTCGTGCGGTCCGCCTCGCAGGCCGACGCGAGGTCGAGCCCTTCCTCGAGAAGACGACAGCCCTCTTCGGGATTGTGCAGGTCGGAGTGATAGCCGCCGAGGTTGCAGAGCGTCGACGCGAGCAGCAGCGAATCGTGCGTGTCGCGCGCGGTATCCACCGCCTGGTAGTGCCACTTCAGCGCCGGCTCGAGCAGGCCGACGAAGCGATAGCCGAGCGACAGCGCGACGTGGGCGATGAAGAGATCGGTCGGCGTCGCATCCGCCGGCGGATGCGACGCGAGATCCTGCAGCAGCCGGATCGACCGGTCGGCTTCGCCGTCGAGCCGGACGCAAAGCGCCTGGACGATGGCCGCGCGCCAGATGCCGCGCGCGTCGTCCAGTTCTTCGAAGAGCGCGCGGCAGCGGTCCGCCGCGACGGTCGCTTCATGCGGAATCCCCGATCGGATCGCCGCATAGGCGCGCTGGAACTGCGCATGCGCCAACGCCGGACGGTCGTCGGTCGCTTCGGCGAGCGCGACCGCGTTCGCAGCCGACTCGCGGGCTTCTCTCAGGTCGCTGTACTGGTGGCGCCACGCTCGTTCTGCGGCGAGCATCGCGGGCGACGGATTTTCGGCGTGGTCGGGGAACGCGTCGCTGCTTTGACTGGCAAGGCGCAAGACACTCATCGATGATTGCGGACCAGAGTGCGGCGCCGCAATCGAATGCCCGATTGGTGCCGCTAGGGTTTGTCGCCGAGG
>CALMOR010000215.1:23228-24346 GCA_937872165.1 uncultured Burkholderiales bacterium | reverse complement strand
CGAGCCCGAGCCAGCGATCGATTTGGAAAGCGTCGGCCGGCCATAATACTTGACATCGCCGCTACCGGCGATCTTTACCGACAGCGTGTCGCGTGCCCACAGGACCGCATCGCCCGAGCCACCGATCGCGATCGTCGCGGTGGCGCTCTGCAATGCGGCCCCTCGATAATCGCCGGACCCGGCGATGCGGACGTTCTGTTCGAGGACGCCGCCGGCGAGGGTCACGTCGCCGGCGCCGCTGATGCGGACCAGCAGCTTGCGGGCGGCGAGGCTGCCGAACCGGACATCGCTCGAGCCCGCCACCGAGATCTCGAAGTCACCGGCGATGGTGAACGTGTCGGCACGGACGTTGCCGCTGCCGGCGGTGCTGACGCGGTCGAGCGAGCGCGCGCTGAGGATGAAGCGCGGGCCGTTCCGGTCCGGGCTCCACCAGACGCCGCCGTTGCGCGGTTCGTAGGTCAGCACCAGCTCGTCGCCGCGCATCTCGGCCTTCAGGTATTGCAGGGTGTCGGCCGGTGCCTCGACCGACAGAGAGGGCCGCTCCGCCTGCGTCAGGACGAGGTCCGCCGAGCCGACCAGGCGGACTGTCCTGAACGCGCCGACCGGCCGCGATTCGGTCACGGTGTCGGCGGCGAAAGCGTTCAACGGCGCGATCAGCGTCAACGCCGTCGCCGCCGCCAGCGTCGCCCGCAGGCAGGCGACGAACGCGGACGACCGGCGGGTCGCCGAGGGCCGGACGAAGGCGGGAATGGGGATCACGAAGCGCTCCTGGATTGAATACGTCGGCGTGAACTCTAGCGACTGCCGGCGGGCCGTCGGGCTCGACGCGACGGATCGGCGCCGTCGACGGACCGGGCGTCGTCGTGGGCGACAGTCCGTCATCGCGCCGCCTGCGATCACCGGTGCATCTGCAGCGATCCGCCGATCGTCAGGGACAACGTGACGAGGCCGGCCTCGACCGGCAACGGAGCGACCGAGCGCGATAGCGGCGACACGTCCGTCGCGAACGCCCGGGCGACGCCCGACTGGCCCGCACTGCCGATGGTGACCTGACGGATCGAGTAGCCGGCGTACCCGAACGCCTTCGTCGCCGCGGTCGCCTTCGCCTGGAACGCGGC
>CALMOR010000215.1:18210-23218 GCA_937872165.1 uncultured Burkholderiales bacterium | reverse complement strand
GTCAGCACCTTGCCCGGTTGCAGCCCGTTCTGGTTGGAATCGACGCCGATGCCGAGCTTGCCGGCATCCGCCGCGGCGCGAAGCACGCCGATGCCGGTCGCCCCCGCCGCAGCATAGACAACGTCGGCGCCTCGCTCGATCAGCGCGCTGCCCTCGCGAGCACGGAGGTCCGGCGAGATCTCGAAGCCCGAGCCGGAGATCTGCATCGTCTGCGCCAGACGACCGACGAGATTGCCGAGCGCGGCGAAGTCCTTCGAGCGCAGGACCATCTCGGCGCGCACCTGCCAGCCGGTCCGGGTGTTCTGACCGCCTCGGCTGTCGAAGCGGGGGAAGGTGCTGTAGCTGCCGTTCGACGACACCACGCCGGGCACGGCCCGGGCCTCGACGAAGGCTTTGGCGAGCGTCTCGTTGACGTCCTTCGTCAGCGCGCCGACGTCGGTCCCTTCGCGCGCGATCGCCAGCGTCACGACCGCCAGGTCCGGCGCCACTTCCGACGAGACCGTGGCGTCGATGTCGAGGACGTCGGCGAGCGGTACGGTCCGTTCGTCGGCGACCGCGCCGCCGCTCAGCGCGGCGGCGAGGACGATGCTGGCGAGGAGGTCGGTGCGCATGGTGCCGATCGGATGCGGATGTTCAGAGCGCGGTCGGCTCGGGCCGCGATCGCGGCGGGAGGGGGATGAACTCGGTCTCGCCCGGGACCTGCGGGAAGCGCGCGTTGGGAAAGGCCGACCAGTCGTCGCGGGCACCGTCGATCGCTGCGCGGTCGCTCGCGACGAAGTTCCATTCGAGCGCCCGCGGCGCGTCGAGCTTCGCGCCGCCGACCAACAGGACCGTCGCCGCGCTCGCCGCGTCGACCGTCACCGCGTGCCTGTCGGTCATCACCGCCATCGTCGTCGCCGGCACCGGCCGACCGTCGACGCGGACCTCGCCTTCCACGACGAACAGCGAGCGCTCTTCGTGGCGAGCGTCGAGCGACAGGGAGCTGCCGGCGTCCATGCGAGCGACCGCGTAAAGCGTCGGCACCAGCACCTCGACCGGCGACGTCGCGCCGAAGGCTTCGCCCGCGACGACCGTGATACGGACACCCGGCGGCGTCACGGTCGGCAGCGTCGCGGCCGGATGATGGGCGAACGCCGGATCGCCGTCCTCGTGCGTGATCGGCACGGCGACCCAGCTCTGGATGCCGTGAATGCCCTGCGACCGGCTCGCGATCGAATCGGGCGAGCGCTCGGAATGCACGATGCCGCGGCCGCTCGTCATCCAGTTGACGTCACCGGGTCGGATCGCCTGCACGGAGCCGAGGCTGTCGCGATGCACGAGTTCGCCGTCGAAGAGGAAGGTGACCGTGGCCAGCCCGATGTGAGGATGCGGCCGCACCTGGACGCCGCCGCTGCCGGCCTCGAGCAACGCGGGACCGAGATGATCGAAGAACACGAACGGGCCCACCGCGCGATGCGCGAGCGACGGCAGGATGCGGCGGACCGAGAAGCCGCCGAGGTCGCGGAGCTTGCCTTCGACGAGATCGAACATGAGGGGACGCGAATCGGAAGTCGCGATCTTCGCACGGCGAAGGGGACACCCGCCGCTCAGGGACGCAGCGGCGCCTCCTGCATGACCGCGATCTGCTCGCGCAGCGCGAGGATCTGGTCCTGCCAGTAGCGCTCGCTGCCGAAGAAGGGGAACGCGGCGGGGAACGCGGGGTCGTCCCAGCGTCGCGCCAGCCAGGCGCTGTAGTGGATCATCCGCAACGTGCGCAGCGCTTCGAGACGATGCAGTTCGCGGACGTCGAACGCGTTGAATTGTCGATAGCCCTCGAGCAGATCGGCGAGCTGCCGCGTCATCTCTTCGCGCGTACCGGACAGCAGCATCCACAGGTCCTGCAACGCCGGACCCATGCGACTGTCGTCGAAGTCGACGAAGTGCGGGCCGCCCGGTCGAGCCCCGTCGCCCTCGGTCCAAAGCACGTTGCCGACGTGGCAGTCGCCGTGCAGACGGATGAGGCGCGAGGGGCCGGCCGTCGCGTCGCAGTGCGCGACGCCTGCGAGGGCCTGCTCGACGACGCCGGCCCAGACCTCGTCCAACGGGGAAGGGACGATGTCGTGCGACGTGATCCATTCGAGCGGCTCGGTACCGAAGGTCGACGCGTCGAGGGCCGGTCGTTCGACGTAGTCGATGGCCGAGCCCAGCGCATGGATGCGGCCGATGAAGCGACCGAGCCACTCGCGTGTGTCGCGGCTCTCGAGCTCGGGTGCCCGGCCGCCGGCGCGGTCGAACAACGCGAAGCGGAAGTCGTCGTGTCGATGGAGGCTCGTCCCGTCGCCGTCGACGCGCGCGGGGACCACCGGGATCTCGATCGCGGCCAACGCGTCGACGAAGCGATGTTCCTCGAGGATCTGCCCATCGCTCCAGCGTGCGGAGCGGTAGAACTTCGCGACGCACTGGCTGCCGTCGTCGAGCCCGACCAGGTACACGCGGTTCTCGTAGCTGTTGAGCGTGAGGAGGCGACCGTCGCAGCGATAGCCGATGCTCTCGATCGCATCGAGCACGCGCTCGGGCGTCAGTGCCGCGTACGGATGCAGCGTCGAACCGGGTTGCAGCGCGGTATCCTTCGGCCCCTCCGCGAACGACCGCGGACCTTCGGCCGCGATCGCGCGTTCGAGCGCGATCGCATCGGCGATCGCGTCTTCCTCTTCCTCGTCCCGCCGTTGCCGATCCGTCATCCGCGCAGTGTAGTGGTCACCGGATGAAGCCGGGCATCGCCTTCGCCTTGCTGGCCTACGGGGCGTGGGGCGTGTTCCCGCTCTACTTCCGTCTGCTGCGCAGCATCCCCGCGTTCGAGGTGCTGATGCATCGCGTGGTGTGGTCGCTCGTCGTCATGACGCTGGTGCTCGCGGCCCTTCGACGCGGTCGATGGATCATCGATGCCGCGCGAGACGGGCGGCTGCTGACGCGTTACGGGATCAGCGCGCTGTCGATCGCGATCAACTGGTTCGCGTACATCTGGTCGGTGCAGAACGGCCACGTGGTCGACGCCAGCCTCGGCTACTTCATCACGCCGTTGTTCAGCGTCCTGGCCGGAAGACTCGTGCTCGACGAACGGCCGAGACCCGTGCAATGGACCGCGATCGCGATCGCATCGTGCGGGGTCGTCTGGCTCGGCGTCGCGGCCGGCCCCGTGCCGTGGATCGGGCTCGTGATCGCGACCAGCTTCAGTGCCTACGGCCTCGCCAAGAAGACGGCGCCGCTCGGCGCGCTCGAGGGACTCGCGCTCGAGACCGCGCTGCTGTTCCCGATCGCGATCTGCGCGCTGCTGTGGCTCGCGAGCCGGGGACAGAACGCGCTGGAGACCAGCGGTGCGTCGCTGCGGCTGCTGTTGATCGCCAGCGGACCGTTGACCGCATTGCCGCTCGTGCTCTTCGCCGCCGCGGCACGGCGCATTCCGCTGACGACGCTCGGACTGCTGCAGTACGTGTCGCCCACGCTGCAGCTGGTGATCGGCGTGCTGGTCGTCGGCGAACCGTTCGGCGTCGCTGCGATGGTCGGCTACGCGCTCATCTGGTCGGCACTCGCGCTCTACGCGGGCGAGAGCCTGTGGAGGGCGCGGCGATCGTCGGAGCCCGTGATGGCGCTCCGATGACCGCGCGCTTCAGCGGTTGCCGCTGAACGAGCTCGAGCCGGCGGGGCGCGGACGCCGTGCGGCCGCGGGACGACCCGCGCCGCCATGGGCGGCCGGCTTGTTGGCCGACGGCCGTGCTCCTGTGCCGAACTTCGCCCCGCTGTCGCCGCGCGGCTGGTTGGCGAAGCCGTTCGAACGAGGCGCCTGCGAAGGACCGCCGCGGGAAGGCGCGCCACGACCCTGGGCGCCGCCCCGCAGGATCGGCTCGGCACGGATGCGCGGATCCACCTCGAAGCCCATGACGACTTCCTTCGGAAGGCTGCGCTTGATCAGTCGCTCGATGTCCCGCAGCAGGCCGCCCTCGTCGACGCAGACCAGCGACACCGCTTCGCCGGTGGCGCCGGCGCGGCCGGTCCGGCCGATGCGGTGCACGTAATCCTCGGCGACGTTGGGCAGTTCGTAGTTGACGACGTGCGGGAGCTGGTCGATGTCGATGCCACGGGCGGCGATGTCGGTCGCGACGAGCACCTGCAGCTTGTTCGCCTTGAACTTGGTCAGCGCCGCGGTGCGCGCGCCCTGGCTCTTGTTGCCGTGGATCGCCATCGCGCTGATGCCGTCGCCGTCGAGTTGCTCGGCGAGTCGGTTGGCGCCGTGCTTGGTCCGCGTGAAGACCAGGACCTGATGCCAGTTGTGTTCGCGGATCAGGTGCGTGAGCAGCTGGCGCTTCTTGTCGCGGTCGACCGGATGGACCTTCTGGGCGATCACCTCGACGGTCGAGTTGCGGGCCGCGATCTGGATCGTCTTCGGGTGATCGAGCAGCTTGTCGGCGAGCGCCTTGATGTCGTCGGAGAAGGTCGCCGAGAAGAGCAGGTTCTGGCGGCGCGAGCCGTTGATCGTCTCGGACATCAACGCCATCACGCGCTTGATGTCGTGGATGAAGCCCATGTCGAGCATGCGGTCGGCTTCGTCGAGCACGAAGATCTCGACCTTCGAGAAGTCGACGGTGCGCTGCTGGTAATGGTCGAGGAGGCGGCCGGGCGTCGCGACGAGGATGTCGACGCCGGCGCGGAGGGCGGCGGCCTGCGGGCCGAAGCCGACGCCGCCGAACACGGCGATCGACTTCAACTTCAGGTGCTTGCCGTAGACGCGCACGCTGGCTTCGACCTGTGCGGCCAGCTCGCGGGTCGGCGTGAGGATCAGCGCACGCAGGGGCCGAGGCGCCGTCTTCGCCTGACCGCGGCGGTCGGTGCGCGCGGCCGCGACCGGCAGCGAATGCATCGAAAGCCGTTCGAGGATCGGCAGCACGAAGCCGGCCGTCTTGCCGGTGCCGGTCTGCGCGCCGGCGAGCAGGTCGCCGCCTGCGAGGACCGCCGGGATGGCTTCGGTCTGGAT
>CALMOR010000215.1:12077-18200 GCA_937872165.1 uncultured Burkholderiales bacterium | reverse complement strand
GGGGGGTAGCTGGGCGCGGCTTGCTTGGCCGGCGGGTTTGGCTGCGGTCTGGAGGGGGGTGGGGGTGGTGTAACCGGTATCCGCGCAAGCGCGAACGAGCGGCTCGGACAAGCCGAGGGCAGCAAATGACATGATGGGAGGAGGGTATTGCAGGCCTGTTCCCGCCGGAGGCGGGGCCAGTCACAGACGAGCTGGGAGCTGCGGAGTCTGAATGACGCGTCGAATCGACGGCGGCTGGGGACTGGAGCAAAAGCCGCAACCTGAGAGTATACCCGTATTGCGGAAGTCGCGTCGGTGTCGGCGCGCTCGAACGACGGAGGGCCGCGGCGATGTGGTATTCCTGGTTCAAACGGAGGAAGAAGATGATCGAAGCGAAATGGAACGGCGCGGTGATCGCGGCGAGCGACGCGTGCGTGGTCGTCGAAGGCAACCAGTATTTTCCGGCAGCGGCCGTGCACGCGGAAAACCTCAGGCCGTCGACCCGTACCAGCGTGTGTCCATGGAAGGGCACCGCGCGCTACTACGACGTCGTCGTCGGCGACGCGGTCAACAAGGACGCAGCGTGGTACTACCCCGAGCCGAAGGATGCGGCCATGCAGATCAAGGATCGCATCGCGTTCTGGAAGGGCGTCGAGGTCCATGCCTGAATGAGGTACGGCTCTGCGCGAATCCTGGTGCGCATCGCGGCGGCGATGCTCCTCGCCGCATCGGCGGACGCGAGCCGCGCCGCGTCGCCTCGTCCCGTCGAGGACACCCTCGAGCAGCGGATGCAGGCCTGCGTGGCGTGTCACGGTGAACGCGGCGGCGGCGTGGCGGGCGCCGCGTTCCCGCGACTGGCCGGCCAGCCCGCCGCGTATCTCGCCGCGCAGATGAAGGCCTTTCGTGAAGGTACGCGGACCTATGCGCCGATGAACTTCCTGATGGCGCGACAGAGCGACGCTTACTTCGCGGAGATCGCCGTCTGGTTCGCGTCGCAGCGCCCCGATCCGCGTGTCGTCGAGGCGCGCCGTGGCGCGGCGGTCGATCGCGCGGCACTCGCCGCGGGGCAGGCGCTCGTGCAGAAGGGGCGCCCCGACGACGAGCTGCCGGCGTGCGTGTCGTGCCATGGCGCCGGGCTCGGCGGCAGGACGCCGGCCATACCGGCGCTCGCCGGCATGCCGCGCGACTTCCTGATCGAGCAGGTCGGTTCGTGGAAGACCGGCTCGCATCGAAGTCCCGAGCCGGACTGCATGTCGCGGATCGCCCGACGGATGAGCGGAGCCGACATCGTCGCTGCGGCGACGTGGCTGTCGTTGCAGCAGCCGGATGCGGGACCGGAGCCGAAGTCGGACGCGTTGCCGCTCGCCTGCGGGCGGGGATGAAGCGCTCTCGCGCCGCCCTCGGCATCGCCGGCTTCGCCGTGCTCGCGGTTCTCTTCGTCGTCGTCGCCACGACGATGCCGCGTCGAGCGAGGCCGCCGTCCGTGCCGCTCCCGCAGACCGCGAGTATCGATCCGGTCGTCGCCGCCGACCCCGTCTCGCGCGGTCGCTACCTCGCGCTCGCCGGTGACTGCATCGGTTGCCATCAGGCGCGTGGCGGCGAACCCTATGCGGGCGGCCTCGCGGTGCCGACCATCTTCGGTGGCATCTACAGCAGCAACATCACGCCGGACCGCGAGACCGGCATCGGCGCCTGGACCGCTGACGATTTCTGGCAGGCCCTGCACGAAGGCAAGGGCAGGGACGGCGAGTATCTGTATCCGGCATTCCCCTATCCGAACTACACGCGCATCACCCGTTCCGACGCCGACGCGTTGTTCGCCTACCTGATGTCGCTGCCCCCGGTCAGACGCGAAGCGACGCCGAACACCCTGCGCTTCCCGTTCAGCTTGCGGCCGCTGGTGCTGTTCTGGCGGCTCCTCTACTTCCGCGAGGGCGTGTTCGAGCCGGAGCCCGGACACGACGCCACCTGGAACCGCGGCGCCTACCTCGCGAGTGGCCTCGGTCACTGCGTGGCGTGTCACTCGCCGCGCAACTTCCTCGGAGGCACCCCGCGATCGAAGGAATTGTCGGGCGGCCTGATCGCGGTGCAGGACTGGTATGCGCCTTCGCTCACGTCCGATGCCGTGGCGGGACTGGGCACGTGGACGGTCGACGAAGTCGCCGAACTGCTCAAGCGCGGCGTCACCGACCGATACGCGGTCTTCGGTCCGATGGCCGAAGTGGTCCACGACAGCACCCAGCATCTGGACGATGCGGATCTCCGCGCGATGGCCGTCTATCTGAAGTCGCTGCCCGCCCAGTCGTCCGACGATGCGCCGCCCGTCGAGACCACCCGGGCCATGCGCGTCGAATCGATGGAGCGCGGGGCGCGGGTCTATGCCGAGCAGTGCATCGACTGCCATCGTCCGGCCGGGGAAGGCGTACCGCACGCGTATCCCGCGCTCGCGCGCAATCCGGGGGTCATCATGAGCTCGACCATCAACGCGATCCGGATGGTCCTGAACGGCGGCTTCCCGCCCGGTACCGACGGCAACCCACGTCCCTACGGCATGCCACCGTTCGCGCAGCGCCTGAACGACGACGACATCGCCGCCGTGCTGACCTACGTCCGCGCGAACTGGGGCAACGAGGCGCCGGCCGTGGCGCCGGCGGACGTGCAGCGCTATCGCGCGGTGCCGATCGAATGAGCGCGCTTCAGGCGTCGCGCGCGAGACGGATACCCGAGAACTGCCAGCGCGTCTGCGCTGGAAAGAAGTTGCGATAGCTGGCACGGACATGGCCGACCGGCGTCGCGCACGAACCGCCGCGCAGCACCATCTGGTTGATCATGAACTTGCCGTTGTATTCGCCCACCGCGCCGGCTGCCGGACGGAAGCCGGGATAGGGCAGGTAGGCGCTCTGCGTCCACTGCCAGACGTCGCCGAACATCCGTACCCCGGAAGCGGCGTCGACGCGGCGCGGGTGGACGTGAGCACCGTCGTACAGATGCGCGTCGGCGGGGTCGGCTTCCGCCGCCACGCATTCCCACTCGGCTTCGGTCGGCAGGCGGGCGCCCGCCCAGCGGGCATAGGCCTCGGCTTCGTAGTAGGAAACGTGCGCCACCGGCTCGTGCGGCGACAGGGGCCGAAGACCGTTCAACGTGAACACGGTCCACTCCCGGTCGGCCGCGCGCCGCCAGTAGAGCGGTGCCTCCCACCCCTCGCGGATGCGGACGTCCCAGCCTTCCGAGAGCCACAGCTCGGGCCGCGCGTAACCACGGTCGTCGATGAAGCGGAGGTACTCGCCGCACGTCACGGTGCGGGACGCGATCGCGAACGGCGCGAGCCATGCACGATGTCGCGGCAGCTCGTTGTCGAACGCGAAGCCTGTGCCGTCCGCGCCGATGCGCGCGATGCCTTCGGGGCGCTCGACGAAGCGCAGCTGCGATGCGGGTTCGTCGTTCGGCGACGGCGCCTCCCGATAGACCGGATCGGTCGGGTTCTTCGACAGGTGATGCTTGAGGTCGGTGAGGATCAGCTCCTGATGCTGATGCTCGTGATGCAGCCCGAGCTCCATCACGTCGAGCATCGCCGCGGGCAGCGCCTCGCCGCGCATCAGGCGATCGACGCGCGCGTCGATCGCGGCGCGATAGGCGAGCACCTCGTCGAGGGACGGCCGCGAGACGAGGCCGCGTTCGGCGCGCGGATGCCGCTCGCCGATGCCGACGTAATAGGAATTGAACAGCACCCGGAAGGCCGGATCGAACGCGACGTAGCCCGGACCGATCGACGGTTCCAGCACGAACGTCTCGAAGAACCATGTCAGATGCGCGAGATGCCATTTGACCGGGCTCGCATCGGCCATCGACTGGACCATGCAGTCCTCGGCGGACAGGCCCTGGGTCATCGAGACCGTGAGGTTCCGGACGCGTCGATACTCTTCGAGCAGCCGCCCCTGGCGCGGACAGGGGAGCTCGCCGCCGTCGGACATCACGGCACTCATGCGGGCTCCGCGACGAAGACGCCGAACCAGTCGCGTTCGTCGCGCCAGCAGCGCAGTCGGTCTCCCCCTGCGAAGCCCGCCGACTCGAGCAGCGTCGCGAAGCCGTCGACCGTGTACTTGTGCGAGTACTCGGTGACCATCACCTCGCCCTGCTCGAAGCGACGGACCGCCTCGCCGATGTGGACGGTCTGGGGGCGCAACGAGACGAGCTGCATCTCGATGCGGCCGTGAGTCTCGTTGAAGATGGCCCGATGCTCGAAAGCCGACAGGTCGAAGTCCGCGTCGAGCAGGCGATTGGCCACTCGCAGGACGTTGCGATTGAACGCGGCCGTCACGCCGACCGCGTCGTCGTAGGCCGCCCGCAGCGTCGAGCGGTCCTTCACGAGATCGATGCCGATCATCAGCTTGCCCGGCAGCGATGCCGGATGCCGTTCGATATGGTCGCGGACCGACGCGAGGAAGGCGCGCGCGTCGTCGCCGACGAAGTTGCCGATCGACGAGCCCGGATAGAAGAACACCGGAGCCATCGACGGCTCCTCGAGCAGCAACTCGTGGAGATCGAACGGTCGCGTGAAGTCGGCGACGACGCCGACGACGTCGATCGAGCGCGAGGGCGGCATCTTCGAGAGCGTCGCGACGAGCGAAGCGAGCGCGGAACGCAGCCACGGCTCGGCGATGTCGACGCCGACGTAGCGTCGCGCATGCGCGGGCTCGAGCCAGCCGCGGGCCTTCAGCCCGTCGCCGCATCCGAGGTCCACCCATTGCGACCCGCCCGGCAGCACCGATGCGATCTCGGCACGGTGGCGTTCGAAGATGCGGGCCTCGGTCCGTGTCGGGTAGTACTCGTCGAGCTCGCAGATCGCGCCGAAGAGCGCCGAGCCTTGCGGGTCGTAGAAGAACTTCGGAGAACTCGTCGCCGGCTTCGCGAGCAGGCCGGCACGAAAGGCCGCGCGGTCCGCGCTCTCGTCGATGGTCGACTGCACGACCACGCGCACCTCCGGCGACTCGACCTTCGCTTCGCGACGGAGCGCGAAGTCCAGCACGCGCCGGTGGCCCAGCGATCCGGATTCGTCGATCAGGGCGGATGTCTTCATGGGATGGAAGGGTGGCGACGCGAATGGGGAAGAGGTACGAGAGACCTGTTCGGTCGGGGCCCCCGGAAGTCGATTACAGACGGGACGATCGGAGAGGCCCTCCCGACGTGCCGGCGATTATCGGCGGCGCGTCGCGCGCCGTCCTGTAGGTCGCTCGCAAGACCGGGAGGTAGGACTACTTCTCATCCCAGGTAAATCGAAGCGTCGCGATCGCGGCGAACGCCAGCGAGAACGCGCACAGCACGAGGACCGGCCGCCACGCCGCGTCGAGGCCCAGGCCGCGCCACGTCACCGCGTCGAAGCCGTCGACGGCCCAGCGCGTCGGCACGATCAGCGAGAAGGTCTGCAGCCAGCGGGGAAACACGAACGCCGGCACCCACGCGCCTCCCAGCTTGACCATCACGAGCGTCGCCTGCACGGCGAGGCCGCGCGGGGCTTGGGGGGTCTGGCCGAGAGCCGCGACGAAGAGGCCGAAGGTCGACGTCATCGCGGCGAACCCGACGATGAGCCCGAAGAAGCCGATCGCGCTGCCCTCGACGCGTACGCCGAAGAACAGCATGCCGGCCGCGAAGATGACCGCGAACAGCACCGCGGCGATGAGGGCGCCGCTCGCGGCCTGGCTCGCCAGCAGGAAGGCACGCGACAGCGGCGCGGCGCGCATCCGCTGCCACAGGCCCATGCGCCGCATCGTCAGCAGCCTGACGCCGACGTCGATGCCCATGAACAGGATGAACTGGACGCCCATGCCGGCGAACGCATGCGAGTAGCCGTTGTACTTCGCTTCGGGCGAGGACTGGACCGGGGTCGCGGTGGTCGCGTACGGCAGGCGGACGGACAGCGCGGGGCCGGCGACGCTGGCCATGACGTGCTGTGCGAGCAGTCCCTGGACGACCTGCAGCGCGATCGCCTGCGACGGGTCGTAGCGGATGCCGACGACCGGCTGTGCGGCGCGGCTTACCAGCGCGCGGGCCGCGTCCTCGCCGAAGCGCGCGGGCAGCGTGACCACGGCACGCAGCTTGCCGCGTCGCACGGCGTCGGCCGCCTGCGCCGCGTCGAAGGGCCGCACG
>CALMOR010000215.1:6364-12067 GCA_937872165.1 uncultured Burkholderiales bacterium | reverse complement strand
ATCGCGTCGGCGGTCATCGCGTCCACCACGCGCCTCGACGCGTCGCTGCGATCGAGGTCGACGATCGCGATCGGCACGCGCGAACGCTCGCCGTCGTTCGACGACCCGCCGAACAGCGAGCCGAAGAACGCGGCGATCGCGATCGGCGCGGCGACGGTGATCGCGAGCGCGCGCCGATTCGAGAAGTAGAGGATCAGGTCCTTCCTGATCAATGCGACCAGCGCGTACATCGCTAGTCGCGCAACTGCCTGCCGGTCAACGTCAGGAAGACGTCTTCGAGGTTGGCCCGGGAGCTGTCGATGCGGCGGATCGCATGTCCCTGCGACGCGAGCCACGTCAGCACGTGCGGCAGGCTTGCGCCGAGGTCGGCGATCGCCAGCGTCAACACGTCGCCGCTCTGCTCGGCGCGCGTGACGCCCGGTTCGGCGAGCAGCGTCCTCACGTCGACCGGCCCTTCCACTTCCATCGTCACGAGTCCGGTGTTGCCGAGGGACCGCATCAGCACGGCCGGCGTGTCCGACGCGACGAGACGGCCGTCGTCGACGATGACGATGCGGTCGGCGAGACGCTCGGCCTCCTCCATGTAGTGCGTCGTGTAGACGATCGCCTTGCCGCGCGCCGCGAGCGCCTCGAGGTTGTCGAAGATCGCGTTGCGACTCTGCGGATCGACGCCGACGGTGGGCTCGTCGAGCACCAGCAGGTCGGGGTCGTGGACCAGCGCGGCGGCGATGTTGAGACGCCGCTTCATCCCGCCCGAGTAGCCGGACGGCTTGTCCTTCGCGCGATCGACGAGGCCGACGAGTTCGAGCGCCGCGTCCACGCGTTCCTTCAGCAGGGCGCCCCGGACGCCGTACAGCGCGCCGAACAACTCGAGGTTGTCGCGTGCGCCGAAGTCCTCGAACAACGAGATGTCCTGCGGCACGAGACCGATGCGGCGCTTGACCGGACCGTCGTCGGAGCGGATCGCCTCGCCGTCGACGAGGACGCGCCCGGCGTCGGGCGTGACCAGGCCGCAGATCATCGCGACGGTCGTCGACTTGCCGGCACCGTTGGGACCGAGCAGCCCGACGACCTCGCCGCGCGCGACCGTCAGCGACACGTCGACGACGGCCTGTTTCGAACCGTAGGACTTGGCGAGATGTTCGACGGTCAGCATCGCGCGGCTCGGCTCAGCGGTCCTCGCCCTTCGACTTCGGAGGGCCGGCGTGGCGATCGAGCCAGCCGAAGAATTCGCGGTACCAGAGGCGCGAGTTCTGCGGCTTGAGGATCCAGTGGTTCTCGTCCGGATAGCACAGGAGGCGCGACGGCACCTTCTTCACGCGCAGCGTGTTGTAGTAGGCGAGGCCCTGGTAATAGGGGACGCGATAGTCGAGCTCGCCATGGATCACCAGCGTCGGCGTCTCGAACGCGGCCGCGTAGTGATGCGGGGACTGCGCCAGCACGCGGGACTCGTCCTCCCAGGGGAAGCCGCCGAGTTCGTGACCGAACCAGAAGTAGCCGTCGGAGCCCATCATCGCGACCCAGTCGTAGCAGCCGGCGTGGCAGACGTAGGCCGCATAGCGTCCGGGCGTGGCGCGTCCGTTCATCAGCGCCACCATGTAGCCGCCGTAGCTGCCGCCGGTCGCGGTCACGCGCTTCGCATCGATGCGGCCGGTGCGCAGGAGGAACTCGGTGCCCGCCTCGATATCGGCGAGCTCGCGTCGTCCCCAGTCGCCGTCGATCGAGCCGACGAAGCTCTGGCCCCATCCGGTCGACCCGTGATAGTTGACCGAGGCGACGACGCATCCCTGCGCCGCGAACAGCTGCGTGTTCCAGCGCCAGTGCCAGCCATCGTTCGCACAGGTGTGCGGACCG
Organism: uncultured Burkholderiales bacterium; assembly: GCA_937872165.1. GTDB lineage: Bacteria > Pseudomonadota > Gammaproteobacteria > Burkholderiales > Burkholderiaceae_D > CAHJXF01. The sequence continues at coordinate 10,213 of CALMOR010000215.1, read as the reverse complement.
CCGTGGATCGAGTGCATCAGTGGCCACTGCTTCTGGTGCTTGCCGGCCTTCTTCGGCTTGCCGTGGATGCCGTCGAAGTCGAAGCCCGGCGGCGTCACGACCCACATCTGGACCGGCTCGCCTTCGAAACCGGCGACGCTCACCGAGTGCGTGCTCGCGAGCTCCAGTCGATCGACGACGGCCGCGTTGAGACGCTCGATGGACCGTTCGCGTTTGCCGTCCGCGTCGCTGCTGAACAGCGTCGGCGGATGGGTCTGCGACGAGCGCGAGTACGCGAGCGTCGCGCCGTCGCCGCTGATCGCGAGGTCGGTGACGACGCCCCCGTGATGCGGCCCGCGCAGCAGTTCGCGCGGCGGGTCGATGATCGGCGCCGCCGCGTCGGATGCCGGGACGTCGAGCGACCAGATCGGCTGCGCGATCTCGTCTTCGGCGAGCAGCAGCAGGCGCTTCGAATCGGCGGTCCATCGCGACGGCCCGGCGATGCCGCGATCCCAGTCGAAGGTCAGCGGCACGATCGCGTGGTCGACGCGACGGATCAGCGCCAGGCGCGCCTGCTCGTTGTGGGCCCGCGCGAGGTCGGACGACAGCACGGCGATCCAGCGGCCGTCGGGCGAATAGCGCGGCGACTCCTCGGCTCGGCCGCTGTCGCGCGTCGGGCACGTCCACTTGCCCTTCTTCACGTCCATCAGCACGACGTCGGTGAACGACGGGGCGCGCGGATCGGGATCGAAGTCGAACGTGAACGCGATCTCGCGGCCGTCGGGACTGATGTCGAAGAGATTCGCGTCCGGCTCCTGCGGCGGCAGATGGAACCGGGTGCCGTCGAAGAGATCGCGCACCGATGCGAGCGTCGCGCTGCCGGCGGCGGCGCCCGCGCCGGCGAGCGCCAGCGTGGCGACGTGCACGTGCGGCGTGCGGCCGCGCTCGAGCCAGTGGTCCCAGTATCGATAGTGGTTGTGCTCGAGCGCGTAGGCCTTGACCTTGTCGTCGCGCTCGGCCTTCATCCGCTTCGCCTGCGCCTCGACGCCGGACTCGTCGGCCCACACCCACGAAACGAACGCGATGCGCCTGCTGTCGGGGAACCAGCGCAGCGCCGCAACGCCGGTCGCGTGTTCCGTCGCGCGGATCGCTTCGCCGCCGTCGGCCGCGATCAGGTATAGCTGCGCCTGATCGTCGGGCGTGCCGCCCGGCGCGGTCGGCCGTCGCGACGTGAACGCGATCCAGCGACCGTCGGGCGACCATTGCGGGTCGGCATCCTTCTGTCCTTGCGTGAGCTGGCGTTCGCTCGTGCCGTCGGTCGCGAAGAGCCACAACTGCGAGACGCTGTCGTTGCCGTCCATCGAATACGAGGTCACCGCCGCGCAGGCCCACCGACCTTCGGGCGAGAGGGTGGCCGGGCCGAAGCGCTTCATCGACCACAGATCGTCGATCGTGATCGGGCGTTTGTTTCTGCTCATCGTCGGAAGGCTCCCTCGGCGACGTCGTCGCCGGCTGCGGGAGTTTACGCGGGCGTCGCCGCGCGTCCGCAAGATCGGTCAGTGCTGCATCGCGTGCGTCGGATGGTCGGGCTTGCCGCCCGGCCCGATCACGAGCCGGGTCGGCGCCCCGACCTCGTCGCCGACGATGGCATCCGCGAGGCGCTCGGCGAGACAGCCGTAGCTGCGGTCGTTCAGATGGAGTCCGTCGGACGACAGCATGCCGACATAGCTCGTGCGCATCGCATCGGCCCAGAACTTCATCACGGCGAAGCGATGGAAGACCGGCACGTGGTTGCGCGATCCGAGCGAATCGAAGTGCTGGAGCATCCGCGTGTGGTCGGGGACTTCGGTCACGCGCGGCGCGTACTGGAGGTCCATCAGCACGACCTCGATGTTCGCGGCGCGCATGCGGTCGAGCCCCTGTTGGACGACGCGATCGAAGTCCTCGTAGTCGATGTCGTGGAGGATCGCGTTGGTTCCCATCTGCCAGATCACGAGGTCCGGGCGCGCGTCGATCACGTCTTCCTGCAGGCGCTTGAGGTTCTCCCATGCGTCCTCGCCGTTGATCCCGCGATTGATGATCTCGACGGTGGCCGCGGGACGTCGCTGCGCGAGCTCGACCGCGAGGCGGGACGGGTAGTTGTAGCGCGTCGCGCTCGCACCGGCGCCGGCGGTCGACGAGGAGCCGAGCGTGACGATCCGCAGAGGCCTGCCGGCCGTGAGCGCCGCACGCGCATTCGGCAACGCGTCGGTGAGCCTGCCGAGCGCCGCGGGAGCCGCGCAGACGTCGTCGACGACCCCCGGCTCGTCGGACGCCGCGACGGCGACCGACGACATCGCGACGACCCACGGCGCGAGCATCCGCGCCGCCCGCAGCCATCCGCTCATGGCTTCGGGCCGGTCGCGATGCCGAGTTCGATCGCATGGACCAGCCATGCCGCGACGCAGTCGTGGATGCGGTCGGCGTTCGCGAGCTGGTTCGCCTTGTCTTCGGCATCGAGGTCGAACACCTCGTGCGACCACCAGTACTGCATCGTGTCGTAGCGCTTGAAGAGCGGCAGGTCGTAGCGTCGCGCGTTCCATCGCACCGCCTCGCGATAACCGTCCGTGTTGAGCAGCAGCGACGCGCGCGGGCTGAACTGTCCGTCGACCAGCAGCACGTCGCTACCCTGGTCGCGCAACTCGCCGATGCCGTGCTCGAGCGCCTGTCCGAAGTCCATCACCGGCACCCCGCGCGCAGCGTCTGCGGAGCCGGTCTGCCAGATCACCAGCGCGGGCTTCAACGGCAGCACCTCCTTCGCGATGCGCAGGTAGCTGGTCGGCGCGGTCTGTCCCATTTCGGCGAGGACCACCAGTCGCGTTTTCGACTTCGGGAAGCTCTTGCCGAAGCGCGCTTCCAGTCGATACGGGAAGCCGGCCTCCTTGCGGCTCGTGCCGCTTCCGGCCGCGGAACCCGATCCGATCACGACGATCGTCAGCGGCTCGTTCGCCTTGATGCGGCGCGCGAGCCGCGGCAGGGGACCGTCGATCACCGCGGTATCGTCGGGTGCGTTGCAGAGCGGCGGGACCGTCGCTTCGTGAACGCGCTCCCGGCTCGGCGCGGCCGCCTGCGCCGCGACCGACGCCAGCAGCGCGCCCGCGATCGCGATCGAACGCGCGCACGGAATGTCGATCCGTGCCGTCTTGCGTCCGGCCCGGTCGCGCTCCGTCGTCCGCCGTGGCGCGATCGGCGATCCCTCATCCCGCTGCTCGTTCATCCGTTCACCGTCCTCGTCGATCGACGTCGGCCCGCGGTGGCTTCGCGTTGCCGGTACCAGTTCATCAATGCTGCGAGCGCCGTCATCAGTGCGAGGCCGACGACGCTGACGCCGATCTGCATCGGCACGCGCGCGCTGACTTCGACGAGAGCGAAGTGCGCCGCGAAAGACAGGAAGATGCCGAGGCAGAACACGTACAGCGACTGGCGACCGCATGCGATCAGCGGCCGCGCCCACCAGCGACGCAGAAATCGTGCCGATGGCCGGATGAAGTGCGCGACCAGGTACGCGAGCGCGAGGAAGTGCAGCAGCCTCAGCACGTCCATGTTGGTCTTGTCGATCGGGTACATCCACTCGAACCACGCCGACGGCATCCAGGCCGCCAGCAGATCGCCGAACGACGTGATCTGCCAGCTGCTCGCGACCACGGTCGAGAAGATCAGATAGATCGCGGCGAGCACACCGAGCCATGGCCGCCACCGCATCACCGGCTGCCAGCGGTCGGGTGCGATGGCGCACAGCGCGCCGACGAAGAACAGCAGCTGCCATGCGAACGGATTGAAGAACCAGCCGATGCCTTCGACGGAGGTGGGCAGGTTCCAGCCGAGGAAGCG
>CALMOR010000215.1:0-6354 GCA_937872165.1 uncultured Burkholderiales bacterium | reverse complement strand
AAGCGCGCCGCCAGATAGACCGCGAACGACGCGGCGAGCGTCGTCGTCGGCATCGCGCGCAACGCGCGTTGCACGAACGGGAACACCAGCAGCAGCACGATGTAGAGCGGCAGGATGTCGAGGTTGGCGGGACGAAAGCGCAGCGTCAGCGCTTCGAGCAGCGCCACGTGCGGCGCCTCGAGGAAGCGCGTGATGTTGAGCTCCTCGATGTACATCGAGTTCGAGAAGCGCTCGGCGAGCCACGCGATCTGCGCGGTGTAGAAGATGAACAGGATGAGGTGCGCGACGTAGAGCTGCCAGCAGCGCCGCCACACGTGCGCCGTCATGTACACGAAGCCGAACTTGCGTTCGGAGCGGCCGTAAGCGACGGCCGCCGAGAAACCGGAGATGAAGACGAAGATCTCGGTCGCGTCCGAGAAGCCGAAGTTGCGCAGCGTCATCTGCCCGACCATGTTGGCCGGCACGTGATCGAGGAAGATGAACCACAGCGCGAGGCCGCGGAAGAAGTCGACGCGCAGGTCGCGCTCCCGCGACTGCGCGGATGCGACGCCGCGGGCTTCCCGTCGTCGCTCCGCGGTGGCGGACGCGAACCGCGCCAGCGCGCGCGGCGTCAGGCCGAACGGAACGAAGCGCATCGGCCGGGCGTGCCCCCGTCCTTCAGGTCCGGGAGGTCACGTGCGGGCCGATGCGGACCGGCACGCTGCGCAGCGTGATGTCGAGCATGCCGACCTTGCGTCCCGCCGTCGGCGTGCTCCATGAACCGTCCGTCGGCTTCGACCCGGCGGTGCGAGCGGGGCGCCCGCGCGAAGGAACGACGGGTCGGACGGTCGGCTCATGGGGTCGCCTCGATCATCGAAGGGAAGGAAGGGACCGGTCTCGACAGGCGTCGGCCGACGATCAACCGGTGCCGCCGACCGTCAGGCCGTCGATGCGCAGCGTCGGCTGCCCGAGTCCGACCGGAATGCTCTGGCCTTCCTTGCCGCAGGTGCCGATGCCGCCGTCGAGCGCCATGTCGTTGCCGATCATCGACACGCGCGTCAGCGCGTCGGGGCCGTTGCCGATCAGGGTCGCGCCCTTGACCGGATAGGTGACCTTGCCGTTCTCGATGCGCCAGGCCTCGGTCGCCGAGAACACGAACTTGCCGTTCGTGATGTCGACCTGGCCGCCGCCGAAGTTGACCGCGTAGAGTCCGTCCTCGACCGACGCGATGATCTCCTTCGGGTCGCGCGTGCCGTTGAGCATGTAGGTGTTGGTCATGCGCGGCATCGGCAGGCTGGCGTACGACTCGCGCCGCCCGTTGCCGGTGATGCCGGTCTTCATCAGGCGCGCGTTCAGCGTGTCCTGCATGTAGCCCTTGAGGATGCCGTCCTCGATCAGTGTCGTGCACTGCGTGGCGTTGCCCTCGTCGTCGACGTTGAGCGAGCCGCGACGGTCGGGGATGGTGCCGTCGTCGACGATCGTGATGCCTTTCGCGGCGACCCGTTCGCCGATGCGACCCGAGAACGCCGAAGAGCCCTTGCGATTGAAGTCGCCTTCGAGCCCGTGGCCGATCGCCTCGTGCAGCAGCACGCCGGGCCAGCCCGGTCCGAGCACGACCGTCGTCGGACCGGCGGGCGCGGAACGCGCGTCGAGATTGACGAGCGCCTGATCGACTGCTTCGTTCGCGTACTGCTCGAGCCGGCCCGCGTCGAAGAACGCATAGCCGAAGCGGCCGCCGCCGCCCGCGAAGCCCTGTTCGCGGCGCCCGTCCTGCTCGGCGATGACCGTCAGCGACAGCCGCACCAGCGGACGGATGTCGGCGGCCAGCACGTCGCCGCCGAAGCGCGACGAGGCGGCCACCATCACCACTTCGTAGGTGCCCGCGAGGTTGGCCATCACGTGCGTGATGCGCGGGTCGCGTGCACGGGCGAGCTTCTCGAGACGCTCGAGCAACGCGATCTTCGCGCCCGGCTCGATCGTCGCGAGCGGGTCCATCGGCGCGTAGAGCGCGATACGAGCGCCCGTCGTCCCGCGGGGCGCGACGACCGCTGCCTTAGTCTTCGCGACACCACTGCGCGCGATGCCGCGGGTGGCGCGGGCCGCGGCGATCATCGCCTCGCGGCTGATGTCGTCGGAATACGAGAAGGCCTGCTTCTCGCCGGTGACGGCGCGCACGCCGACGCCCTCCTCGATGTCGAAGCTGCCCGACTTGACCTGGCCTTCCTCGAGGCTCCACGACTCGGAGCGCGCGTACTGGAAGTAGAGGTCCGCGTAGTCGACGCGATGCTGGAAGATCTCGGCGAGCGTCGCGCCGACGTCCGCTTCGGTGAGGCCGTAGCGGCCGAGGAACCAGTCCTTGGCGGTCGACAGCGCGGCGAGGTGGGGTTCGATCAGTTTCATGAGGTTCTCAGAGGACGCGGTGTTTCAGCGCGGGCAGATTGCGGCGCACTTCCGCCAGGCGCATCGGGTCGATCGACCCGACGACGACGCCCTCGCCCTCGTCGCGGACGGCGACGACGGTGCCCCACGGATCGATCAGCATGCTGTGGCCCCAGGTCCGGCGGCCGCTCTCGTGCCGGCCGCCCTGCGCCGGCGCGAGCACGTAGCACTGGTTCTCGATCGCGCGGGCGCGCAGCAGGATCTCCCAGTGCGCGGAGCCGGTGGTGTAGGTGAAGGCGGACGGCACCATCAAAAGGTCCGGTGCCCCGTCGGTCGCGAAGCGGCGATAGAGCTCGGGGAAGCGCAGGTCGTAGCAGATCGACAGGCCGACCCGCAGCGGCTGGTCGCCGAGCGTGGCCTCGAACGAGACCGGGGCGGTACCGGCCGCGATGGTGCGGGCCTCGTCGTAATGCTCGGCGTCCTTCGTGAAGCCGAACAGGTGGATCTTGTCGTAGCGGGTCGCGACCGTGCCGTCGGGACGGTAGACGAAGGTCGTGTTGCGGATGCGGTCTGTCCGGCCGTCGACCGCGATCGGCAGCGTGCCGCCGACCAGCCACACGCGGTGCTCGCTCGCGGTCGACGACAGGAAGTCCTGGATCGGTCCGCGGCCGAGCTCTTCGCGCACGTCGACCTTGTCGGTGTCCTTGCGACCCATCAGGCAGAAGTACTCGGGCAGCCCGACGAGCTGCGCGCCTTCGCCGGCGGCCTCGGCGATCAGGCGACCCGCCACCGCGAGATTGGCGTCGACCGACGCGGCCGAGACCATCTGGATGGCGGCGACGCGAAGAGGATCGGGGCGGAGCGTGTCGGTCATCGATGGGGGACGTGGATCTGTTGATGCGAAACCGCTTGCAAGAAGCGCTCGATCGGGGCTCGGGATCATTCGTCGCGGCCGGGAGCCGAGGGTTCGCGCGAGGCCGCGGTGGTCCGGGGCACGACCGGCGTCGCCTTGCCGTTGCGATCGATCTTCGTGACGTCGGGCCTGCGCCACGGGCCGACGACATTGTATTCAAACGTCAGCGCCCGCGAGATGCGGTCCCTGAACAGGTATTGCGCGGCGAAGGTCGCCAGTCCCAGCACCGGGTTTATCACCGCGACGCCGAGCGACGCCGCGCCGGCGTTGATGTCGGGCACCACGACCACGTGCAGGTTCGTGGTCTCGTGCTCGAGGTCGGCAACGCCGGCCATCGACACCGTCGCCTGCACGCCCTTCATGCGGAAGTCGTCGGTGGCGGCGATGCCGCGGTCGACGGCCACGTCAGCACGGACCGTGTCGAACGCGAAGCCCGCGTCGAAGACATCGTCGAAGTCGAGGCGGAGCCGTCGCGCGAGTCCCTGCAGGCTGAGGATGTTGAGCAGCTTCGCGATGCCCGGGTCCGCCTTCAGGAACTGACCCTTGTCGGCTTCGAGCCGCATCGAGCCGGTCATCGACGCGAAGTCGATCGTCGACGGGCCGCCGTTCCAGCCTGCGCTGCCCTTCAGTCGCGCCGTCCCGCTGCGGATCGTCTTCACCAGTCCGAAACGATCCATCAACGCACCGAGGTCCGATGCCGCGATGTCGAAGTCGAGGCGAGTCGCCTCCGCGTCGCCGCGATGGCCCCAGGTGCCGCTGGCGGTGAAGCGGGCTTCGGGCATCGTCAGGCCGAGCGTGTCGAGTCGCCACGCACGATCGTCGCCTTCGCCGACGTTGTCGGCGACGACTTCGAGTCGACCGAAGGAGCGGCCGCGCAGTTCGAAGCGGTCCGCCACGAGATCGATCGCCGGCAGGTCCTTCTGCATCTTCGCATCGAGGGCCTGCCCGGCCGGCGCGGCGCCCGGCTCGGGCGACGGGACGATCAGTCGCTCGAGGCGCGCGACGACGCGGCCCGACGAGGCCGGCGCGACGCCGTTCTTCGGCGGCGCGCGACCGGACACGTCGGTGTACGAGAGGTGGCCGGCGACCTGGTCGGAAGCCACGTCGCCCTGCCATCCCGATTCCGACCTTTCGGCCGCGAGTGCGACGTTGGTGAACTCGCGGCCAGCCGCCCGCAGCAGCGGCGTCTTCAGGCTGGCATGGCGCGGCAACAGCTTGTCGAGGTTGGCGGGCGCCGTCGCGGCGACCTTCGGCGGGATCGCGGCCGGACCGGTCGGAGACGGTGTCGCCATCAACCGGCGGACCACGTCGCGCCATGCGTCGACGTCGAGGCTCGGCAACGCGATGCGCAGGTCGGGCGGACCGTCGATGACCGGCGTCGCGTCGCCGACGCGGTAGGCCGCGCTCGCGACGGTGAGCTGGCCCGCCTCATTGCGCCGGCGTCCGACGGTCGCGTCGAGCCGGTCGGCGAGCTCCAGATGGATCTCCTCGCGATCGCTGCCCGACGGCGTCGTGGCCGCGGTGCGCTTGATCGCGATCCGGAGGGGCCACGTCGCGTCGGCGGGCTTCGAGAGCGGCTCGGGCAGCGCGATGCCGAGGCCCGCGAGGTCCGACTCGATCAGCAGGTCGGGCGCCGTCGAAGGCGGTGTGGCCGATGCGGAGCTCTCGTCGGCCAGCTCGGCCACGCGCTTGCTGCGCACGCGCAGTGCGACCTTGTACCGCGCGCTTCCGGTCAGCCAGGGGCCGGCCCGCGTGATCGCGTTCGACAGCGGCGTCGAAAGACCCTCGGCCGCTTCGTCGCGGGCGGCCGCATGCATGCCCGCGATGTCGAGCGTGCCGTCGGCCGACAAATCGATGTAGCCGTCGCGACCGGTCGCCGCTTCGATGCGCAACGGACCGCCGAGCGAACGGGCGCTGATCGCGTCGATTGTCAGGCCGCGGTCGGTGAAGTCCATGCGCCCGTCGACGTGCGTCAACGGCGGCACGGTCGCGTTGAGGGCGAGGTCGTTGCCGCCGAACCGGACGCTGCCCGCGACCGACGCGTCGCGCGGATGCGTCAGCGGCAGGTCGAGCGCGAGCGCGAACAACGCGTTGCCGGTGACACGGGTGGTCGACGTGAAACCCTTGGTCCAGCGCGCGACCGGGCTCTCGTTGATGAAGCGGACGAGGTCCTGCGCGGGGCCGCTGCCGCGGCCGACGACGCGCAGCACGTGCGCCGGATCGGCCAGCGCGGGAAGCTCGGCCTTGATGTCGGTCAGCCTGAAGCCGAAGGCGCGCGTCGAATGGCCGTAGATCGTCATGCGCGCCTGGTCGAAGACGATGTCGGCGTCGAGGTCCTGGAACACCGGCCACGGGATCGACGGCAGCACCGGCTGCACGACGCCGTCGACCGTCGGGGGCGGCGCGTTGGGATCGCGCGCGGGTCCGTACAGGAGGGTCGCGCCCTGGACCTTGACGACCGCGTGGAAGACCGCGTCGTCGCTTCCCGCGGACCCGTCGGCCGGAACCGGCCTGCCGTCGCGCACGGCGATCAGCGCGTCCGCCACCGACACCGGGTCCGGTGTCGCGAGCGCACCGGGCATCGCCCGCAGGTCGAGACGCTCGAGGGCGCCGCGCATGCGCAGCCTCGCATCGGTGCCCCGGCCGCCGAGCAGCGACTTGAAGAGATAGAGCCTCGCCTTCTGGCCGATGATGTTCGGCATGTACCGCGGAACCCGCTCGACCGCGGCGCGCGTCAGGCGGGCGTCGAGGTCGATCCAGCCGCGGCCGCCATGCGTCGCTTCGTTCCAGCTGCCGCTGTTCGGGCCGCGACGGAAGGTCAGGTCGACCGTGCCCGCCAGGTCGGGGTTGTCGATCGAGGCCTTCGAGACCCGGACCTCGAGATCGCTCTCCTTCGCGTCGATCTCGACATGCGCGCCGAGCCGCGCGAAGCGCAGCAGCGGATCGTCGAAGAGGCCGGGCGCCGTGACGGTCGCGTCGTGGCCGTCGACATCGACGGCCACGCGCACCGCACCGGCCGATGCTCCATCGTCCGAACGAGCTGCATGCAGCGAACCGTGCAACCCGTCGAAGCCCGGTTGTCC
>CALMOR010000214.1:19141-28143 GCA_937872165.1 uncultured Burkholderiales bacterium | reverse complement strand
CTACCAACTGAGCTATTCCAGCACTCGACACAGGGCCGCGATTATAGCGTTCGAGCGCCCCCTGTCAACCAAGGCACCTCGACCGCCGCCCCGGTCTCGGCCGCGTCGCGATGCGGCAGCGACTCTATAGAATGGCGACGCCGCACCCATCGTCCGTGTGTCGATCGACCGCCGTTCGGGCCGTCGGTGCGTCCCCTTCCCCTTTCATGACTTTCCAGCTTCCCGCCCCCGGCAACAGACTTTCGCTCGGCACCGTTCCCGGATCGGGGGACGCCTACCTGATCGCGCAGCTCGCTGCACAGGCGAAGTCCTCCCGCCTGCTGGCCGTGCTGTGCGCGGACGCGTCGGCCTCGCAGCGCCTCGCCGAGGAAATCCCGTTCTTCGCGCCCCACCTTCGCGTACACGTGCTGCCCGATTGGGAGACGCTTCCCTACGATCAGTTCTCCCCGCACCAGGACCTCGTCTCGGAACGGCTCGCGACCCTGCACCACGTGTCCCGTTCGGAATGCGACGTGCTGCTGGTCCCGGTCTCGACGGCCTCGTACCGCCTCGCGCCGCCGTCGCATCTCGCGGCCTACACGTTCTTCTTCAAGCAGGGAGAGCGCCTCGACGAGACGCGCCTGCGCTCCCAGCTGACGCTCGCCGGCTATCAGCACGTCGGGCAGGTCATGTCACCGGGCGAATACAGCGTGCGCGGCGGCCTCATCGATCTCTTCCCGATGGGCTCGGTCATCCCCTATCGGTTGGACCTGCTCGGTGACGAGCTCGAAACGATCCGCACCTTCAACATCGAATCGCAACGCAGTCTTTACCCGGTGAAGGAAGTGCGGCTGTTGCCGGGACGCGAGTTTCCGATGGACGAGGACGGTCGCAACGCCTTTCGCAGCCGCTGGCGCGAGACTTTCGAAGGCGACCCGACGCGCTCGGACGTCTATCGCGATATCGGCCACGGCATTCCGAGCGCCGGCATCGAGTACTACCTGCCGCTGTTCTTCGACCGCACCGCGACGCTGTTCGACTATTTCAAGGACGACACGACGCTCGTCTTCATCGGCAATGCCGAAGACGCTTTGCAACGCTTTCGTCGCGACGCGGAGCAGCGTTTCCGCTTCATCGACGGCGACCCGGAACGTTCGATCCTCCCGCCCGATCGGCTCTTCCTCGAAGTGGACGCATTCTTCGCACGCGCGAAGGACTTCGGACGCATCGCGATCAACGTCTCGGCGACCGCCGTCGACGACGGCACAGGTGAAGTCCCGAGCGCCGTATCGACCGTCGACCTCGCGAGCGCCTCGGAGGACGATGCGACGTCTTCGTCGCTCCGCCCGGCCCCCGACGTCGCCGTCGAACGCCGAGCCGCCGATCCGCTGGGGGCGCTGAGACGCCATCTCGCGCGGAGCCCCGGCGCGACGGTCATCGTCGCGGACTCGCCCGGCCGTCGCGAGACCATGCTGCAGTTCTTCGCCGAGTTCGATCTGAAGCCCGACGTGCTGGACGGCTACGGCGCGTTCACCGAGTCGGGTTCGTCGTTCGCACTCTGCGTCGGGACGTTGCAGGAAGGCTTCGTCGCGGTCGACCCGCCCGTCACGTACCTGACGGAGACCGAGCTCTACCGCGGCAGCGCCGCCGTGCGGCGGCGCGCAGGCAAGCGCCAGCAGGAGCGCACCACCAACATCGAGATGATGGTGCGCGACCTGTCGGAGCTGCGTGTCGGCGACCCGGTCGTACATGCGCAGCACGGCATCGGTCGCTATCTCGGGCTCGAGACGATGGACCTCGGCGAAGGGAACATGGAGTTCCTCCATCTCGAATACGCGCGCCACACCAAGCTGTACGTGCCGGTCTCGCAGCTCCATCTGATCTCGCGCTACTCCGGCGCGGCCGAGGGCGACGCGCCGCTCCATTCGCTGGGCTCGGGGCAATGGGAAAAAGCGCGACGCAAGGCGGCCCAGCAGATCCGCGACTCGGCTGCCGAGCTGCTGAATCTCTATGCGCGCCGGGCGGCGCGCGAGGGACATGCGTTCGTGTACGCGGCGCGCGACTACGACGCCTTCGCCGAGTCGTTCGCGTTCGAGGAGACGCCCGACCAGGCCGCCGCCATAGACGCCGTCATCGCCGACATGACGTCGGGCAAGCCGATGGACCGGCTGGTCTGTGGCGACGTCGGCTTCGGCAAGACCGAAGTCGCGTTGCGCGCGGCTTTCATCGCGGTGATGGGCGGCAAGCAGGTGGCGTTGCTCGCGCCCACGACGCTTCTGGCCGAGCAGCACATGCAGACCTTCAGCGATCGCTTCGCCGACTGGCCCGTCCGCATCGCCGAGATGTCGCGCTTCCGCTCGACGAAGGAAGTCGGCGCGGCGGTCAAGGGCATCAACGACGGGACGCTCGACATCGTCATCGGCACGCACAAGCTGCTCTCGCAGGACGTGCGCTTCGCGCGGCTAGGGCTCGTCATCATCGACGAGGAACACCGGTTCGGTGTCCGCCACAAGGAACGCATGAAGGAATTGCGGGCGGAGGTCGATGTGCTTACTCTCACCGCTACGCCCATTCCCCGAACGCTCGGCATGAGTCTCGAAGGCCTCCGCGAATTCTCCGTGATCGCCACCGCGCCGCAAAAGCGCCTCGCCATCAAGACCTTCGTGCGCCGGGAGTCCGAAGGGACGATCCGCGAGGCAGTATTGCGGGAGCTCAAGCGCGGCGGGCAGATCTATTACCTGCACAACGAAGTCGAGACGATCGAGAACCGCAAGGCGGCGCTCGAGTCGCTGCTGCCCGAAGCGCGCATCGCCGTCGCCCACGGGCAGATGGGCGAGCGGGATCTCGAACGCGTGATGCGTGATTTCACGCAGCAGCGCTTCAACATCCTGCTCTGCACGACCATCATCGAGACCGGCATCGACATTCCGACGGCCAACACGATCGTGATCCACCGCGCCGACAAGTTCGGCTTGGCGCAGTTGCACCAGCTCCGTGGACGGGTGGGCCGCTCACATCACCAGGCCTACGCCTATCTGATGGTCCCCGACCCGCAGGCCCTGTCGAAGCAGGCGCAGCTGCGTCTCGACGCGATCCAGCAAATGGAGGAACTCGGCAGCGGATTCTTCCTGGCGATGCACGATCTCGAGATCCGGGGAGCGGGCCAGGTGCTCGGCGAGGACCAGTCTGGCAACATGCACGAGATCGGCTTCCAGCTCTACTCCGAGATGCTCAACGAGGCGGTCAGGGCGTTGAAGCAGGGGCGCGAACCGGACTTGTCGCAGCCACTGTCGGCCGTGACCGAGATCAACCTCCACACGCCCGCGCTGTTGCCGGACAGCTACTGCGGCGACGTGCACGAGCGCCTGTCGATCTACAAACGGCTGGCGATGTGCGAAATGCTGGAGGACCTCATCGAGATCCAGGAAGAGTTGATCGACCGCTTCGGCAAGTTACCGGAGCCGGGGCAGGCCCTTGTGGAAACGCATCGACTACGCATACTGGCCAAACCGCTGGGCGTGGTGAAGATCGATGCGCATGCAGAATCCATCGTGTTTCAGTTCCGACCAAACCCTCCCGTAGATGCAGCAAGAGTGATTTCTCTGGTACAACAAAATCAGTCAATCAAACTTTCCGGCCCAGACAAGCTTCGCCAGATAATCAATGCGCCGGAGCTGCATAGCCGGGTGGCCGCAATTCGATCGACGCTGGCTGCGCTTAAAACATGAACCTAGTCATTTCCGGGTCAAATGACCGGAAGCTGCGCAATGCGGTAATGACGCTGACGCGGCCGCGCAACGTTGTGCGCCTCAGCGCACAAGCAAGCCGGCTCGAAGGAGTGCTAGATTCCGTCGCGATACGGACTGCCGTAGCCGCCACCTGCGACGCAAGTCGTGTCGATTACGCCTATCTCGAGGAAGATGTGCGCTTCTCAAGATTCAAGCTTCTAGCGATGGACATGGACTCGACGCTGATTACAATCGAGTGCATTGACGAAATTGCAGACTTCGCAGGAGTGAAGAAGGAGATTTCCACAATAACGGAAGCGGCAATGCAAGGCGAATTGACCGATTTCACCGAAAGCCTACGAAGACGCGTGGCCCTACTCGCTGGTGCGCCCGAATCCATTTTGAGCCGAGTTTTAGCTGAACGGCTCAGATTGACCGAGGGAGCCGAGGAGCTGCTAAGTTCGGCTAAGCGGTTTGGTATGCAAACTGCACTTCTATCGGGAGGATTCAACTATTTCGCAGCACAATTACAACACGATCTGGGTATCGATCATATTTATTCAAATACCCTTGCTACAAAAGAGGGCCTAATCACAGGCGAGCTCGTTGGAACTATCGTAGACGCATCCCAAAAAGCACGATACTTAGAACAACTAATGAACACTTATTCGATATCTCGTCACGAATGTATAGTCGTAGGAGACGGAGCTAACGATTTAGCGATGATGAGCCTTTCGGATTTCTCGGTAGCATTTCATGCTAAACCGGTTGTGCGTTTACAAGCCCAGCATGCAATCAAGTATGGCGGATTTTCCGTTTTAAACGATTGGCTTTCCTAGTAAATGGCCAACCTGGCACTGCAGTTGCTCGTGTCTACGCCCGGAGACGCAATTTGCTCAAAGGGTGTTGGTGATGGCGCCCCCACCTACGTATTCTAGGGCACTATCTTCGACGAACGACAGGAAGTTCAAATCACCTGAAGACACGTCGACAAAGATTTCGGTGGTTAGGCTCATCGGTTTCCCTTATACTAGTCGAGAATAGTTCCTACAACGTGTTGGTGATGGCTCCTCCGCCCACATATTCCAAGGAAGCGTCCTCCAGGAAAGCTAGGCCCGTATGTGTTTGATCAAGAAGACAGCTGCCGTCGAAGTTGGAAAAATCGTTCATTGATAACTCCTAGAAAAGTTAGAGACTTGCGTTTTTTGAGGAAACCTAGCTGTGTGTAGACTTACCTTGCACATATGTTTTTGTACCTCACATCTATGTATCTGCGACGTTAGCAAGCAGATTTTTGTCGTAGTCCAACGGAATTTGTCAACATGAGCGCAAAATTGGCACCGTTGTCGCGACAACTCGCTGAAACACTTCGCGGGTCAGGCGCTGAAGTTCTAGCAGACTTGATCGAATCTGATTTATCGGGCGATGCAGCGCTTAAATTGCTGGCGTCCGCTGTTGTCTTGGAAGTTGCGCGTGCAAAGCTCGAAAGCGAGCCCCTAATTACAGAGATAACGAGCGTTCTCTGTCTTCAGCTTTCGCAGACCTCGTCGGCACGAATCGTAGCGATCCTTCTTGATTGCGCACGTTATTATCAAGGTATCGGAAAATATCCACTAGCAACCAGATTGTGTTTGGGGCTACTAGACGATAGAGGTGTTCAACAAGATACTGCTGCTCAGCGCCGGTTGCATAATTCTTTAGGAGCGTTTTTTCTTGACTCGGCGAATTACCAGCAATGCCTAGAACACCTTGAGACTGCAATAAGAATTGCGGAGACGTTGGACGACAAGGTTGCTATCGGCGCGTGTGTAGCAAATGCCATGTCCGCGTTGATGGAGCTTGGTCATTACAAGGATGCGATTGCGGCCTCTTCTTACGTCTTGCAGCTGGATGGAGACTCATCCAGTATAAGATTTCTCAAGTTTCAATGCGCCGGCAATGGACTCTTCTGTGCTCATAGACTACAAGATCCAGCGCTTGCAATTAAATTTCTTGATGCGGGGAATGCGCTTTTTGAATGTCCTGAGATTGACGCCGTTTCAAAAGCAACTTACGAGTTCTACAGGGCTTCGTACTTGATAGATACGTTCGATCATGAAACGGCGCAGGAACTGATTGCAGCGTCGCGCCGGACGCTCTTGACTCAAAAAAGCCCGCGAGTAGAAATTCTCCTAGAAATATCCGATGCTTTATGTGACTGGGCGCAGCGTAACGACGCAGGATACCTTTCGTCGCGCCTTCGACTAAGTCGGTTATATCAGTCGACCAAGCAGTCTCGTCTATATCACGACTACGTTCTGCGCGCATTAATGAAGGTTCATGGAAACGCCATGGACAATGAAACCGCTCGACTCGGCATGCGCTACGCGAAAGAGTTAGTGGAATATACAACGGGTGTCAAGAGGGCGAAGTTTTATAGACAGCTGTCTGATCGCGGGGTCGATGTTGAGCCGGCACCGCGGCGGTTAGAGGTGCCTTTCGACCCCTTTGCGAATGTACGGCAGTGGCTGGCTCCAGGAGCTACCAGTGACACTCCCGAAGGTAAGGCGGTCGACACTAGCCGCGGGCTCGGAGCATCTCCGCATAGAGGGCAGGTCGCCAAACACGAGGAACTTGCGGCGATTCACGAGGATCTGGCCAAGCTGCGGACCGATGCGATCCTGAAGGAAATCCGCAGCGTGGCGTACGACACGGCGGAGAACTGGGCGCTGGCCGCCGAGTTCTTCGACGACCAGACCGGGCAGCACTGCTTCCGTGTCGGCCATCTCGCGGGGATGCTGGCGCGCGAGCTGGGACTGGAAAACGACTATTGCGCGCGGATCGAGCACGCTGCGCGGCTGCACGACATCGGCAAGATCGGCATCAACGAGATGATCCTGCTGAAGCCCGGCCCTCTCGATCCGTCCGAGCTGACCGCGATGCGGGCGCACGCGGAGGTCGGCGCGTACATGCTGCAGGGTGCGAAGGATCCGGTTCTGCAGATGGCGGCCGTCATCGCCAAGCATCATCACGAATGGTGGAACGGCGCGGGCTACCCGTCGTCGCTGGCCGATCGGGAGATTCCGATCGCTGCCCGCATCTGCGCGCTGGCGGATGTCTACGACGCCCTCACGCACGCGCGGCCGTACAAGGGCGCGTGGCCGCACCGGGTCGCGGTCGAGGAGATGCTCAACCTCGCCGGCGTGCAGTTCGACCCGCACATGATCCGTCCCTTCCTGAAGGTCCTCGAGCGCTACGTGCCGGCCCTGGCCGAGGGACGCATCCCCGGGCTCGACCAGCTGCGCACCAACGGGCTGATCGCTTCGCGGAAGAAGCTGATGGCGACCATCTCGGGCTCGCAGTCCTGACCGCCGGGTCAGATCTCGCGCAGCGTTCGCAGCGGCGGTTCGTTCATCACGGTCCGCAGGCCGAACCAGCCGCCGACCAGCGCCAGGACCACGCCCCCGCCGATGCCCGACACCCACGCGGTCGGTCCGAACGCGTAAGCGAAGTCGAAGGCCTTCGTGGCCAGCACCCATCCGGTCGCGGTCGCGCCTGCTGCCGCGAGCATCCCCGCCAGCAGGCCGATTGCCACGAACTCGGCCATTTGTGCGCGGGTGAGCTGGCGTCTCGACGCACCCAGCGCGCGCAGCAGCGCGGCCTCGCGCGTCCGCTCGTCGCGTGAAGACAGAAGGGCCGCGTACAGGACGAGCAGACCCGCCGCGAGCGTGAAGACGAAAAGGAATTCGACCGCCCGCACCACCTGGTCGACGATGGACTGCACTTGCCGGAAGATCGCCCCGGTATCGATCACGGTCACGTTCGGAAAGTGCTGCACGAGCCGACCGGTGAAGCCCGTGTCGGCATCGCCGAGATGGAAGGCCGAGATCCAGGTCTGCGGTAGCGTCCCGAGCGTCGCGGGCGGAAAGATCACGAAGAAGTTGACGTGCATCGAGTCCCAGTCGAGTTTGCGGACGCTCGTCACCCGACCCTGGACCTCGATGCCGGCGACATCGAAGCGCAGCATGTCGCCGAGCTTGACGCCGAGGGTCTTCGCAATGCCGTCCTCGATCGACAGCTCGTCCTTCGCGCCGGCACCGAACCACCTGCCCGACACCACCTTGTTGTGATCCGGCAGGTCGTCGGTATACGAAAGGTTGAACTCACGGTCGACCAGCCGCCTCGCGCCCTCGTCCTTGTACGTGGCCACGCCGACCGGCTTGTCGTTGACCGCGATCAGCCGCCCTCGAATCATCGGCGCGAAGTCGAAGCTCGAGAGCTTCGCCCGACCCAGCATCGCGGTGAAGTCCGCGCGCTGTTCGGGCAGCACGTTGATGACGAAACGGTTCGGAGCATCGGCCGGTACCGCGCGGCGCCACGCGGACACGAGGTCGGTCCGCGTGACCGACAACAGCAGCAGCGCCATCAGGCCGATCGCGATCGCGACGGTCTGGACGACGGTGTTGGCCGGACGTCGCTGCATCGACGCGAGCGCGAAGCGCCACGACGCGTCGAGCCGCGCGCCGTGCCGGGCCGCCGCCAGTCCTCGCAACGCGACGAAGGCCGCGAGCGTGAAGAGCGCGAAGGCCGCGGCGAATCCGCCGAGCGTGATCGCTCCCACCTTCACGTCGCCCGCGCTCCACAGCGTCAACGCCGCGAAGCCGACGAGACCGATCGCATAACCGACGACCGCGCCGCCCCGGGGCAGGCCGACGTCGCGGCGGATGACGCGGATCGGCGCCAC
The DNA here is from genome assembly GCA_937872165.1 of uncultured Burkholderiales bacterium. Taxonomy (GTDB): domain Bacteria; phylum Pseudomonadota; class Gammaproteobacteria; order Burkholderiales; family Burkholderiaceae_D; genus CAHJXF01. Next base: position 19,713 of record CALMOR010000214.1, on the reverse strand, counting down.
GTGCCGGAGTTGCACGACGGGCGGCAAGGCGAAGCCGCCCAGCAGCACGAGGCCGATCAGCAGGCCCTGCAACGCGGGCCAGCCCGACGGTTGCGGCAGGTCGACCTCGAGCAGCGACCCGAGCAACGCGATGAAGACGAAATGCGTGGCGTAACCGAGCGCGACGCCGAGCAGCGATCCGCACAGACCGACGATGACGAACTCGGACAGATGCGTCACCAGCAATGCGTCCTGCGTGACGCCGAGGCATCGCATGACGGCCGTGGCGTCGAGGTGACGCTCGGTGAAGCGTCGCGCCGCGAGGGCCACGGCCAGTGCCGCCAGCATCGACGTCAGCAACGCGACCAGCGCCAGGAAGCGCTCTGCGCGGTCGAGCGTGTTGCGGACCTCGGGCCGGCCGCCTTCGAGGCTCTCGATCTTCTGTCCGCGGACGAGGTGATCGCCGACGTAGGCCCGGTAGTTCTTCACGTCGTTGTCGCGTCCGGCGACGAGCAGGCGGTGGGTCTCGCGACTGCCGGCCTGGATTAGGTGCGTGGCCTGAAGGTCGTCGAGCCGCATCAGCACGCGCGGCG
>CALMOR010000214.1:0-19041 GCA_937872165.1 uncultured Burkholderiales bacterium | reverse complement strand
GCGCGGCGTCGACCCATACCGTGCCCGGATCGGGGAGGCCGCGCGCGAGCGCGTCGGGGAGGCCGGGCGCCTCGGCCGTCCGCAACGCGCCCCGCAGCGGATAGCCGTCGGTCACGGCCTTGACCGCGGTCAGTTGCGTCATCGGCTCGGCGGCCTCCGACGCACTCGCGATCGCCATGCTCGGAAAGGTCACGGTCTCGGCGCTCGACAGCCCGCGCGAGCGGGCCTCCTCCCGATTGGCCGCGGCGATCGGCTGGTCGGACACGAGCACGAGATCGGCGCCCAGCAGTTGCGCGGCGTCGCGCTCGAGCCCGCCCTTCAGGCGATCGACGAAGAAGCCGACGCTCGTCATCGCCGCGACCGCGACCACCAGCGACAGCACCAGCAACCGCAGTTCGCCGGCTCGCCAGTCACGGGCGAAAGAACGAGCGCCCTGTCGAGCGGACGACCAGGTCGCGGCGAAGCCCATCAGTGGGTGAGCTCCTTCTCGAGGCGGTCGTAGACCCGCTGCGTCGCGCTCTGGGTCTGCAGCGCGAACAGAAGCACCGAACGCCCCGTCACCTGGTACACGTCGTTGGCCGAGAGCTCGCCCAGAGCGTCGCGGACCGGCACGTTGGTGTCGATGAGGCAGGTCCACTGATCGCTGCCGGTGATGTCCGGCAGCTTGAAGTCGACGAGGCCCTCGTACGCGTTGAACACGACCAGCAGCGTCGCGTCGGACGCGAGCTTGGCGATGCCCGAGGCCTGCGCGCGACCGTCGATCAGCATGCCGAAGCATCGCATCGACGCATCGTCCCACTCGTCGCCTTCGATGCGCGCGCCGCCGGGGTTCATCCACGCGACATCGCAGACCTGCAGCGCCTCGTTCCACTGGCCGTCGAGCCAGCGTTGACGACGCAGCACCGGCAGCGACCGGCGCAACGCGATCAGCTGCGACACGAACGCCGTCAGCGCCCGGTCGTCCTCGGTCCGTCCTTCCCAGTCGACCCAGCTGATCTCGTTGTCCTGGCAATAGGCGTTGTTGTTGCCGGCCTGCGTGCGGCCGAACTCGTCGCCGGCGACCATCAGCGGCGTGCCTTGCGAGAACAGCAGCGTGGCGAGGATGTTGCGCTTCTGGCGCTCGCGCACGGCGCGGATGTCCGCGTCGTCGGTCGGACCTTGGACGCCGTAGTTCGCCGATCGGTTGTCCGACGTGCCGTCGCGGTTCTTCTCGCCGTTCGCGTCGTTGTGCTTGTCGTCGTACGAGACCAGATCGTTGAGCGTGAAGCCGTCGTGCGCGGTGACGAGATTGACGCTCGCCCAGGGTCGGCGACCCCGATAGCGGAACTTGTCCGCGGAGCCCGCGAGCCGCGTCGCGAGCATCGCGACCATCCCTTCCTCGCCCCGCCAATAGCTGCGCACGGTGTCGCGGAACTTGTCGTTCCATTCGGCCCACCCCGGCGGGAAGCCGCCCACCTGATAGCCGCCCGGACCGCAGTCCCACGGTTCGGCGATCAGCTTCACCGACGCGAGGATCGGGTCCTGCCGACAGGCGTCGAGGAAGCCGCCGCCCTCGTCGAAGCCGTGCGGCTCCCGGCCGAGGATGGTCGCGAGGTCGAAGCGGAAGCCGTCGATCTTCATCTCGGTCACCCAGTAGCGCAGGCTGTCGGTGACCATCTGCAGTACGCGCGGATGCGAGAGATTGAGCGTGTTGCCGGTGCCGGTGTCGTTGATGTAGTAGCGCGGCTCGTCCGGCATGAGCCGGTAGTACGACGCGTTGTCGATGCCGCGGAACGACAGCGTGGCGCCGCGCTGGTTGCCTTCGGCCGAGTGGTTGTAGACGACGTCGAGGATGACCTCGAGTCCCGCGCCGTGCAGCCGGTCGACCATGCCCTTCAGTTCGGTGATGCTGTTCTTCGCGAAGTAGCGCGGGTCGGCGGCGAAGAAGCCGATGGTGTTGTAGCCCCAGTAGTTGGTGAGCCCCTTCTCGAGCAGGTTGCTGTCGTTGACGAAGGTGTGGATCGGCAGCAGCTCGATCGACGTGACGCCGAGGCCCTTCAGGTGCTCGATGACGGCCGGCTGCGCGAGGCCTGCGAAGGTGCCGCGCAGCGCTTCGGGCACGTCGGGGTGGCGCTTCGTGTAGCCCTTCACGTGCGCCTCGTAGAAGATGGTCTGCTCCCACGGCACGCGCGGACGCGACGGCTCCTTCCAGTCGAACTCCGAGTCCACGACGACGCACTTCGGCATGAAGGCCGCGCTGTCGCGCTCGTCGAACGCGAGGTCGGCATCGTCGTCCTCGCCGCGCTCCATCGGATAGCCGAACAGTTCGGGCGACCAGCGAAGCTCGCCGACGTGCGCCTTCGCATAGGGATCGAGCAGCAGCTTGTTCGCATTGAAGCGATGACCGGCCGAAGGCTCGTAGGGACCGTGCACGCGATATGCGTAGACGGCGCCCGGCTCGAGTCCCTTCACGTACACGTGCCAGACCTCGTCGGTGTACTCGGGCAGCGCGATGCGTTCGAGCTCGTGGGTGCCCGACGCGTCGAAGAGGCAGAGCTCCACGCCGGTGGCGTGCGCGGAGAACAACGCGAAGTTGACGCCGCGGGCATCCGGCGTCGCGCCGAGCGGATACGGAAGGCCTTCGGCTATCGCGTCGGCGAAGCGCGCCACGGCGACGGTGGTCGGGACGGCTGCTGTGTTGTCGGGCATGGGGATTCCATCGAAAGTGGGCGGAGGCGCAGGCCGGCAGGATCATCGGGCCGCTGCGAGGGCCGTGCGACGCGGAACAAGAACGCATCCGGGGCGCAGGCGATTCTGTCGATCCGTCTTACCGCCGGCTGTAGGCATGCGGCTCAAACGCGCCTTTCGAACGGACCCGTTACCTGGACGATATAGGTCGCTGCGCGAAGAGACGGTCGCCGCGTCGTGCCGTCGGCGATCCTCCCGGCGAAGTCGTCGAAGGTATCGGGTCGCTCACTCCGACGAGCGCGCCGATCGTCCGCTTGGTCGCTCGTTGCTGTTGCATGCCCGAAGCACTGAGCGCCCCGCCCGACAGGCGCTTCCCGGATCGGGCACCGGAGATTCCATGGCGTTCGCATCGAGGTCGTCCCTCCAGCTGTCGGCCATCGCCCTCGCACTGGCATCGATCGGCGCACCCGCGTCGACGATCAGCTGGGCCAGCGACACGGCCGGGCTGCGGAGCGTGCCGGTCAGCCGGACCCCGATCGGCCTGCCCGATGTCAACGACGATGTCGATCACCGCGAACCGGAGCGGCGACGCGTTCGACATCGATCCCACCGACGGCACCGGCGACTTCGTCGACCTCGGGACGATGCGCGCCAGAACGGCGGGACGCTTCAGCTGCTCGCCGGACCTATACAAACACGGGCGCCGGCATCACGGCGCTCGCCGGCGCCGCGGTCAACATCGTCGACGGCGCCGTGATCCAGGGCGGCAGGTTGTCCGCCAGCGGCAGCGGCACCGTCACGCTGTCGGGCAGCGCGGTCCTCGACGGCTCAGCGCCGGAGCGGTGACGACCGGCACGGCGGGCGTCGCCGGCGGCAACGCGGCGTACCCGTTCGGCACGTTGAACGACAACGCGTGCCGCATCGGCGCCCACGCCGACCTCCGCATCCTCGGCACCAACGACCGCACGCGCGCGACCGGCGGACGTTGACGCACGCGAACCGCCGCGACCGGGTCCGCCGTCACCGTGACGAACAGCGCGGTGGTCCAGGTCGGCACGCTGTCGACGACCGGCACCGGCGCGATCGACGTGCTCGCCAGCGCGACGCTGGACGGGCCGAGGCGAGGCACGTTGAACGTGAACGGCAACGTCACCCTCGTCGGCGGTCAGACCGTCTACACGCTCGGCACTCTCCGCGACAGCAACCTGACGATCGGCGCCGACGCGGACCTGCGCATCGTCGACACGAACAACCTCACGCCGACCAACACGGCGTGACGACGCTGTCAACGGCGGCACGCTGAACGTCTTCCCGTCGTCGGCCCCGTCGACCTGCTCGACGGCAGCTCCAGTTCCCGGACCCCGCGGACTTCGACGAGAGCGGCTTCTCGAACTTCGTCGATCTCGTGGCGGGACAACGGAGCGGGCCGCTGCTGCCGAGCTTCGACGCGCTGACGGTCGGCAGCCATCGTCGATCGTCGATGTTCTTCTAACAGGGAGGCGGTAGGCGGCCGGCGTCGATCCCGGCGGCCATATCGTTGCCAGGACCACGACACCGGTCCGTCGAACGGCGCGCCGTGCGCGCCGTCGCACGCAAGTTGGGTAACATCGCCGCACACAAATCATCGGGAGGACTCGTGCTCGCACGCTGGCAGTTCTGGGTGACGACCGTCGTCGCCCTCCTCGTGGCTCTCGTGGCCGGATACACCATGCTGCTGTTCACGCAGAACCGCGCGATCCAGGCCGAACTGACCTCGCGTGCCAACTACGTGCAACAGAGCGTCCAGCTAGAAGGCCTCTATCGCGAGATGGTCAAGGCGCTCGCGGACCTCTCGGTCCGCAATCAGGACAAGGCCCTGAGCGACCTGCTCGCCACTCAGGGCATCACGTTGACGCCGAACACGGCGGCCGCGCCCGCGGCGCCGGCGGACACGAAAAAGGGAGGCAGGCCGTGAGCGAGCCCTTCGAACCCGCGCGTCCGTCCGGAGCGAGCGATCTCCCGTCGACCATGAGCGCCTTCTTCCCGATCCTCGTGCTGGGCCTGGTCCTGCTCGGCTGGTTCGGCTTCCAGTCCTTCGAGCTCCGTGCCGAACGCGATGCGATGCGAAGCGCGATCGGCAACCAGGACAAGCCGGTCGCCGATTCGAAGAAGCTGCGCGAATCGCTCGACGCGATCGCCCGCGGCACCGCGCAACTCGCCGACGGCGGCAATCCGAACGCGCGTCTGCTGGTCGACGAACTGAAGCGGCGCGGCATCACGATCTCCCCGAACCAGCCGGCCGCCGGGCTCGACGCGCCTGCCCCACCCGCTACTCCCGCCGCCAATTGAAGTCCGCTGAAAGGGCGGGCGTCGATACCGACGGCGTCGCTCGACGGCCACACGAAACAGTCCGGGTCGCACCCTCGAGCCTTCGCGGGCGATCCTTCCTCGCGCACGGCAAACGTCGCGTTCGCCCGCGACCGAACCTTCGAGACGGCCCGTTCGCCAGCGAACCGCTCCGGCGATGCGTCGTCCGCTCCCGGCGTCCGGGCCGCGGATCGTCCGCGTCGAGGCCGGCCGCATCCGCGACAAGCTCGCCCGCTTCTACGAAGGCGAAGGCGTCGCAGGATCCTTCCGGATGGTCCTCCCGGTCGGCGGCTACCTGCCGCAGTTCAGGCAGCGCGAGTTCGTCCCACCGCCGAGCCGACAAGGCCGCGCGCTCGCGGTGTCGCCCTTCGCGAACCTCGCCGGCGACCCGGACACGCGGCCTTCCGCGCTCGGCCTCGCGGACCAGTTGATCGACACGCTCGGTCGGGTGCCCGGTCTCAAGATGGTCGCGCGCCTTTCGGCCGCGGTAAGGGCGGCGGGCTCGATCCGAAAGCGATCGGCAAGCTGCTCGGCGTGGATCACGTGATCGAAGGCAACCTCCAGCGCAGCGGGCTCGCGCATCCGCTGCATCGCCCATCTGCGTCGCGATCGACCCGCGCTTCGCGCAGGCCTATTCGCACCCCGGTGCCGCGAGTGAACCTCACCGGCATCACCGTCGCGCCGACCTATCCCACCTCGACCAGGTCAAGCACGCCGCGCATCGCGCGCTCGCGCTCGATTCGCTCGACGGCGAGGCGCGCGCGTTGCCGGCGGTCGTCGCCTATCGCATCGACTATGCGTGGCACCACGCCGAGCCGATGTTCCACGAGGCGTTGCGGCTGGTGCCAACTCCCCGCTGATCCATTCGTCGTACGGCGCACTTCCTCTTCGACCGCCATCGCGACGACCCGGCGTATCCGGCGTTGCTGCGTCGCCATGGTCCGCCGCCGCTGCCGCCGTTCACGACCCGCACCCGGGCCCGCCGTCGGTCGCGCCGTCCGCGCGTGGAGCGAGCGCCCGCCCGGCTAGGCTGCAGCGCGCGCTCGTCGCGGGGGAAGGGACGGCGTCCAGCTCCGGTCGCGGCGCTTCGAGCAACGCGACGCGGCGGGGCCGACCTCTTCGCTTCCGAAATCGCATCGCCGACGCGATCCTCCAAGCGGTTCGAAGGTCCACCGTACGTTCGTTGATCGACGCGAAGGGTCATGGCCACGCTCGAAGACCCGGCTCGTTCGCGTCGTGGCGCCGGCATTCGGCTTCTCGACGATCGGGTGGGCGATCGCCGGTGCCGATCTTCGGCGGCCCATCGATCGCGCTCGGCGTAGTCTACTAGCTCGTGCTCGCGCGGCTGCTCCGGCGATCGGCGACTTTCGAACCCTGACCGTCCTGGAATCTCGTTGACCGCACCGTGGTTCATCGTCATCGGCCTCGTGCTCTGCACGATGGCCCTGCTCGGCTCGATCGTCGACCGGCTGCCTCTCTCGAGCGCGCTGGTCTATCTCGTGATCGGCGTCGTACTCGGCCCGGGCGTCGCGGGCTGGCTGCGGATCGACCCGATCGAGGACGCCGGCCTGCTCGAGATGCTGTTCCTCGTCGCCGTGCTGGTGTCGCTGTTCACCGTCGGGCTCAAGCTGCGGACGCCGAGCTCGCTCTTCAGCCGTCGTCTGTGGGGCCTGCCGATGCGGCTCGCCATGCCGGCGATGATGGTCACGATCGCGCTGGTCGCGATCTTCGCGCGCCTCGTCCTCCATCTCGACTGGGGCGTCGCCGTGGTGCTCGGCGCCATGCTCGCGCCGACCGATCCCGTGCTCGCATCCGACATCCAGGTCCGGCACGAGGACGATCGCGACAACGTGCGCTTCGGCCTGTCGGCCGAAGGCGGCCTCAACGACGCGACCGCCTCGCCGTTCGTGCTGCTCGGTCTCGGCTTGATCGGTTTGCACGACCTGGGGACCGGCGGCTGGCGCTGGATCGCGGTCGACGTCGTCTGGTCGGTCATCGCGGGCTTCGGCATCGGCTGGCTGTGCGGCCTGGCCATAGGCGCCATCGTGCTGACGATGCGCAAGCGCTTCGACAGCGCCTACGGTCTCGAGGAATTCCTCGGCCTCGGTCTCATCGCGCTGTCGTACGGTCTCGCCGACGCGGCCCATGCGCTCGGCTTCCTCGCCGTCCTCGCGGCCGGACTCGCGATGCGGAAGATCGAGACGCGTTCGCTGAAGGACCGTCCGGCCGACGTGGGCGACAAGCCGTTGTCCGAGAGCAGGGAGAGGGCCGACCTGCCGCCCGAGTCGCCGACCCACATGGTCGGCGACGTGCTCGACTTCAACCAGCGCTTCGAGAGCATCGGCGAAGTGAGCGCGGTGCTGATCCTCGGAGCGTTGCTGTCGGCCGGCTATTACAACCTCGACGGCGCGCTGCTCGCGGTCGTGCTGTTCGTCGTGATCCGGCCGGTCTCGGTCTTCCTCGCCACGATCGGCTCGAAGACCACGCGGCGACACAAGCGGCTGATCGCGTGGTTCGGCATCCGCGGCGTGGGCAGTCTCTACTACCTCGCGTTCGTGATCGAACAGGGCATGTCGCTTCCCTTCGTCGAACGCGTCATGCCGCTGGTGCTGACGGTGGCCGCGCTGTCGATCGTCGCGCACGGCGTCTCGGCCACGCCGTTGATGGAGAGCCACGAGCGACGCTCGCGCCGCAAGGCCGCCCCGGGTCAGTGAAGCTGGCGGTAGATCTCCTCGGCCAGTTGCACGGACACGCCTTCGACCGTCGCGAGCTCGTCGACGCTGGCGGCGATCACGCCCTGCAGTCCGCCGAAGCGCGCCAGCAGGTTCTTCCGCTTCTTCGCGCCGATGCCTTCGATCTCCTCGAGCCGTGACGCGAGCCGCGTCTTCGCACGACGGGCGCGCATGCCGGTGATCGCGAAGCGATGCGCTTCGTCGCGGATCTGCGCGACCAGCATCAGCGCCGCCGATTCCTTGCCGAGCTCCAGGGCCGCACGGCCATCCGCGAAGATCAGCGTCTCGAGGCCGACCTTGCGGTCCTCGCCCTTCGCGACGCCGACGATGAGACCGATGTCGAGGCCGATCTCGACGAAGACCTGACGCGCGATCTCGACCTGTCCCTTGCCGCCGTCGACCAGCACGACGTCCGGAAAGGCGGCGGCCGGCAGCGCCGCCTTCGATCCACGCCGCTTCGCCGGCCCGGCCCCGGGCTCCGCCGCTTCTTCGGCGAGGACGCCGCCGCCCGCATCGGCCGCTTCCTTCGCGAGCTCGAGGTTGGCGGCCGTCGCCTCGATGCCGTCGGCCTCGTTGGCCGCCTCGACCAGCTTCGCGTAGCGACGCGTGAGCACCTGACGCATCGCCGCGTAGTCGTCTCCCGGCGTGATGCCGGCGATGTTGTAGCGCCGGTACTCGCCGTTCTGCGTCGCATGGTGATGGAACACGACGCACGAGGCCTGCGTCGCCTCGCCCATCGTGTGGCTGATGTCGAAGCACTCGATGCGCAGCTCGGCCAGATCCTCCTTCTCGTTCTCGAGGCCCAGCACCTCGGCGAGCGCGCGCGTGCGCGCCTGCTGCGACCCCTGCTCGGCCAGCATGCGGGTCAGCGCGAGCGCGGCGTTGCGCTCGGCCATGTCGAGCCACGTGCGGCGCTGGCTTTGCGGCTGCCGGACCAGTGCGATGCGATGGCCGCACTGCGCCTCGAGCGCCTCGATCAGTTCGGGCGCCTCCGGATCGAGGTTGACGATCAGCGTGCCGGGAATGAACTTGTCGAGGTAGTGCTGCGCGAGGAAGGCCTCGAGCACGGTCGCGTCGATGCCCTTGTCGGACAGGTTGCCGGCGGAATCGACGTGCGTCGGGAAGTAGGCGCGGTCGCCGAGGTGACGGCCGCCGCGGACCATCGCGAGGTTGACGCAGGCGCGACCGCCTTCCACCCGCACCGCGATGATGTCGACGTCGGCGTTGCTGCCTTCGCTGTCGCCGAGTTCGATGCTCTGCTGGCGCAGCACGCGCGACAACGCGTTGATCTGGTCGCGCACGGCACCGGCCTCCTCGAAGCGCAAGGCCTCCGCCGCGGCCTGCATCTTCGTGCCGAGCGCGGCCAGCACCTCGGAGGTCTGGCCGCGCAGGAAGCGCGACGCGTTCTCGACATCGACCGCGTACGAAGCCGCATCGATCGCGTGCACGCACGGCGCGCTGCAGCGCTTGATCTGATGCAGCAGGCAGGGGCGCGAGCGGTTGGCGAAGACCGTGTCCTCGCAGGTCCTCAGCATGAAGACCTTCTGCAGGATCTGGATGCTCTCCTTGACGGCCCACGCGTTGGGGAAAGGACCGAAGTACTGCTGGCGCTTGTCGACCGCGCCGCGGTAGTAGGCCATGCGCGGGAAGCGATGGCCGGTCAGCTTCAGGTACGGATACGACTTGTCGTCGCGGAAGACGATGTTGTAGCGCGGCGCCTGGGCCTTGATGAGGTTGTTCTCGAGCAGCAGGGCCTCGGCCTCGGACCGCGTGGGCGTGGTGTCGATGCGCGCGATGCGCTCGACCATGTGCGCGATGCGCGAGTCGCGCGCGCCCTTGTTGAAGTAGCTCGACACGCGCTTCTTCAGGTCGCGGGCCTTGCCGACGTAGAGCAACGTACCGGCTGCGTCGTAGTAGCGATAGACGCCCGGCAACCCCGGCAGCCTGGCGATCAGCGGCTTCGGGTCGAAGGGTTCGGCAGGGACTTCGGCCATCGTTCGGCGGCGGGAGAACCGGCGTTCAGGCGGAGCGGTCGAGATGCTCGCGGACGTCCGCGAGCACCGCGTCGAACATCGCTTCGGTCAGGCGGCCGGTGTTCGTGTTGTAGCGGCTGACATGGTAACTGTCGAAGAGCGTCGCGCCGTCCGGCAGCACATGCTTCGCGTGGTGAGCGAAGCGATGGTGCGCGACCCTGAGGCCCATCGCCTCGATCGTCGCGCGGTGGGCGATGGTGCCGAGCGCGAGCACCGTCGTCACGCGCGGCCGGCTGGCCAGCTCGTTGGCCAGATACCCGTTGCAGGTGCGGATCTCCGACAGCTCCGGCTTGTTCGCGGGCGGCACGCACTTGACCGCGTTGGCGATGCGGCAGTCGATCAACGACTGTCCGTCCCCGCGACGATCGCTCGTGGCCAGCGATGCGAAGCCGTGTCGGTGCAGCGTCGAGTACAGCAGCGGCCCGCACCAGTCACCGGTGAACGGACGGCCGCTCGCGTTGGCGCCGTGCAGGCCAGGCGCGAGGCCGACGATCACGAAGCGCGCGCGCGGGTCGCCGAACGACGGGACGGGACGGGCCCAGTAGTCGGGATGCCGTTCGCGGACATCGTCGAGGAAGCCGGCGAGGCGCGGACACAGGCGGCACGCCGGGTCGTACGCGGCGCTCGGTTCGATCGCGTCCTGTCCGCCGCCCGGCTCGCGCGGGGGGACGGCGTCGCGCCCTCGTCTCACTTCACGCGGTTGCGGTACTCGCCGGTACGCGTATCGATCTCGATCTTGTCGCCGGTGACGACGAAGGCCGGTACCGCGACCTCGAAGCCGGTGGGCTTGATGCGGGCCGGCTTCATCACCTTGCCCGACGTGTCGCCCTTCACCGCGGGCTCGGTGTACTCGACCTCGCGCACGAGGCCGGTGGGCATCTCGACAGAGATCGCCCGGCCCTCGTAGAACACCACCTCGACCGGCATGCCGTCGTCGACGTAGTTGAGCGCGTCGCCCATGTTGTCCTTCTCGACCTCGAACTGGTTGTACTCGTTGTCCATGAAGACGAACATCGGATCGGCGAAGTACGAGTAGGTCGCCTCCTTCTTCTCGAGCACGACGACGTCGAACTTGTCGTCCGCGCGATAGACGGTCTCCTGCCCCGAGTTGGTCAGCAGGTTCTTCATCTTCATCTTGACGACGGCCGAGTTGCGACCGGACTTGTTGTACTCGGCCTTCTGCACGACCATCGGCGCCGGGCCGACCATGATCACGTTACCGGCGCGCACTTCCTGAGCGGTTTTCAGCATGTCTCGACTACCTGGAGTTTGGGGGGACGGGCGAGCCGAAGGGATCGACGAGGGTCGCGAAGGCCGCCGAAAAAAGCCCGTCAGTCTAGCAAACCCCGGGGCCGCAGCGCGGCGACGAAGGCGACCAGACGCTCCACCGCCGGCGGCTGCGCGGCCAGCCGAGAGCGCCACGCCTCCGCATGCGAGCGCAACGCGGGAAGCGCGTCCAGCCAGTCGTCGAGAGCCGCCGCGAGGTCCGCGGGTTCGTCGTTCCACGCGGACCAGAGACGACGCTGCGCGCCGCGCACGACCGGTGCGAGCCCCTCTTCGTAGCGGTCCTCGAAGGCGGCGAGCTTCGCCAGATGGACGCGATCGGCTTGCCGGTAGATCTGCCACACGAGCGGTCTGCCGGCGGCCTGCGCACGGACGAACGAGTCCTCTCCGCGAACGAACGCGACGTCGCAGGCCCATAGCAGTCGGTCGTATTCGTCCTGGTCCACGAACGGGATCGCTAGGAAAGGCACGCGGCGATCGCCGAGCGACGCGGCCGTGGTCCCCTGCCGCGGGACGACCACCGACCATCGCTCGTCGACGCGGCGGGACAACGCGGCGGCGAGCGCGTCCGCCGGCGCGTGGTCGTAGACGAAGAGCGACAGGCGACGCTCGCCGGGTCGCGGCGCATCGACTCCCAGCCGCCGCCACAACGCGGCGACTTCGGCGGGTGCTTCGACGAACGCGTCGCGACGCCGCGCGAGCCCGGGTTCGAGCAGCAGGCCCCCCGTCCGCGGACCGAAGCCGGGGTAGAAGAAGTACTTGACGAGCGGCAGCGACGGATGCGGCGACGGCAGCCCGTGGAAGTCGTCGACCCAGCGCTCGGCGCTCAGATGCTCGAAGTCGATCCACGCGGGCTTCCGATCGGCGCGGCACGCCATCGCGTCGAGATAGCGCGCAGGCAATCCGCAGCCGAGCACTTCGATGACGACGTCGGCGACGATGGTCTCGTCGATCGCGTCCCAACCGACGACGACGAGCCCGTCGATCGTCTGCATCGACCGATGCCGGTCGACACGCGGCTCGATGACGGCGAACGACGCGAGCCCGTCGACGATCAGCCGCACGCATCGTCGCCCGTCGGCGTTCAACTGGCGCGCCAGGCGCCACGCGATGCCGATGTCGCCGAAGTTGTCGACGACGCGGCAGAAGAGATCCCAGTGGTCGCGCACGGCGTCGTGCGCCGCGGTCAACGCGGGCTCACGACGCGAGCAGCCCCGCGTCGCGCAGGCAGCGGAGGGCCCGCTCGTAGCGCGGGTCGTCGCGCGGTTCGACGTCCGTCGGCCTCGATGCGCGCAGTGCCGCGAGGCGGACCTGCGACGCCGGATCGCGGTCGTCGTCGAGGCCCTGCAGCAGCGCGTCGGCACGGGCGGCGTCGTTGCAGACGAGGACCATGTCGCAGCCGGCGCGCAGCGCCGCCCGACCCGCGGAGACCACGTCGCCGGCGACGCTCGCGCCCTCCATCGACAGGTCGTCGCTGAAGACGGCGCCGTCGAAGCCGAGCCGGCGGCGCAGGATGTCCTGCAACCACACCCGAGAGAAGCCGGCCGGATGCTCGTCGACCGCGGGATAGACGACGTGCGCCGGCATCACCGAGGCGAGCGTGCCCGCGAGCCATGCGTACGGCATCGCGTCGTCGTCGAGGATCGTGTCGAGGTCGCGATCGTCGATCGGGACCGCGACGTGCGAGTCGGCCGCGACGTGGCCGTGACCCGGGAAGTGCTTGCCGCAGTTCGCCATGCCGGCCAGCGCGAGCCCGTGCATCAGGCTCTTCGCGAGCAGCGCGACGACGCGCGGATCGCGGTGGAACGCGCGGTCGCCGATCACGGTGCTCGGTCCATGGTCGAGATCGAGCACCGGCGTGAACGACAGGTCGATGCCGCAGGCGACGAGGTCGGCCGCGAGCACGAAGCCCGCCGCGGTCGCGGCCCGCGTGGCGACCAGCGCGCCGCGCGTCGGATCGGCGTCCCATGCCTCGCCCAGCGCGCGCATCGACGGCAGCCGCACGAAGCCGTCGCTGCGAAAGCGCTGCACGCGCCCGCCCTCGTGATCGACCGCGATCAGCAGGCCGGGCCGCAGCGCGCGAAGCTCGTCGACCAGCGCGACGAGTCGTTCGCGACCGTCGAAGTTGCGCGCGAAGAGGATCACGCCGCCGGTCTTCTCGTGCCGCACGCGACGACGGTCGTCGGCGTCGAGCGCGAGCGCGCGGACGTCGAGCATGACCGGACCGATGCGCGTGTGGCCTGTCGCCTTCATGGGTCTGCCACCGGAATGCGCTCGACCACGGCGAAGGCCACCGCGTAGTCCTCGTCGTCGGTCAGCGTCACGTGGGCGACCAGCGAGCGCTCGGCCATCCACGCGGACAGCACCGCGTCGGTCGCGACCCGCGGCTTGCCCGACGGCTCCTTCAGGATCTGCGTCGCGCGCCAGCGCATCGGCATGCGCATGCCGAGGCCGAGCGCCTTCGAGATCGCCTCCTTGGCCGCGAAGCGCGTCGCGACGAAGGTGATGCCGCGCGCGGTCGTGTACGACCCGGCATGCGCGTCGTCGCGCGCGCTGCGACGACGGTAGATCGCCATCTCCTCGGGCCCGAGGATGCGTTCGGCGAAACGGTCGCCGTGACGGGCGAGCGCTTCGCGGATGCGGTCGACCTTCTGGATGTCGGTACCGATGCCGAAGATCATCGACCGATGCCGGCCTGCGACGATGCGCGCTCGATGCAGGCGAGATAGGAACGCACGGTCGCGGGCAGTCCGGACTCGAGAGCATCGGCGATCAGCGCGTGGCCGATCGAGACCTCGCGGATGCCGCGCACGCTCGCGAGGAAGTCCGCGAGGTTGTCGCGGTTGAGATCGTGACCCGCGTTGAGGCCGAGACCCGCATCGCGCGCGGCCCTCGCGCTGTCGACGAAGCGGCCGAGCACCGTCTCGTGGTCCGCGGTGTCCCAGGCGCGCGCGTAGCTCTCGGTATAGAGCTCGACACGCTCCGCGCCGAGGTCGGCCGCGCCCCGCAGGTCGGCCGGCGACGGGTCCATGAAGAGGCTCACGCGCACCCCGAGCGCGCGAGCCTCGTCGATCAGCGGCCGCAGGCGCGCGCCGTCGGCCGCGAGATCCCAGCCGTGGTCGCTGGTGGCCTGCGCGGCATCGTCGGGCACGAACGTGCACTGGTGCGGCCGCACGGCCCGCACGAAGTCCATCAGGTTGTGGAACGGATTGCCCTCGATGTTGTATTCGGCACGCGGCCAGTCCTTCAGCAACGCCGCGAGGTCGTGCACGTCGGCCGCGCGCACGTGGCGCTCGTCGGGCCGCGGATGCACGGTGACCCCGGCGGCCCCGGCCTCGAGCGCGAGCGTCGCGGCACGCGTCACGCTCGGGATCGTCAGCGTGCGCGTGTTCCGCAGCAGCGCGACCTTGTTGAGGTTGACCGACAGCGCGGTCCGCGTGTCGGACTCGCCCGCGCCCGTCGCGACCAGCGGGTTCATCGCGCGGCGCCCTCTTCGAGCGCCTGCAGGTCGAGCACCATGCGCCGCGTGTGCAGGACCTGGCCGGCGAGATGGTGCTGCAGCACGAAGCGCATCAGTCGCTTCGACTGCGCGAGCGTGGTCGCGTCGCCGTAGTCGTCCGCGCCGATGTCGAGCAGCGTGCGGCCGACGACCAGCGCGTCGGTCTCGTCGCGACCGCCCTGCCCTCCGTCGACCTCGATCGGCCCGCGCTCCGGCACGTAGCGATAGAGCTTCGCGGCTTCGATCGGCGCGCCGGCGACGTCGTGATCGGCCTGCACCGCGTAGCCGACCTCGCGCAGCAACGTGGCCTCGAAGCTGCGCAGCACCGGCGCCGCGGCGCGCTCGTCGGACAACGAGCCGAGCGCCCGCAGGTACGCGTCGAAGAGGCGCTCGTGCGGATCGTCCCGCGCGAGCAGCTTGACGATCAGCTCGTTCAGATAGAAGCCCGACATCAGCGCCTCGCCGCGCAACGGACGCAGGCCGCCGAGCCATTCGGCCCGCGTCAGCGTGCGCAGGTCGCTCGCGCCCTGCGCGCCGGACACCGCGCGGGCGCGACCCTGCAGCCACGCGATCGTCAACGGCTGGAACGCGAGCAGCACGCCGCGCAGCGCGGAGCGCGGCCGCTTCGCGCCGCGGGCGACGAGCGCGACGCGGCCGTGATGGCGCGTGAGCACGTCGACGATGAGGCTCGTCTCCTTGTACGGATAGGCATGCAGCACGAAGGCGGCCTCGTCGCCGATGCGGGTCTCGGAACGAACGGCACGGGGGGAGCGACGGGCCCGCGTGGGAGCGACGGTATCGACGACGGTGTCGACGACCGCGTCGACAAGCGCATCGACGACGGCTTCCGCGTCTGCCTCACTCATAGCCGAACGAGCGGACGAGCGCGGCGCTGTCCGACCAGCCCGACTTGACCTTGACCCACAGTTCGAGATGGCAACGGGCCTGCAGCAGCTTCTCGATGTCGGTGCGGGCCTCGCTGCCGATCAGCTTCAGCTTCGCACCCGACGCGCCGATCAGCATCGCCTTGTGACTCGCGCGTTCGACCATGATCGTGGCCGCGATGCGGCAGAAGCGCCCGTCGTTCTGCGAGGGCTCCTCGACGAAGCGGTCGATGACGACCGTCATCCCGTAGGGCAGCTCGTCGCCGAGCTGGCGGAAGACCTTCTCGCGGATCATCTCCGACACGAGGAAGCGTTCGCTGCGATCGGTGAGGTCGTCCGCATCGAAGAGCGGCGGCGCGACCGGCAGCCGCTGCTCGATCTCGCCCAGCAGGTCGTCGATCTGCAGGCCCGTCTTCGCGGAGACCGGCACGAGCGCGGCCCATGCGTGCTCGGTCGACCGCGCCTGCAGATAGGGCAGCAGGCTCCGCTTGTCGTCGAGCGCGTCGGACTTGTTGATGACGAGGATCACCGGCGTGTCGTCCGGCAGCAGCGCGAGCACGGCCTGGTCCTCGGGGCCGAAGCGGCCCGCCTCGACGACGAACAGCACGCACGCGACGCCCGAGACCGCGTCGCGGATCGCGCGATGCATGCTCTTGTGCAGCACGCTCTTGTGCCGCGTCTGGAAGCCGGGCGTGTCGACGAACACGAACTGCGCGGTGGCGGTCGTCGCGATGCCGAGGATGCGATGACGCGTGGTCTGCGCCTTGCGCGACGTGATGCTGATCTTCTGCCCCACGAGCCGATTGAGCAGCGTCGACTTGCCGACGTTGGGCCGACCGATGATCGCGACCAGGCCCGTCCGGAAGCCGGTGTCCTGCGCGTCGCGGCCGATCGCATCGGCGACCTCGAGCGGCGCGTCAGGCGGCGCGGACATCGATCGATCGCTGTGGGTTGGGTGCGTCCTCGGCGGCGGACGACGGCTCGCCGACGGTCCTGATCGACGACGGACCGTCGCGGGTCGGCGCTTCCTTGCCGTCGGCCCTCGACTCGCGACGCTCGACCTTCGTCACGGGCTCGGGCGACGACGACGGCGGCCGGCCGGTCGTCTGCGCCACGATGCGGGCCGGCTCGACCATCGCCTTGGCCGATGTCCGGTCGCCGGTGGTCCGCGCCGCTTCCGCATCGCGTGGCTTCGCGTCGACGGCCTTCCGGACCGTCGACTCGTCGCGCGACTGCGGTTCGGCCGATTGCTCGACGGCGACCGGCAGGCTCAACTGCGCGGGCTTCGCGCGACGGGTGCGCTTGGTCGCCGCGACCGAGAGACTCTGCGCGGCCTCGAGCGCCTTCTTGGCCGCGGCCTGCTCGGCCGCGCGACGACTGCCGCCGCCGCCGAGCACCTGGATGGCCAGCTTCGGCACGGCGCACTCGACCTCGAACTCCTGGCTGTGCGCGGCGCCGTGGGTGGCCACGACCGTGTAGATCGGCAGCGCGATCTTCCGCCCCTGCAGGTATTCCTGCAGCAACGTCTTCGAGTCCTTGCCGAGAGTCCTGGGATCGACCGTCTCGAGCACCGGCTGGTAGAGACGCTTGATGACGCGGCGAGCCGTGTCGAAGCCGGCGTCGAGGAAGATCGCGCCGAACAGGGCCTCGACCGCGTCCGCGAGGATCGAAGGCCGGCGGAATCCGCCGCTCTTGAGTTCGCCTTCGCCCAGTCGCAGGCAGGCACTCAGCTCGAGCCGCTGCGCGATCTCGTACAGCGACTGCTGCTTGACGAGGTTGGCCCGCAGCCGCGACAGGTCGCCTTCGTCGATCTGCAGGAACTTCTCGAACAACAGCGACGCGACGACGCAGTTGAGGATGCTGTCGCCGAGGAACTCCAGGCGCTCGTTGTGCCCGACGCTATGACTGCGATGCGTCAGGGCCTGCTGCAGCAGGTCCTTCGACGCGAAGTCGTGGCCGAGGGCGTTCTGTAGCGCTTGGACATCCATCCAGTATCCATGTCCCGGAAGTTGAAGGGATCAGCGGGTCAGAGCGACTTGCTGCTCGCGACGTAGTCGATGGTCAGGTTGACCGGGCCGAACAACGGGATCTTCTTGGTGTAGGCGTACGAGACCACGAGGTCGTCGTCGACCTTGGCGATATCGAGGTCCTTGCCGGTCAGCGTGGTGATGTCGTCGATGGCCGCCGAACGGTCGAAGGCCTTCTGGATCTCGACCACGGTGCCGGCCGACGCCTTCGCCTTCTTGATGGCGGACTGGATGGCGCGGTACTCGACGAAGGTCGGCACCACGCGCAATGCGACCACGGCGAGGAAGCCGAGCACCACGATGATGACGAGGAGTCCGACGATGCTGACGCCGCGTTGACGCCGAAGGATACGGAAGGGCGCACCGGACAGGGAGGGGGTCTGCAAGGGCTTCACCGGGCTTTCTTGCTCAACGGAACGTGCCGATCCGGGCCATATTACCGAAGTTCATCCAGATCAAGAATGCGCGTCCGACAATATTCTGGTCGGGCACGAAGCCCCAATAACGGCTGTCCGCGCTGTTGTCCCGGTTGTCGCCCATCATGAAGTACTGACCGTCCGGCACCTTGCAGGTGACGGCCGTGTTGCCTTCCGAATAGACGCAGTTGTCGCGCGAAGGGAAGCGATCCGGCGTGATGATCCCCGACCGGTCGTCGTCGATCAGGATCATGTGGTCCCTCGAGCCGTCGCGGTCCGGCAGGTGCTCGGTGAACTGCTTCGAGTAGGCGACGCGCTCGGGGTCGAAGTAGTCGGGAGCCGCGACGGTCTCGACCGGCACGCCGTTGACGGTCAGCCGCTTCGCCCGATACGCGATCGTGTCGCCCGGCAGCCCGATCACGCGCTTGACGTAGTCGACCGACGGATCGACCGGATAACGGAAGACCATCACGTCGCCGCGTTGCGGCGAGCCGACCTCGATCACCTTGCGGTTGAGGATCGGCAGGCGGATCCCGTACGTGAACTTGTTGACGAGGATGAGATCGCCGATCAGCAGCGTCGGGATCATCGAGCCCGACGGGATGCGGAAGGGCTCGAAGAGGAAGGACCGCAGCACGAACACGACGAGGATCACCGGGAAGAAGCCGGCCGGAAACTCGATCCAGCCGGGCTGACGCACCAGGCGCTCGCGCAGCTTCTCGCGTTCCTCGACGATGGCCTTCGGGTCGGTGCTCGCGGCCGCTCCGCTCGTGTCGCGCAGCTTGGCCTGAGCGTCGAAGTGCCGCAGCGCCGCGTCCGCGTCGTTGATGCGCCGGCGTCGGAACACGAGACGGTCCGCGAACCACACGACGCCGGTCGCGACCATCAACCAGAACAGGATCAATGCGAAGTTGAAACTCATTTGTCCTCCACCTGCAGGATGGCGAGAAAGGCTTCCTGCGGAATCTCGACGGAGCCGACCTGCTTCATGCGCTTCTTGCCCGCCTTCTGTTTCTCGAGCAGCTTCCGCTTGCGCGAGATGTCGCCGCCGTAGCACTTGGCCAGCACGTTCTTGCGCAAGGCCTTGACGTTCTCGCGCGCGATGATGTTCGACCCGATCGCCGCCTGGATCGCGACGTCGAACATCTGCCGC
>CALMOR010000213.1:990-2671 GCA_937872165.1 uncultured Burkholderiales bacterium | reverse complement strand
GACCACCTTCGAACGCGATCTGCACGCGGTGCGCGACCGGACGGCGTTGTCGGAGATCTTCACGGCGCTGTGCGACCAGCTCGCGAGCGACCTCGAGCGGAAGGGCTACGTCGCCCGCAACATCGGGCTCAAGCTGCGCTACGACGACTTCAGCATCGCGACGCGCGCGACCACGCTGGCCGAGCCGACGCGCGACGCGAAGGTGATCCGGCGCGTGGCCGGCGAATGTGCGCGGCGCGCGCCGCTCGAACGGCGCATCCGTCTGCTCGGCGTGCGGGCCGGAACGTTGATGCGGGTCGAGGAAGCGGAAGCGCGGTCGGTCGAGGCGGAGCTGCGGCGCACCCGCGATCTCTTCGACGAGACGGTCGACGACGGTACCGGCTGATCGCCGCGCGAGTCGGCGTTGCGCCGACATGACGCGGGTGGAAACACCCGCGTCGTCGCCGAAGACCTTGCGGCACGATGTCGCACTCCGGCGACTCGGTCTAACTCATCATGGCGAAGGCAGCGCTGCAGGAAGAAGTCGCATCGACGCTCGCTTCGGTGACCGAGGCGATCGAGCTCAGCGCGTCGGTCGGGCTCGTCTACGTGTCCGACGGCGAGCCGGGCATCCGGCGCGTGCGGCGCGGCGAACGTTTCGCTTATCTGGGCACCGACGAGCGCACGTTGCGCGACGCGAAGACGCTCGCGCGCATCGCCAGTCTCGCGATCCCGCCCGCCTACGAGAACGTGTGGATCTGCGCGAAGGACCGCGGCCATCTGCAGGCGACCGGCTACGACGTGCGCGGTCGCAAGCAGTACCGCTATCACCCCGAATGGCGCAGCGCCCGCGACGGCGCGAAGTTCGAACGCATGATCGAGTTCGGCGACGCGCTGCCGAAACTGCGACGACGCCTTCGCAAGGACCTCCTGCTGAAAGGCCTGCCGCGCGACAAGGTGCTCGCGGTCGTGGTCAGCCTGCTCGACGCGACGCGCATCCGCATCGGCAACGCCGAATACGCGCGCGACAACGCGAGCTTCGGCTTGACGACCCTGAAGGACAAGCACGTCCAGTTCATCAAGGACGGACGCGCCCGCTTCACGTTCAAGGGCAAGGGCGGCCTCGAGCACGACGTGACGGTCGACGACAAGCGCCTGTCGCGGATCGTGCGCAACTGTCAGCACGTGCCGGGTCAGCAACTCTTCCAGTACTACGACGATGACGGTCAACGGCATCCCGTGACGTCCGATCAGGTCAACGCCTATCTGCACGACGCGATGGGCGAGGACTTCACCGCGAAGGACTTCCGCACCTGGAGCGCGACGCTGTCGGCGATCGGCCTGATGGCCGCGACGCCGCTGCCGGAGTCGGCGAGCGAACGCGCGTTCAAGGCGGCCATCGTCAGCGCGATCAAGGCAGTGGCGAGCGAACTGCGCAACACGCCGACAGTGGCCCGCAAGTCGTACATCAATCCGATCGTCTTCACCGCATGGCGCAGCGGCTCGCTGCACGAGGCGATCGACGGCAGCCTCGAAGGCGCACCGCGCAAGGCCGAGAAGTTCGCGCTCGCGTTCCTCCGCAACGAAGCGAAGGTGATGGCACGCGCGGTCGCGAAGAAAGCCGCGAAGACGACGAAAACCGCTGCGACGCGGACCGAAGCGACCGCGCTCGCGAAGGGGGTGAAGGGGGCGAAGGGGGCGA
>CALMOR010000213.1:0-980 GCA_937872165.1 uncultured Burkholderiales bacterium | reverse complement strand
GACGAAGGCCGGCAAGCGCGGCAAACCGTGACGACTGCGACGGGCGTCCTTGCAATCGACGCCGAACGCCGCCATGTCCGATCGGGTCCATGCTCCTTCCGCTTCGCACTCCCGTCTTCGCCCCCATGTCCTCCCGCCTCGTCGACGGTCTCAAGTCCCCGCGCCCCTGGGTCGCGCTCGCCGCGACCGGCATCGCCGCCGCGCTGGCGTCGGTCGGCTGCACCAGCCTCGCCGAGAAGGAACGCGAGATCGTGTTCCGGATCGAGCCGGGCGACGCGCGCTGGTACGACGGCATCCCGGAAGGCCTGAGGGAGATGGACCTCGCGGTGCCTCCGCCCGCGATCGCGCCGATCACCGCGAAGGGCAAGGCGCTCGCGCGTCAATCGGTGCATGCCTGGTGGTGGCCATCGAGCCGGAAGGAAGCGCCCGCGGTGCTGTACCTGCACGGCTCCCGCTGGAACCTGACCGGTCAGCTGTTCCGCATCCGTCAGCTGCACGACCTCGGCTTCTCGGTCTTCGCGATCGACTACCGCGGCTTCGGCAAGAGCGAAGGCGACCTGCCGTCGGAGAAGGCCGTGTACGAGGATGCGCGCATCGGCTGGAACGCGATGGCGGCGCTCGAGCCCGACCCGAAGCGCCGCTTCATCTACGGGCACTCGCTCGGCGGCGCGATCGCGGTGGACCTCGCGTCGTCGCTGTCGAAGGAAGCCCGGAAGACCGACGCGCCGACACCGGCCGCGGGGCTCGTCGTCGAGTCGTCGTTCACGACGCTGGCCGACATCGCACGCGCGTTCTCTTACCAGTGGCTGCCGATGCAGCTCGTGCTGTCGCAGAAGTTCGACGCGGTCGACAAGATCGCCGACGTGACGATGCCGGTCATCGTCCTGCACGGCGAGAGCGACCGCTACGTGCCGGCCGCGCTCGGCCGCAAGCTGTTCGACGCGGCGCCCGAGCCGAAGCGGCTGGTGCTCGTCGAGGAC
>CALMOR010000212.1 GCA_937872165.1 uncultured Burkholderiales bacterium | reverse complement strand
GACGCGTGGGGCTCCGCCCGCGACGCCTATTCGCGCGCGCACGCGCTCGCCGTCGGGATGGAGAGGGCGCTGCGTCACGACGCCGCCGGAGGAGCGGCCCGAACGGCGCTCGCCCTCGGTGACGTCGCGGCCGCGACGTCGACACTCGTCGACCTCCTGTCCGTCCACGGCGACGCGAGCGAACGGATGCTGCAGGGCGTGGACCGTCCGCGGTGGATCGAGTTGACCTGCTTCCGCGTGCTGGAGGCGGCGAACGACGAGCGCGCGGCCGACTGGCTGCACCGCGCGCACGCGGCGCTGACGACGCAGGCGGCCCGGATCGGCGACGCGCGGGTGCGGGCGGGATACCTCGAGAACATCCCCCACCATCGCGAGATCGTGGCCGCCTTCGCCGGCAGCGGATCCTGCTCGGCGAAGTAGCGCGAATTTCTCAACGGCCAGCAGCAGGCGTCGTGACGCGCGGGGCGCCGGGCGCGCTGCGCGGCACGAGCCTTCGGGCCGCACCTACGAAAGCGATCCGTCACGAGCAGAGGGTGGGTACGTCTTCGCTCGTACACCCGCGAAGACAGGTGCGGGAGATCGCTCGTTCGCTCGACGCGCAGCACGTACATCATCGCGTGTATCACATGGTGCGTCCCCGCCCTGCATGGCAGAGAGGTAACGATGTCCCCAAGAACGTCTGTCCTTGGGCCGGTACCTGGAATCGATCGAAACAGATCCGGGATCCCCGTGCCACGCGCCAGCGGACATCGGCCGGCGATCGCAAGGCCGCACAGTCGGTTCCACGGGGCGCACCGCGGGAATCTCCGGATTCGATGCACCCCTGCGGGATTGAAGTTGCCCGGCAGCGAAGTCGATTCGTTGGGCACCGTCGGCCGCGGCGAAGCCATGACGACAAAAGCGTGAATCCCATTGGCATAAATCCAGCATGTTTATGCGAATAGCTCCTCGCGCCGGCGGACTGCTCCGCCAAGAATCGACTTCTCGAATCAAAGCACGGTCGGAGCAGCGCGCGCCGAAGAAGGCATTGACACCGTACCGAACGATCGGTACAGTTCACTCGTCAACCGACGCCCCTTCAAAGGAGAACCCATGACGCGCCTGACCGTCCCCACCAATTTCCCGAACGCGGAGATCGTCGACATCGTCGCCGAGTCGGCCTTCGGCTTCGTCACGAACGTCTTCAACAATACGTTTGCGACCGGCATCGACGCCGCCTTCCCGCCCGAGCGGACCAACTCCGTGGAGGCCGCTCGTGTCTGACAAGACCATCGTTCACGAGGGGCCATCCGTCAGCATTCCGGCGAGCGACATTGAATTCGTCAACACCGGCGTGAAGACCGAGAAGGGCGAGCTGATGGCGGGCCCCGCTTACGGCGACCTGCAGAACGGCCGACACGGTACCTTCGTTCGCATGCCTGCAGGTTTTACCAGCCCGGTCCACACCCACACGGAGGACTACTACGCCGTTGTGGTCGAAGGCGTCGGCTCCAACCACGCGCCCGACGAGGCGGCAGCTCCTCTATCGGTCGGCAGCTACTGGTTCCAGCGCGGCGAGGAAGCGCACGTCACCGAGTGCCTGTCCGAAGAAGACTGCCTGTTCTTCATCGTGCAGCCGGGAAGATTCGACTACGAAATCCAGAAGTGACGCCCAGGGCGGTCCCGCGGAGCCGCCCTCGCCTGCGTTGCGCCGGGCGGCCTCGGATCTATACTGAACGATCAGTACAACCGGAGCGGCAGATGCCCGCGGCACTGGACCCGAAGGAAAAACAGGCGATTGTCGGCCGCCTTTTCGAGATGTTCCGAGACCATGGCTACGAGGGCGCCACGTTGGCGGACCTGTCGAAAGCGACCAGTCTTGGCAAGTCGAGCCTCTACCACCACTTTCCGCGTGGGAAGGAGCAGATGGCGGAAGCAGTGCTCGGCCAAGGCAAAAACTTCGTGAAGAGCGCGATCAATGACGTCGCACACTCTTCGGAGTCATTGAAGTCTCGGATACGCAAGATCGTCGACGCCTTCGACGTGATCTACGGCGGTGGCCAGAACTACTGTCTGTTGGGACGCCTGTCATGCGACGGCATCGGGGACGACGCGCGAGGAACGCTGCGCGAGGTCGTCGAGTTGTGGATCGACGCGATCACGCATCTGGCTCGCGACAGCGGGATGCCCCAAGTGCGAGCTCGCCAGTACGGAGAAGACTGGTTCACTCGCGTCCAGGGCGCGATCATCATGCATGCGGCGACCGGGAACGCGGGACCTTACAAGCGCACGATGGCCGCGCTCGCCCGATTGGCGAAAGAACCCTCTGCATGAGGACCGCGAGGTGCGCAGCGCGCTACTCGAGTTGGCCTGCCATCGGTCTCCGGCACATCAATTGGCGTGATCTGGTCAGGAGGAAGCGAGGAGCAAGCAAGACGGAAGTTCAGGGACGAGTTCAAGCGGAGGCGGTGAAGCCATGGCTGCAGCCGGGAGCGGTGGTCACGCAGATCCAAGTCTCAGAGTGGCCTTCCCTCAGTTTCCCGGACGCCGTTGTTAGCCCATTGAAGCCTGCTCGAA
>CALMOR010000211.1:7823-13142 GCA_937872165.1 uncultured Burkholderiales bacterium | reverse complement strand
TTCTGTCTGCCTGCGGCCGCGCCCCCGCCACCCCCCCCGCCCGCCGGGGCGCCACCGCCCGCTGGCGCGGCCACCGGCGCCCCGTCGCGGGCGACCGGTTCGACCTTCGCGCCTTCGCGCAGCTTGTCGGTGCCGTCGACCACGACCGACTCGCCGACCTTGATGCCGTCCTCGATGGCGATCGTCTCGCCCTGCGAGATGCCGGGGCGGACGGTACGCGCGCTGACCGTGTTGTCGGCATTGACCACGTACACGTAGAACCCCTGCGCCCCGCGCTGCACGGACGCCGGCGGGATGACGATCGCGCCGGCCTGCACGTCGAGCAGCATGCGGGCGTTGACGAACTGGTTCGGGAACAGCTCGTAGGCGCCGTTCGAGAAGCGGGCCTTCAGCTTAACGGTCCCGGTCGCCACGTCGATCTGGTTGTCGGCCGTGAGCAATGCGCCGTCGGCGAGCTTGTTCCGGCTGTCCCGATCCCACGCGTCGACCGCGAGCCTGGTGCCGGCGACGAGGCGCTTCATCACGCGCTGCACGTTGGCCTCGGGGACCGAGAAGACGACATCGATCGGCTGCAGTTGCGTGATGACGACGACGCCGTTCGCGTCCGACGCGTGGATCATGTTGCCGACGTCGACCTGCTTCAGGCCGATGCGGCCGCCGACCGGTGCGATCACCTTCGTGTACGACAGTTGCAGCCGCGCGCTGTCGAGGTTGCCGCGATCGCCCTTGACGGTGCCTTCGTACTGGCTGACCAACGCCTTCTGCGTGTCGAGCTGCTGCGTGGCGATCGAGTCCTGCTCGACCAGCTTGCGGTAGCGATCGAGATCGACCTTCGCGTTCGCGAGCAGGGCCTGATCGCGTGCGAGCGTGCCTTCGGCCTGGGTCACCACGACCTGGAAGGGCTGGGCATCGATCTCGGCGAGGACCTCGCCGGCCTTGACGACCTGTCCCTCGCGGAAGTTGAGCTTGACCAGTTGTCCGTCGACGCGCGCCTTGACGAGCACGGTGCTGACCGGCGTCACGGAGCCGAGGCCGCTCAGGTAGATCGGGACGTCGGCGAGCTTGGCGGTGGCGGTGCCGACCGGCATCACCTGGTTCGCGCCGAAGCCGCCCGGGCCGCCCTTGCGGCCGCCGCCCTTGCCGGAGCCCCCCTTCGGCGACCCCTCGAGGCTGGTGGTGCCGCTGGTCTGCGCGGGCTGCCCGTGCCTGCGCCAGAGCCACAGGCCCCCCGCGATCAACGCGATCACGAGGACCCAGACCCACGCCCTCGCGTACCAGCGTCGCCGGGGTGCGATCAGCAGTGCAGGCTCCGGGGACACGGCGGGACGGGGATCGCTCGGGATCATCGAGTTGATTTCTGTGGGGACGGACGACAGCGACGCTCGATGCCGCGTGCGACCGCGGCGCTGGACGGTCGGGCCCGAACGAAGCCGCAATTGAAACACGGCCCCGCTGTCCGGCAGCTGACACCGCGCTTTCCCGCGGAGGCGGCGGTGCGTTCTCCTGTCACGGCACGTTGCATCGACGCGCCGCCGACGCGCGGCCCCGCATCGCGTTAGCATGGCGCGCCCCCCGACGCCTACCCGGACCGGACCATGGACCCGACGACCCCGCCGATCGACTCCGACCTCGTCTACGTCGGCTTCTGGATGCGCGTCTTCGCATCGCTGGTCGATTCGATCCTGCTGATGCTGCTGATGGTGCCGGTCGGCTACGTCCTCTTCGGCTCGCTGGAGTGGGGGCTCTCGAGAGGCATCTCCGACACCTCGGACTTCATCGTGTCGATCGTGCTGCCGGCGGCCGTGATCGTGCTGTTCTGGTCGCAGGTGCAGTCGACTCCCGGCAAGATGATGTTCGGCGCCCGCATCGTCGACGCGAAGACCGGCGCCGAGCCCACCACCGGCCAGTGGGCGCTGCGCTATTTCGGCTACTACGTGTCGGCGGTCGTCGTGCTGCTCGGCTTCGTGTGGATCGCGTTCGACGCGCGCAAGCAGGGCCTCCACGACAAGATCGCCGGGACGGTCGTGGTCCGCCGGCGCGACAGCGGTGCCGATCCTCTCGGCATCAATCGTTGACCGCCGTCGGCAAGTCGGTCGGCTCGCCCCTGGGCGACGGGCGGCACGGACGAGTCCGACACCCCGTGACGTCGATGGACTATGCCTGTCGCGGTCGGGACGGCCCAGAATGCCGACCTTCCGAAAGATCGCGGACGCCGCCTGCAGGTCGCCGCGGCATCGCATACAGCCCCCGAGGATTCCCATGCAACACCATCTGCCCTTCTTCGCCGCGACAGTGCTCGCCGTCGCGCTCGCCGGCTGCGGCGAGACCGCCCGACTCAGCGTCGCCGACGGCACCGGTGCCTCGCCGAAGATCCCGGAGCCGAACCGCACGCTGATTCCCACGCTCAACGTCGCGAAGGCTGTCGGCTGGCCCGAGGGCGGCAAACCGCAGGGCGCGGCCGGCACCATGGTCAACGCCTTCGCGGCCGGCCTCGATCATCCGCGCTGGCTCTACACGTTGCCCAACGGCGACGTGCTGGTCGCCGAGACCAACGCACCGCCGAAACCCGACGACGGCAAGGGCATCCGCGGCTTCGTGCAGAAGATGTTCATGAAGAGCGCGGGCTCGGTGACGCCGAGCGCGAACCGCATCACGCTGCTGCGCGACGCGGACGGCGACGGCACGGCCGAGATGCGCGAGGTCTTCGTCAAGGAACTCAACTCGCCGTACGGCATGGTCCTGGTCGGCAACGACTTCTACGTGGCCGACACCGACGCGGTCCTGCGCTTCTCATACACGCCGGGCACGACCCATCTCGACGGGCCGGGGACCAAGGTGCTCGACCTGCCGGCCGGCACCATCAACCATCACTGGACCAAGAACATCATCGCCAGCGCCGACGGATCGAAGCTCTACGTCACGGTGGGCTCGAACAGCAACGTCGCCGAGAACGGCATACCGGCCGAGGAAGGCCGCGCGGACATCTGGGAGGTCGATGCGAAGACCGGTGCGCATCGCGTCTTCGCCTCCGGCCTGCGCAATCCGAACGGCATGGCCTGGGCGCCCGGCGCCGACGCGTCGAGCGCCGCGTTGTGGACCGTCGTCAACGAGCGCGACGAACTCGGCAGCGACCTCGTCCCCGACTACCTGACCTCGGTCAGGGACGGCGGCTTCTACGGCTGGCCGTACAGCTACTTCGGCAACCACGTCGACGACCGCGTCAAGGAACAGCGCCCCGACCTCGTCGCGAAGGCGCTCGTGCCCGACTACGCGCTCGGACCTCACACCGCGTCGCTCGGTCTCACCGCGGGACCGGCCACGACCACGCTGCCCGCGCCGCTCGCCGGAGCGGGCGTGTTCATCGGGCAGCACGGCTCGTGGAACCGCAACCCGCGCAGCGGCTACAAGGTGATCTACGTTCCGTTCGCGGACGGCAAGCCGTCGGGCGCACCGGTCGACGTGCTGAGCGGCTTCCTGTCGGCCGATGGCCAGGCCTACGGCCGGCCGGTCGGGGTCGTCTTCGACAAGCCGGGCGACCTGCTGGTCGCCGACGACGTCGGCAACACGGTATGGCGCGTCGCGGGCAAGCGCTGACGCGTGTCCGTCGCACGAGCGTCGATCAGTCGAACGCGACGCTCGCCGTCGCGCCGACCAGTCCGGCGCGACCCTGGGCCGGCTCGAAGTAGCGGCCGTTCCCTTCGTTGACGATGACCGACCCCGCATAGCGGCGGCCGGTCGCGTTGTCGACGCGCGCGAAACCTTCGAAGGTCCAGCGCGACACGCGCAGCAGATAGCCGATGCGCGCGTTCAGCACCGCGTAGCTCGACGCGGCGTCGGAGTTGGCGTCGTCCACTTCGACGCGGCCCGAACGACGGGCCTCGAGGCCCGCGCGCCATCCTTGGTCGGGCGCGTACGCGAGCTGCAGATAGGCGCTGTTCGCGGCCGTGCCGGGGATGCGGTTGCCGACCGGCACGCGCACCGTCGGCACGACGCACGGCGCCGCGTTGCAAGTGGCGAAGGGGTCGCGATAGCGCGCATCGAGCACCGTTCCGGCGAACTGAAGGCTCCAGTCCGCGGCGAAGCGCCAGTCGGCCGACAGCTCGATGCCGCCGCGGCGCGTGCGTCCCGCGTTGGTATAGGTGGACCGGCCGCCGATGTTCGACAGCGTGACGATCTCGTCGCGCGTGCGCGTCTCGAAGAGCGCGACGGCGACGCGCAGCGCCGTGTCGTCCGGCAGCGCGAGTCGCGTCTTGACGCCGGCCTCGACGCTGTCGCTGCGGGCCGGCCGCAGCGCGAGGTTGAGGCCCGTCGCACCGTCCGGTCGATAGGCGAGCTCGTTCAGCGTCGGTGTCTCGAAGCCCTTGCCGGCGGTCGCGTACAGATGGACCGCCGGGGTCGCCGCGTACAGCAGGCCGACCACCGGCAGCGTCGCGCGATAGCCGACGCCGCCGCTGTCGTCGGGATTGGTAGCGCCGGACGTGGTGACGACATAGCGGTCCTTCGACGCGAAGCGGACGAAGCTGCGGCGCACGCCCGCGTCGAGCGTCCACGACGGTGACGGTCGCCACGACCCCTGCAGGTACTCGTCGATGTCGCGCACGTCGTTGTCCTCGTCGCGTCGGCGCGCACCCTGCACCCCGAGCACGCGGTCGGTCGGCGGACCGGCGAAGTTCTCGAAGCCGCGTCGATGCTCGTCGAGGCGGTCGTCGGTGACGCCCGCGATCAGGTCGAGCGGACCGTCGCCGATCGTCGCGCGGTAGGTGTAGCGCAGGTCGACGCCGGCATAGCGCCGGTCGAGGTCGATCACGCCGCCGGGACTCGTGACCGCGATCTGCGTGGCGACCGGGATCGACTGGTACTGCTGGGTCGCCCGCGAGCCGCCGTAGACCACGAGATGAACCGCGTCTGCGACGCCGATCGCGCGCTCGACGACGAGTCCGACCTGCTGCTGCGCGAAGGTCTTGCGGGTATCGAACGACAACGCCGACGGATCGACGCTCTTCGGAGCGCGATCGTATTGGGCGCGCGTCAGGCCGAGCGGGTCCTCGGCGCGCGGGAGGTCGACGCTGTTGACGATCAGCGTCACGCGCGTGTCGTCGTCGACGACGAAGCGCAGCTTCGCGTTCGAAAGGTCCCTGCGGGCGGCACTGTGCGGCCGCGGACCCCCGGTCTCGAAGTGACTCGTGCCGACGACGTAGTCCACGTGCGGCACCTGCGGGTCGTCCTCGGACGCGCCGAGCGAGCCGGTCGCCTTCAGGCCGACCCGCAGCGTCGCGTCGCTGCCGATCGCGAACGAGGGAGCGATGCGCGTCGGCCCGC
>CALMOR010000211.1:0-7813 GCA_937872165.1 uncultured Burkholderiales bacterium | reverse complement strand
CGTTCTCGGTGAACGCCTGCACGACGCCGCCCGACGAGTTGCCGTAGAGCGCCGAGAAGGGTCCGCGCAGGACCTCGATGCGATCGACCGACGCGAGGTCGATGTTGGTGAGCTGCCCCTGCCCGTCGGGCTGCGTCGCGGGGATGTCGTCGACATACAGCCGCACGCCGCGGATGCCGAAGCTCGAGCGAGCGCCGAAGCCGCGGATCGACAGCTGCAGGTCCTGCGCGTAGTTCTGCCGGTTCTGCAGCGCGAGGCCCGGTACGACGCCGAGACTCTCGGACAGGTTGACCTGCAGGCGACCCGCGCGGACCTCGTCGCCGTCGACGCGATCGATCGACGCGGGCACGTCGAAGGGATCGGCGGCCACGCGCGTCGCGGTGACGGTGACGGCGTCGCCGCGTTGCGCCTGCGCGCCTGCGAGCGACGGCGCGACGATGACCGCGGCGAGAAGAAAACGCTTGATGGTCCGGACGTGCATGAGCTCTCTCGACAAGGCCGCGATGATGCCGCTTCGGTCGCTGAACGACGGTCGGCGCGCATGGGAAAGAGCGCCCGACGGACGCTTTACATGGAGCCGATGCTCCCCTAGTCTCACCGCTCGCTCGGGGAAGCGACGCGGGTCTGTACAGGGGGACGCGCAGCATGACGACGCCGGACAAGGTCTTCACGCAGACCTACGCTTGGTACAGGGCGTCGATCGCGCGCGTCGTGTCGACGAGCGGCATCCCGGCCGCAGAGCAGCCCGCCGTCGAGGCGATGATCTGGCAGACGCTCGGCGTTCTGAACGCCGCGGCACCGCCGGTCGATCCGGTGCTCGAGGACTTCCGCGACAGCGGCGCCGACGCCGCGTCGCTCGCGCTCGCGACCGAGGTCATCGCCGAGACGCTCGCGGCGCTCGGCTACGTCGAGCGGGCCATCGCGGCGCAAGCTGCTGTTGATGGTCAGCGGCGACGCGGACGGCGGGCCGGCCGCGAACCACGAGGCGGACAAGCTCGCGCAGCTGCTCGGGGCCGGCAGCGCGGATCAGCTCGCCGACGGTCAGGCCGCGCTCGGACTCGTCGCCCTCCTCGTCGGCAGCATGATCGACCGCTCGTTCACGGCGCCCGCCACCGCGCCCGCGAGCGGGTGGGTGCAGCAGGCGCTGCCCGACCTCGGCGCGAGCCCGACGCTCACGCTGAAGGGACCGACGGGCGCGGGACGTTGCAGATGAGTGCCGGTCCGCCGAGCCGGATCAAGGCCGCGCTCGACCTCGCGTTCGAACAGACGAAACCGATCGGCGGGACCAGCGTCAGCGTCAAGTTCACGTCGACCGCGAGCGTCGGCATGCTGGTGCCGGTCCTGCCGCCCGGTCCGGTCCAGGTCAGCGGTGCCTATGCGTTCGGGCTCCGGCTCGGCCGTGCGGCGCCCGCGTTGTCGATCGTCGACGACGACGAGGGTCTCTCGTTCTCGGTCGGCGAGCTCGGCGTCGGACTCGCGTTGAACAACGACGCGCCGTCGCTGGACTTCTTCGTGCACGACATCGTCGCGTCGATCAGGCCGAAGGACGGCTTCCTCAAGCTCGTGCTCGGCGACGGCATCGCGTTGAAGTTCGACGTCGACGCATCGGCCGACAAGGCGGGCCGGCTGCGCCTCGCCAACGGCACCGGCCTCACGGCCAACCTGCCGATCCCGACGCTGCCCGCCGGACCCTTCGAGCTGCAGGGCATCACGCTCGGCCTCGAGCCGGTCGACGGCAGCTTCGCGAAGCTGAAGGTCGAACTGTCGGCGTCGTTCGGCGTCGAGCTCGGTCCGTTCCAGGCCTCGATCGAACGGATGGGCGTGCGGCTGACGCTCGACCTCGCGGGCGGCACGCCGATCGCGTTCGCGTTCAAGCCTCCGGACGGCATCGGCCTCGCGCTCGATGCCGGCATCGTCAAGGGCGGGGGCTTCCTCGCGGTCGACGAAGAGGGCTATGCGGGCGTGCTCGAACTGAAGATGCTCGCCATCGGCGTCAAGGCCATCGCGCTCCTCGACACGAAGTCCGAGGCCGGCTTCTCGCTGCTGCTGCTGATCTTCGGTCGGTTCCCGCCGATCCAGCTGTCGTTCGGCTTCACGCTCACCGGCGTCGGCGGCCTGATCGGCGTGCAGCACACCGCTAGCCCGCCGGCGCTGTCGCAGGCCCTCGGGGCCGGCTCGCTCGACGCCGTGCTGTTCCCCGACAATCCGGTCGCCAACGCGCCGCAGATCGTCTCGACGCTGCGCACGCTGTTCCCGGTCGAGGCCGGCGGCTTCATCATCGGGCCGATGCTCGAGCTCGGCTGGGGGACGCCGAGCCTCGTCACCGTGCGGCTCGGCCTCCTCATCGAGAGCACGCAGTTCACGCTGCTCGGCCAGGCCGTCGTGCAGTTGCCGCCGCTGGTCACGGCCGACCTCGCGTTGCTGTACCTGCGCCTCGACTTCGTCGGCACCGTCGTGTTCTCGCCGTTGCGGATCGCGTTCGACGCAAAGCTGATCCACTCGCGCGTCGCGTTCATCTCGATCACCGGGCAGTTCGCGTTCCGCGCGTCGTTCGGCGACCGGCCCACCTTCCTGATCAGCGCCGGCGGCTTCCATCCGAAGTTCAAGGAGATCCCATCGGACATCCCGTCGCCGTTCGACCGGGTCGGCTGCTCGTTCGACATCGGCATCGTCGGTCTCTCGTTCAAGGGTTACTTCGCGATCACGTCGGCCACCGTGCAGGCCGGCTCCGACCTCAAGGTCTGGGCGGACATCGGCATCGCCAGCATCGAGGGCGGCTGGGGCTTCGACGCGATCTGCTACCTCTCGCCGAAGTTCTACTTCGAGGTCGACCTCCACGCCTATCTCGCGATCCACGTCTTCGGCGCGGACTTCGCATCGGTGCGGCTCGAGGGACTGCTCGCCGGTCCGGGTCGCTGGCACATCGCGGGCAAGGCGAGCGTGCACACGCCGTGGCCGCTGCCCGACTTCTCGCTGCACATCGACGAGTCGTGGGGCACCGACCGCGCGACGCCGCAGGTCACGGTCGACTTGGCGACACTGCTCGCAGCCGAGATCGCGAAGCTCGGCAACTGGAGCGCGCAACTGCCGCGCGGCGGCGAGAGCTTCCTCAGCCTCGCCGACGTGAAGCCCGGTCCGAACGACGTGCTCGCGCATCCGCTCGGCACGCTCGTGTTCCAGCAGAAGCTGGTGCCGTTCGAGCTGCGCCTCGACAAGGCGAGCGGAAGCGGCATCGACGGCGCCGACGAGTTCTTCGGCGCCGCGCTCACGCTCGCGCAGGACGGCGACGCGGCGGACGGACTGCCGCCCGCGTCGACGCGCAGCGACTTCTTCGCGGCCGCGCAGTTCATCGAGATGTCCGGGGACGATCGCATCTCGAAGCCGTCGTTCGAATCCTTCACCGCCGGCTACGAGCTCGGCTCCGACGCGTTCGAGCTCGGCGAGCCGATCGCCGAGCCGTTGAGCTACGAGGAGGTCGACCTCGGCGCGCCGCGCGTCGCGAAGAAGGCGCGTCGCCGCAGCACCGGCGTCTTCGCCGTCGATCGTCACGGCCCGCTGATGGCGTTCGGCTCGGCGGGGCTGTCGCCGTTGCGCGACCGAGCGTTGAGCCAGCCCGCGCAGACCGTCGCGCTGCGCGTCGACCCCGTACCGGTCGTCGTGGCCGACAAGGCCACGCTCGCGACGACCGCGAGCGGCCAGGTGTTCGCGAGCTACTGGAAGGCAGAGCGCGCGAAGGACGCGAGCGCGACGACGACGAGCCGCGTCGCCGCGACGCTGCAGGTGATGGACCTCGCGGAGGCGATCGCATGACGATCCCGTATCGCTTCATGCCGTGGTCGCGACGCGGCCTCGCGCGCGCGCATCGCAACCCCGACGCGATCGGCGGCGCGCTCGCGAGCCGGCCGCGCGTGTCGGTCGGCCTGACGCTGCAGGCGAAGCGGAACGGCGACGCGGTCGACGCGGTGTCGGGGACGCTCGACCTCACGCTCTACGGTCCGGGCGACATCATCGGCATCGATCCGACGCTGATCGTGCGCACGGACCCGAAGCCCGACGTCACCGACTTCGAGCCGAACTACTGCGCGATCGTCGACTTCGATCCGCCCGACTTCCCGTGGCTGCTGACTCCCGCGCATGCGGACGCGACCGATCGCCTGCGTCCATGGCTGGTGCTGGTCGTGCTCGACCGGGCCCGCGTCGCATCGCCGTCGATGAGGGGCGGGCGGCCGTTGCCTTCTGTCGTCGTCGCGCATGCCGACATCGACGACGAACTGCCGAAGCTCGACGACGCGTGGCTGTGGGCGCACACGCAGGTCGTCTCGGAGCTCGACCCGTCCGATCGCGCGGGCCTCTCGGCCGCGTTGAACGCGGCGCCCGAGCGCAACGTCTCGCGACTCGTCTGCCCGCGCCGCCTCGCACCGCGCACCGATTACGTCGCATGCGTCGTGCCGGCGACCGACGGCGGCGTCGCGCGCGGTCTCGGCAAGCCGTTCGACGGAGCGAGCCTCGGTCCCGCGTGGACCGGCGAACAGCTCGTCGATGCCGAGTTGCCGGTCTACTACCACTGGACTTTCTCGACCGGTCCGGTCGGCGACATCGAGACGCTCGCACGGCGCATCCGCACGCCGAGCCAGTACGGGGGTCACCCGGACGTCGTCGCGCAGCTTCGCCGGATCGGCGAGCAACCGGTCGCGGTCGACGGCGATCATCTGCTGTTCGACGGCGTCGATGCCGGCCGCACCGTCTTCGAAGGCGCGATGGTCCCGCTCGACTTCGTCCCGGAGCCCGCCGACCCCGTCTTCGCGGGCAAGCTCGGCGCCATCCTCGACGCCGGTCGCGCCCAGGCGACGAGCGGCGCGTCGCCGTCGTCGACGGCACCGACGCTCGGGCCGCCGATCTACGGCGAGTTCCCGTCGAGGAAACACGCGGTCGATCCCGCGGCGGTCGCGTCGCACTGGCTCGACGAGCTGAACCTGCAGCCGCGCTACCGACTCGCGGCCGGCTGGGGCGCCGAGGTCGTGCGACGCAATCAGGACGCGTTCATGCAGGCGGCGTGGCAGCAGGTCGGCGACGTGCTCGCGGCCGAGCGGGCCTTCTCGCTGTCGCGGTTGTCGCGCGACGTGCTGAAGCGCATCGAGGCGCGGCACCTCGACCGGCTCCCGCCCGATCGCCTGCTGGCCGTGCTCGGTCCCGCGAACGCTCGCATCAAGCTCGCGAACGATCGGAGCCTCTACGGCCGCATCGCCGATGCCACGCTGCCCGACGAGGTCTTCGACGGCGCGATGCGCAGGCTGACGAGCCCGCGCCGACCGTTGTTCCGGTCCGCGCAATGGCGCAACCGCGCCGACGCCGCGCAGGTCGGCGTCGCGGTGCAGGTCCGCGCGCTGGTCGACCGCTTCGCGAACGCGTCGAAGAACCTCGACGCGATCGACCCCAACCGCTTCGTCCCCGACGGCCTCGTCGGCAGTCGCTCGTACGATGCGATCCCGTTGCCGGATTCGCTCGACGCGCAGATCGACCTGCAACCGTGGCTCGGCCTCGCGACGACCATCAGCGGCACGGACCTGAAGGCCATCCGGACCCAGAACGCCCGGGTCCGCAAGCAGGCAGTCGGCGTCACGCGGAAGCCGCCTGCGATCGGGGACGTGTGGCATCTCGGACTGATCACCGAGACGCACGCGCTGCGCATCGCCGAGCTGCAGCGGGCGTCGCCGCAGCCGCTGCAAGGCGACCTGTCGCAGTTGATCCAGCACAGCAGCAAGGTCGGCACCGAAGGCGTCCTGCTCGCCGTCGACGAGGGCAAGGTCTCGAGCCAGGCGCTTCGCATCGACGGACGCAGCGGCGCGTTGAAGGCCTACGGGTCGCCGTTCACCGCGACGTCGACGCGACCGCTGCGCACCAGCCTCAAGGCCGCGCCGGCGCTCGCCAACATCACGTCGAGCCTGGTCGCGTCGGTACCGTTGCAGGCGCTGAAGCTGT
This sequence comes from uncultured Burkholderiales bacterium, assembly GCA_937872165.1. GTDB lineage: Bacteria > Pseudomonadota > Gammaproteobacteria > Burkholderiales > Burkholderiaceae_D > CAHJXF01. The sequence continues at coordinate 1,834 of CALMOR010000211.1, read as the reverse complement.
ACGGCAACACGGCGGTGTTCACGAGCCTGCCGGCGTCCACCCTCGGCCAGGCACCGGGGACGGTGAAGGTCGGCCTCGGCGGTCCCGGCGACTTCTCGGTCGTCGGCGGCGGACCGCGGGCCGCGACCGTCCCGACCATCACGCTGCCCCCGGCGCTGAAGGACCACGCGACGCTGCGTCGCTACTCCGATGCGTTCAAGGTCTACCAGACGCTCGTCACGCCGCCGCTCGCGTCGCTCGTGACGATCCGGCCGGTGGACTTCGCGACCGACGCCACCGTCGCCGAGACGCGGACCCGCATCGACCCGGCCGAGACCGTGCCGGCGCGACTCGCGACCACGCTGTCACTCGGCGCGCAGGACGTGACGTGGGCCGGCGGCGCCCTGACTCATCCGTTCGTGAGCGCGCGTCTCGACCTGGCGGTCCTGCCGCCGAGCTTCGTGATCCCGCGGCTGTGGGACCGTGTGATGGCCTATCCGCATCTGATCTATCCGCTGTCGCGCAAGCTCGCCGACATCGCGCCCGAGGTCTTCCTGCCGGGCGTCGGCGTGTTGCCCGACGACTTCATCATGGCCGTGCAGACCAACCCGCGATTCGTCGAGTCGCTGATGCTGGGCGCCAATCACGAGATGGGTCGCGAGCTGCTGTGGCAGGGCTTCCCGACCGATCAGCGCGGGACGCCCTTCCAGCACTTCTGGCAGCGGCTCGACGGCGGGGACGACATCGCGCCGATCCATCGATGGCGCGCGCAGCGACTCGGCACGCAACCGTCGAGCGCGGCATTGACGGTGCTGCTGATCCGCGGCCAGTTGCTGGAGCGCTTCCCGACCGTCGCGATCTATGCCTACCCGATCGTCGGCAACGAGACGCGACCGGGCGGCGCCAGCGTCGCGGTGCCGCCCGCGCAGCCCGAGATGATCCCCGCCGACATCGTGCTGCCGATCCTGCGCGGCCATCTCGGCAAGGACATCACGTACGTCGGCTTCGACATCCGTCCGGCCGACATCGCGCAGTACTTCTTCGTGATCCAGGAGCAGATGACCGAGCCGCGCTTCGGCTTCGACGAGCCCGACGACGACCCGGACGCCGCGCCCGAGGACGGGGCCGGCTGGCAGGACATCGACTGGAGCGAGGTCGGCGGTCGGGGAGGCGTCGCCGCCGGCCGCTACTTCACCGGGGCCGCGCTGCGCGACACCGGTCCCGCGCAAGGGCCGCGCTGGGTCGACCCCCACGCGGCGACGGTCGCCGACGCGATGCTGCAACGACCGTTCCGCGGCTGGTGGCGCGGCGCGGCGCTAGAGGTGCCGAAGTAACGAACGACGATCAACGATCACAGCGACGCCGCGGAGCGTCCGCGACCCATCGGGAGGATCCGACGCATGGCCCGCATCGATCTCGACCTGAGCGGCCTCGTCGCCGCTCGCACGAGCCTGCAGGACGCCGTCGCCGCGCAACGCGCGGCCGAGCGGGCGGTCGCGTCGCTGCAGGCCGAACTCGACGCGTCGCTGCGGAACGGCGACTCGCCGAACGTGTGGGGTCCGATCCGCGAACGGCTCGCCGAAGCGACCGCGGGTCGCGCCTCGCTGGTCGCACGGCGGCGCGAGCTCGACGCCCGCGTCGACGCCCTCGCCGACGGTCTCGTGCGGCAGCGCGACCCGTCGCTGATGGTCGGCAGCCTCGACGGCCACCGACCGATCGCGCTGTTGCCGATGCGCATCGAGACCCGCTACGTGCCACCGGTCCAGCCGAACGCGCAGACGCTGCCGGACCGGCTGCGCATCCGCGTCTATCCGGACGACCTCAACACGATCGAGCACGAACCGGCCCTGACGAT
>CALMOR010000210.1:6677-10001 GCA_937872165.1 uncultured Burkholderiales bacterium | reverse complement strand
ATCGAGAGCGACAAGGCGTCGATGGAGATCCCGTCGTCGGGAGCCGGCGTCGTCAGGGAGCTGAAGGTCAAGGTCGGCGACAAGATCAATCAGGGCGACGTCATCGCGATGGCAGACGGCGACGGCGAAGCGTCCGAGTCGCCGGCGCCGGCGCCCGCGCCCGCTGCGGCACCGGTGCCGTCGGAAGCGACCGCCGCGCCCGAAGCGGCCGCCAAGGCGGTGTCCGCACCTTCGCCGTCGCCGGCTCCGTCGCCGTCGGGCGCCGCCGCCATCGAGGTCGTCGTGCCGGACATCGGCGACTTCAAGGACGTCGAGGTGATCGAGGTGCTGGTCGCGGTCGGCGACACCATCGCGGCCGACCAGTCGTTGATCACGATCGAGAGCGACAAGGCATCGATGGAGATCCCCTCGTCGGCGGCCGGTGTCGTCAAGGAGCTGCGGGTCAAGGTCGGCGACCGGATCAACCAGGGTAGTCCGCTGGCGCTGCTCGAAGGTGCGGGCGGCGCTCCTGCCGCGGAGCAGCCCGCCGCCGCTCCGGCCCGCGAGGCGGCAGCGCCGGCTCCTTCCGCGAATGCGCCGGCGCCCGTCGCCGCTTTGCCCGCTCCTGCATCCCGGACGTCGTCCGCACCTTCGTCCGCACGGGCCGACGAGGCGCCCGCCGCCGCATCGCCGGCACCGGCCGCCACCGACCAGACGCTCGCCCATGCGAGTCCCTCGGTGCGCAAGTTCGCCCGCGAGCTCGGCGTCGATCTCGGCCGCGTGAAGGGCAGCGGGCCGAAGGACCGCATCACGCAGGAAGACGTCCAGGCTTACGTCAAGCCGGCGCTTGCCGGCGCTGCCGCGCGGCCCGCGGCGCCCTCGGCGGCGGTCGGCAGCGGCTTCGGCAGCGGCTGGCCGGCGTGGCCCTCGCTCGACTTCTCGAAATTCGGGCCGACCGAGATCGAGGCCCTGTCGCGCATCAAGAAGATCAGCGGTCCGAACCTGGCGCGCAACTGGGCGACGATCCCGCACGTCACGCAATACGACGAGGCGGACATCACCGAACTCGAAGACTTCCGCAAGTCGACCAACGAGCGCCTGATCCGCAAGAACAAGGACGCGCCGAAGGTCACGATGCTGGCCTTCGTGATGAAGGCCTGCGTCGCCGCGTTGAAGGAATTCCCGCAGGTCAACAGCTCGCTCGACGCCGACGGCGCGAACCTGATCCTGAAGAAGTACTACCACCTCGGCTTCGCGGCGGATACGCCGAACGGCCTCGTGGTGCCGGTCATCCGCGACGTCGACCGGAAGGGCGTGGCCGAGATCGCGAAGGAGACCGGCGAGCTCGCGGCACAGGCGCGAGCGGGCAAGCTGGGTCCGGCTGCGATGCAGGGCGCCAGCTTCACGATCTCGTCGCTCGGCGGCGTCGGCGGCACCTTCTTCACGCCGATCATCAACGCGCCCGAGGTCGCGATCGTCGGGCTGTCGAAGTCCGAGTTCAAGCCGAAGTGGAACGGAACCAGCTTCGAGCCGCGGCTGATCCTGCCGCTGTCGCTGTCGTACGACCACCGCGTCATCGACGGTGCGCAGGGTGCGCGCTTCACGACCTACCTGGCCGAGGTGCTGGCCGACCTGCGGCGCACGTTGCTGTGAGAAGCCTCGACGCGTGACGATCGTCACGGTCGAAGCGATCCCGCATCCCATTCAGCGGCCTTCGCCTCGAAGGCGAACGTCACAACGGAGCCTCGCTTCACATGATCGAACTCAAGGTCCCCGATATCGGCGACTTCAAGGACGTCGAAGTCATCGAAGTGCTCGTCGCGGTCGGCGACACGGTCGCCGTCGACCAGTCGCTGATCACGATCGAGAGCGACAAGGCGTCGATGGAGATCCCGTCGTCGGGAGCCGGCGTCGTCAAGGAGCTGAAGGTCAGGGTCGGCGACAAGGTCAACCAGGGCAGCGTGCTGGCCGTCGTCGAAGATGCGGACGGGAAGCCGGTGGACGCGGCTCCTGCCGACGCGACGACCGCGCTCGCTTCCGGCCCTGCTTCGCCGCAGGGCTCGCAGCCGATCTCGCAGCCGACGGCGCCCGAGTCGCAGGCCTCCGACGCGCCGGGTGCCACGCCCGATGCCGCGACGACCGCGCGATCCGGGAGCCCGGCGCCGCCTCCGCCGTCGAAGCGGGACGGCCCCGCGCCGGCGCAGTGGTCCGGGAAGGCCGATCTCGAATGCGGGATGCTGGTGCTCGGCTCGGGACCCGGCGGCTACTCGGCCGCCTTCCGCGCTGCGGACCTCGGCATCGACACCGTGCTGGTCGAGCGCTACGCGACGCTCGGCGGCGTCTGTCTCAACGTCGGCTGCATCCCTTCGAAGGCGTTGCTGCACGTGGCCCAGGTGATGGACGAGGCCGCTCACTTCGCCGACATCGGCGTCCGCTTCGCAGCGCCCGAGATCGACCTCGACCGCTTGCGCGCGCACAAGGACAAGGTCGTCGGCAAGCTGACCGGCGGCCTCGCGAGCATGGCCAGGATGCGCAAGGTCACGGTCGTGACCGGCATGGGTACCTTCGTCGATCCGCATCATCTCGAGGTGGTCGCGAGCGACGGCGCGAAGAAGGTCGTGAAGTTCGAGACGGCGATCATCGCCGCCGGATCGCAGTCGGTGCGTCTACCGTTCCTGCCCGACGACCCGCGCATCGTCGACTCGACCGGGGCGCTCGAGTTGCGTTCGCAGCCGAAGCGGATGCTGGTCGTCGGCGGCGGCATCATCGGGCTCGAGATGGGCACCGTGTATTCGACGCTGGGCGCCCGACTCGACGTCGTCGAGATGCTCGACGGCCTGATGCAGGGCGCCGACCGCGACCTCGTCAAGGTCTGGCAGAAGTTCAACGAGAAGCGCTTCGACGCGGTCATGCTGAAGACCAGGACGGTCAAGGCCGAGGCGAAGCCCGACGGCATCCACGTGACCTTCGAAGGCGAGCAGGCGCCGAAGGAGCCGCAGCGCTACGACCTCGTGCTGCAGTCGGTCGGGCGCACGCCGAACGGCGGCAGGGTCGGTGCCGACAAGGCCGGCGTCGCGGTTTCGGACCGCGGCTTCATCGAGGTCGATCGCCAGCTGAGGACCAACGTCCCGCACATCTTCGCGATCGGCGATCTCGTCGGTCAGCCGATGCTGGCGCACAAGGCGGTCCACGAGGGTCATGTCGCCGCCGAGGCGGCCGCCGGCCATAAGAGCTTCTTCGACGCGCGCGTCATCCCTTCGGTGGCGTACACCGATCCCGAGGTCGCGTGGGTCGGCCTCACCGAGGACGAGGCGAAGAAGGCCGGTCGCAAGGTCGGCGTGGCCA
>CALMOR010000210.1:0-6667 GCA_937872165.1 uncultured Burkholderiales bacterium | reverse complement strand
GTTCCCGTGGGCCGCGTCGGGCCGCGCGATAGCGAACAACCGCGACGAAGGCTTCACGAAGCTGATCTTCGATCACGACACGCATCGCATCGTGGGCGGCGCCATCGTCGGCACGCATGCGGGCGACCTCATCAGCGAGCTCGCGCTCGCCGTCGAGATGGGCGCGGACGCGACCGACATCGGCAAGACCATTCATCCGCATCCCACGCTCGGCGAGTCGGTCGGCATGGCCGCCGAACTCTACGAAGGCGTCTGCACCGATCTGCCTCCGGTCCGTAAGAAGTGATCGTCCTCGAAGCATGACGCGGCCCGGTCGTCGCAGCCCGGGCCCATGACCGCCACGGCCGAAGGCGGCCGGTCCTCCCGTATCCCCGACGCTGCGCTCGCGTGGTACTTCGTCGTCATGTGGGGCTCCGGCTATCTGGCCACGAAGGGCGGCCTTCACTACGCGGCGCCGTTCACCTTCCTGACGTTGCGCTTCGGCTTCGGCGTGGCGTGCCTCGCGGCATGGGTCGCGGTATCGCGTCCGCGCTGGCCGAGCGGTCGACGCAGCTTCGCCCACGTCGTCGTCGCGGGGCTGCTGATGCATGCCGGCAACCTCGGCGGCAGCCACTATGCGCAGTACCTCGGCATGTCGGCCGGCATCACCGCGCTGATCCTCGCGACCCAGCCGCTGTTGACGGCCGTGCTGCTGGTCGCGGTCGGCGCGTCCGACCGGCTCGTCCCGCGCCAGTGGGCCGGCATCGTGCTCGGGCTCGTCGGCGTCGGGCTCGTCGTCGCGCACGAGGTCGACGTCGACAGCGGGTCGTGGGGAAGCCTCGTCGCGGTCCTGATCTCACTGCTCTCGATCACCGCCGGCACGCTGTACCAACGACGCCATTGCGCCGACGTGGACCTGCGCAGCGCCGGCCTGATCCAGTTCGTCGCGGCCGCGCTGGTCCTCGCGCCGCTCGCGCTCGGGGTCGAGGGCTTCGTCGTGCGCTGGGACTGGCGGCTCGCGGCGGCCATCGCCTTCCTCGTCATCGGCGGATCGATCCTCGCCGTCAACGCGCTGCATACGCTGATGCGGCACGGGGTCGCGGCCCGGGTGACGAGCCTGCTGTACCTGACGCCGATCGTCGCCGTGTTCCTCGAGTGGGCGCTGTACGACGTCGTACCGACCACGGTTTCGATCGTGGGCATCGCCGTGACCTGCGCAGGCGTCGCGCTCGTCACGTGGCGGCAACGCACGCCGGTCGCCGATGTCGAGAGCTGATCAACGGGCCGCGTCAGCGGTCGCCGTCCATGCCCTTCGCGCCCGCGGCCATCGCGCTGCCGCGACGCATCCTCCGCCGACTGCGCCAGCGACGCAGAGGCCCGCGTCGCGATCCCTGGCGCCACGAGCGGACCTGCGACTTCACATGTCGCACGAAGCGCCTCGCGTCGTTCCACGCGGGCTGCCCGTCGATCCATCGATGGATGCGGTCGCGCAGTTCGCAGGTGAAGCGATGGACGCGGGCGAACCACGGCATCCGCATCAGTTGCGAGCGGCACGTCATGAAGATCTTCGCGATCACCGCGGTGCTCGCGACCTTGGCGGCCAGCATCAGCATGCAGCCGGTCAGGATGCGGCCGCTCGCGATCATCCACAGGCCCGCGACCTTGAACGGAAACAGGAGCGCCATCGGGACGCACAGGACGATCAGTGCGACCGGCGGCGGCACCCGGGCCAGCTTCGCTTCGATCCAGCGCATGACGCCGAAGCGGCCGAGCCACCCGAACATTCGCGTCAGATGCGTCCACAGCCATTCCTCGAAGAGGAAGAGCAGGGCGCCGACGAAGAGGATCACCGTGCGGATCGGTCCGCGGTGGGCGCCTCGCGTCGAAGGGCCGGGAGCCATCAGCCGCCTGCTAGACTCGCGCCGCATCGCCCGCTGCTCCGCCATCCCCGATGAACATCGCCGACCAGAAGATCGCCGTCGCGGAAGCGGCGCTCGCATGGATCGAGCCCCACCTGCATCACGACCTCGTCCTGGGCATCGGGACGGGTTCCACGGCCGACCATTTCATCGATCTCCTCGCGCCGCATCGGGCGCGCTTTGGCGGTGCTGTCGCGAGTTCGGGTCGAAGCGCCGACCGGCTTGCTCGTCTAGGGGTGCAGGTCTACGACCTCAACACCGTGCCAGAGTTGCCGTTCTATGTCGACGGGGCCGATGAAATCAATGCGCGCCTCGAGATGACGAAGGGCGGCGGCGGCGCGTTGACGCGGGAGAAGATCGTGGCCGCCGCGTCGAAGATCTTCGTCTGCATCGTCGACGGGTCGAAGCGCGTCGCGACGCTCGGTCGGTTTCCGCTCGCGATCGAGGTGATCCCGATGGCACGGGCCCAGGTGATCCGCGCGCTGACGAGCCTGGGCGCAGAGGAACGGATCGGCGCGCCCGACATCGCGCTGCGAACCGGCCCGGACGGCGCGGCCTTCGTCACCGACAACGGCAACTGCATCGTCGACGTCAGCGGCTGGTCGATCGCCGAACCGCGTCGCCTCGAGGCGCGCATCGGCGCCATCGTCGGCGTGGTCGAGTCGGGTCTCTTCGCGCTGCGGCCCGCCGACGTGCTGCTGCTGGCCGGGCCCGACGGCGTCGAGACCTTCTAGCGGCTGCGTACCAGCCGCAACGAAACGGTCACACGCGCTGGCTACGCTGCCGCCCCGGCGCCCCGGGCCAGTCAACCGGCGCCGACCCGCCGCGTTTCTCTCGTGGCCGTCCCGTCTCGCTTAGAATGGCGCTCATGTCCGAACACACCTCCAAGCAATTCGACTCCGAGCTCGAATCGGTCCGTTCCAGCGTGCTGCGCATGGGCGGTCTGGTCGAGGAGCAGATCATGCGCGCGGTCGAGTCGCTGTCGTCGGGCGACATGGTCCTCATCGAGAGCGTCGTCGAGGGCGACAAGCTGGTCAATCGCATGGAGGTCGAGCTCGACGAACGCTGCAGCCACATCGTCGCGCGCCGCCAGCCCACCGCGGGCGACCTGCGCATGCTGATGACGGTCGTCAAGATGATCACCGACCTCGAACGCATCGGCGACGAGGCGCAGAAGGTCGCGCGCATGGCCCGCATGATCCACGAGGCCGAGCGCGCGCACATGCCGCGCGTCGAACTCGCGCACATCGCCGACACCGCGATCGAGATGCTGAGGAAGGCGCTCGACTCGTTCGCGCGGCTCGATCCGATCGCGGCCGCGCAGGTGGTGCGCGACGACATCGCGCTCGACGACGAATACCGGGCGATCGTGCGCCAGCTCATCACGTTCATGATCGAGGATCCGCGCACCATCTCGCGGTCGATCGAGATCCTGACGATCGTCAAGGCGCTCGAGCGCATCGGCGACCACGCGAAGAACATGTGCGAGTACACCGTGTACATGGTGAAGGGACGCGACGTGCGCCACATCGGCGTCGAGGACCTCGAACGCGAAGCGGCCGAATAGCCGCGGGGCGCGTTCCCTGCGAGCCGCGCGGCTCGCACCGTCGCACGAGTCAGGCCGCGGAGGGCGGCACGTAGCCGGTCGCCATGTCGGCTCCCTGACCGAAGAAGTGGTTCTCCATCTGCGTCGCGAGATACTTGCGGGCCCTTACGTCGGCGAGATTGAGACGGTTCTCGTTGACCAGCATGGTCTGCTGCTTGAGCCATGCGGCCCAAGCTTCCTTCGACACGCTCTCGTAGATGCGCTGGCCGAGCGGACCGGGATAGGGTGCGAAGTCCAGCCCCTCCGCTTCACGGCCCAGCTTGACGCATTGAACGGTTCTGCTCATGGACGTTCCTCTGTAAACTCAAGCCCGGGATTTTACTGTGCGCGTCGCGTCACGGCCGGCCCATCGCGCCGGCTCTCGACGAAACCAAGTTCACGGATGAGCGAACCGGAAGCACCCGTCAAGGCCAGGTCCAAGCCGCGGTCCAGAGTCCGCACCCCCAGCCGCAACGAAGGAAAGGCACCCGACGCGGAGGATCTCGAGGCGCTCGAGCGCGACCTGAAGACCATCGAACGCGAAAAGGAGCGGCTCTCGCACGAGCTGCACGACGGCCTCGGCCAGCATCTCACCGGCATCGCCTTCCTCGCGAAGGCGCTCGCCAATCGGCTCGAGGACCGCCATGCGCCGGAGACTTCCGACGCCAAGCAGATCGCCGCGCTGACCAATCAGGCCATCTCGAACACGCGTGCGCTCGCACGCGGACTGCGGCCGGTCGGCCCCGAGGACAACGCGTTCGCGTTCGCGTTGTCGGTGCTCGCGCGCGACGTCTCGACGATCTACGGGATCCAGTGCACCTTCAATGCCGACGGCACCATCCCGGTCGCGAGTCGCATGGCCGCGCATCATCTCTTCCGGATCGCGCAGGAAGCCGTGCACAATGCGGTCAAACACGGGGCAGGGGGAAAGATCCTCGTCGACCTCCGCGAAGAGGACGAGTCCATCATCCTCACGATCGCGAACCGAGGCACGCTGGCCGCCGCGGTCGAGGCCGCCGAAGGGATCGGCATCTCGAGCATGCGCAACCGGGCGCGACTGCTGAAGGCGAGGCTCGAGATCACGCAGGTCGGCAAGGAAGTCTCCGTTCGGGTCGCCCTCGACAAGAAAGCGGCGCAGACGATGCGCGAACAAGGAAAGAACCTATGAATGACCTGAACTCCACGATCAGCCCGCTGCCGGTCAAGGCACGCATCCTGATCGTCGACGACCACGTCATCGTGCGACAGGGCATCGCGCAACTCGTCAATCGCGAGCCCGATCTCGACGTCTGTCAGGAGGCCGGCGACGCCGACTCCGCGATCGCGGTCCTCCGCGACACGCCGGTCGACCTCGCCATCGTCGACATCTCGTTGCCCGGCACGTCCGGCATCGAGCTGGTCAAGCTGATGCGCGACGCTCAACCGCAGCTGCCGGTGCTGGTCATGAGCATGCACGACGAGGCGCTCTACTCGGACCGCGCTTTCCGTGCGGGCGCCAAGGGCTACGTGATGAAGCAGGAGGCGACCGAGAAGCTGCTCGCCGCGATCCGCAAGATCCTCAACGGCGGTGTCTACGTCAGCGACCGCATGCAGACCGTCATGGTCCAGCGCTTCCTCAACAGCGGCGTCGACGAGACGGTGTCCTTCATCGACAACCTCACCGATCGCGAATTCGAGATCCTGCGGATGATCGGCCAGGGACTGACGGTCGCCGAGATCGCCGAGAAGCTCGGGCGCAGCGCGAAGACCGTCGAGGCGCATCGCGCCAACCTGCGCGAGAAGCTCGGACTCAAGCGCGCGGCGGAACTCGCTCGCTTCGCGACGCAGTGGGTCGAGCGCGGCAACTGAGCGGACCCCGGCGCACGCGGCGCGGCCTGGGCCGTGCCTCGACGCCTCATACGGAGTGTGGATGCGGGGCCGCCCCGCGGCGTGAACACTTCAGGCCTGGATGCGACATCGAAGTCGTGTCCTTCACGACCTGAAGGAGTCCGCCATGTACCGTCGTCGCTCGCAGTCGATGTCCACAACCCTCGGCGCCGTCGCCGCCGGCCTCGTGTTCGCTTCGGCCGTCCTCCCTTCGTTCGCCGACGAGGGAGTCACGGTCAACGCGCAGGCAGCGCCGCCGGAGGTCTACATGGCGCGCGTGAAGACCGTCCTGACCCGGGCCATGCACTTCCCGACCGGACGCGAAGCGAGCCTCGAGCAGCCGGCCGGAGCGGTGTCGATCTGGTTCGTCGTGCGCCACGACGGCAGCGTCGCCGCTCGCGGCCTCGAACGATCGTCGGGCTCCGCGGTGCTCGACGGCCGGGCCGGTCGCGTCGTCGAACGCACGCACTACCCCGCGATGCCCGACGACGCATGGGGCACGGCCGATCAGCGTTTCGTCGCGACGTTCCACTTCGATCGTCGCGCGGATGCGGATCGTCCCGTCGAGGCGACGCTCGAGTGAGGACCGTCAGATCTTCTTGACGAGGATCTGGCTCATCCGCGACCAGTTGTACATGCGCTGCCGATCCTTCGGCAGCACATCGACGGCCGCGACCGTGAAGCCGCGCTTGAGGAACCAGTGCGCGGTGCGCGTCGTCAGTACGAACAGCCGCTCGATGCCGATGGCGCGGGCGCGCTGCTCTATCCGCTTCATCAGCTTCTCGCCGTCGCCCATGCCCTGCGCCTCCGGGTCGACGGTGAGACAGGCGAGCTCGCCCATCTTTTCCTGCGGGAACGGATAGAGGGCCGCGCATCCGAAGAGGCGCAGGTCGTGCTCGATGACGCTGAAGTTGTCGATCTCGCGTTCGATGCGCGTCCGTCCGCGCTTGACCAGCGTGCCGTCCGCCTCGAGCGGCTCGATCAGCTTGAGGATGCTGCCGACGTCGTCGATGGTCGCCTCGCGCAGTTCCTCGAGGTCGTCGTCGGCGATCATCGTCCCGACGCCGTCGTGCGTGAAGATCTCGAGCAGCGCGCCGCCGTCGAGGTCGTACGGCACCAGATGAGCACGCGGCACGCCGTTCTTGATCGCCCGCAGCGCGTGCTTCAGATAGAAGCCCATCGGTTCGGACAGCGTCGCCTCCTTCAACAACTTGTCGGCCGCGAGCTCGGCCAGCTCGCGGGTGAGGCTGCCCTGGGCGTGGAGCAGCCCGCGGCCATCGGGCAGGAAGATCAGCGTCTGGGGCTGCAGCGCCCCCGC
>CALMOR010000209.1:370-4466 GCA_937872165.1 uncultured Burkholderiales bacterium | reverse complement strand
GTCGGCAGGCGATACCAGACGTCCTTGTCGTGCAGCGGCTCGGGCGCGTCGCGGCGCCAGCGGCCCGCCGCTTCCAGCGCACCGGCCGCCGTCCCGGGAACCGGCGCGTCGATCCAGCCGGTCAGGTCCTCCGCCGCGGCCGAGGTTAAGCAGGAGCCGGCAGGGCTGAGCGCAAGCGCCCAGCCATGGTCCAGGCGCTCGGGGGCGCGGCCGTCGCTCGAGGAAGAGCCCGCCCGGCACGGGATTGTCGATGTACGCGTCGATCTCGGCAAAGCCCATCGAACGATAGAGCGCGAGGGCGCCGACCATCGACGGCAGCGTGTCGAGCACGACGCGCGCATGACCGGCCTCGTCCGCGCGTCGCAGCGCCGCGTCGACCAGCGCGCGGCCGAGTCCGCCGCCGCGGTGGTCGGGTCGCAGGTAGAGCCGCTTCAGTTCGCAGCGATCGCCGTCGAGCGGCCGCAGCCCGATGCAGCCGACCGGCTCGTCGTCGACCCATGCGAGCCAGAGGCCGCCCGCGGGCGGCGCGTAGCGGCCCGGAAGCCCCGCGAGTTCGCCGTCGAAGTCCTGGAAGCCGAGGTCGATGCCGAGGCCGTCGACGTACTCGACGAAGAGCCGCCCGACGGCCGGCAGGTCCTCGGGCAACGCGGCTTCGCGAACGCGCATGGGCAGGGCTCGTGATGGCGAACGGAGGGCGCCGTCGATCCACGACGGCCGCGGATTCGACAACATGGGGTGGACTAGAATAGCCGGCCCCGATCGCACGCCTCCACACGAAAGTCCGATCATGAACGCACCCGATCTCGCCAACCGTCTGAAGGCCCGCTTCCACTGGGACGATCCGCTGCTGCTCGATGCGCAGTTGAGCGACGACGAACGCATGATCAAGGACGCGGCCCGGCGCTATTGCGACGACAAGCTCGCGCCGCGCGTCGTCGAGGCCTTCCGCAACGAGACCACCGATCCGGCCATCTTCCGCGAGATGGGCGAACTCGGCCTGCTCGGCCCGACCATTCCCGAGCAGTACGGCGGGCCCGGCCTCGGCTACGTCGCCTACGGTCTGATCGCGCGCGAGGTCGAGCGCGTGGACTCGGGCTACCGCTCGATGATGAGCGTGCAGTCGTCGCTGGTGATGGTGCCGATCTTCGAGTTCGGCACCGAGGCGCAGAAGCAGAAGTACCTGCCCAAGCTCGCGACCGGCGAATGGATCGGCTGCTTCGGACTGACCGAACCCGATCACGGCTCGGACCCCGCGTCGATGATCACGCGGGCCAGGGCGGTTCCGGGCGGCTACTCGCTGTCCGGCGCGAAGATGTGGATCTCGAACTCGCCGATCGCCGACGTCTTCGTCGTGTGGGCCAAGGACGACGAAGGCGCCATCCGCGGCTTCGTCCTCGACAAGGGTACGAAGGGCCTGTCCGCGCCGAAGATCCATGGCAAGGTCGGCCTCAAGGCGTCGATCACCGGCGAGATCGTGATGGACGACGTCTTCTGTCCCGAGGAGAACGCGTTCCCCGACGTGCGCGGCCTGAAGGGTCCGTTCACCTGCCTCAACTCCGCGCGCTACGGCATCGCGTGGGGCGCGCTCGGCGCGGCCGAGGACTGCTGGTTCCGCGCCCGCCAGTACGTGCTCGATCGCAAGCAGTTCGGCCGTCCGCTGGCCGCCAATCAGCTCGTCCAGAAGAAGCTCGCCGACATGCAGACCGAGATCACGCTCGGGCTGCAGGGCTGCCTGCGTCTCGGCCGCATGAAGGACGAGGGCACGGCGTCGGTCGAGATCACGTCGATCATGAAGCGCAACTCGTGCGGCAAGTCGCTCGACATCGCGCGCCTCGCGCGCGACATGATGGGCGGCAACGGCATGTCCGACGAGTACGGCGTCGCGCGTCATCTGGTCAACCTCGAAGTCGTCAACACCTACGAGGGCACGCACGACATCCACGCGCTGATCCTCGGCCGCGCGATCACGGGGATCCAGGCGTTCCAGTGACGCGCCTCTCTCCGTGAGGGAGAGACGTCGTTCGACCGTCGACGACCGGCACGACTACCGTCTGCCGGATGCCTTGCGCGATGCGCTCGCGGAAGTCTTCGTCGTGTCGACCGACGCCGTCGACGACGACGTCCGCATCGTGCAGCGCTCGCGCTTCGCGCGGCTGCACGGACCGCGCATCGCGGCCGGCCACCACGCGTCGCGGCGTCATCCATCTCGCCGGGTCCGGCGGTCGCTTCGCGGCCGACCCCGAGCTCGTGCTGCACGAGTTCTTCCACGTGCTGCGGCAATGGAACACCGGCGCGCTGACGACGTGGCGCTACGTGAAGGAGTCGCTGCGTCACGGCTATCACGACAACCGCTACGAGGTCGAGGCCCGCGGCTTCTCGGGTCGACACGCGCTCGCGTTCGCTTCGCGCCTGCGGCCCGGTGAAGCCACGAGCGGCTGAGCGCGTCGTCGCCGGTCTCGTCGTCGCCGGTCTCGTCGTCGCATTCCCGTCGAGCGTCGCGACGGCGCATGCCGATGCTGCCGTCTCGACGGCAGCAATTCCAGGCCGGTGCTCCGGCGGCTCGCCGATCGTCGCCGGCGGCGACGTCACCGCGATCGAAGGGCCCGAGATCGCGACCGGCTTCGCGAGCAAGGCGCCGGTGTTCTCGCGCACGATCATGGCCGTGACCGCGCATCCGCTCGCGTCGCGCGCCGCATGCGACGTGCTCGCTGCCGGCGGCACCGCCGTCGACGCGGCCGTCGCCGCGCAGATGGTGCTCAACCTCGTCGAGCCGCAGTCGTCCGGCATCGGCGGCGGCGCCTTCCTGCTTTTCTACGACGCCGCGCGGAAGACCGTCGAGAGCTACGACGGACGCGAGACCGCGCCGGCCGCCGCGACCGGCGACTACCTGCGCTGGGTCGACGCCGCGAGCGACCGCACGACGCCGCGTCCCGACGCGCGCGCGAGCGGGCGCTCGATCGGCGTGCCCGGTGTGCTGCGCATGCTCGAGCTCGCGCATCGGGAGCACGGCCGACGCCCGTGGCGCGCGCTGTTCGAGCCGGCCATCGCGATCGCGACGCGCGGCTTCCGCATCGGCCCGCGGATGGCCGCGTCGATCGACCACGAGAAGGCCGGGCTCGCGCGCGATGCCGACGCGGCCGCCTACTTCCTCGACGCGGACGGCAACGGCAAGGCGGCGGGCACGCTGCTGAAGAGCCCGGCCCTCGCGCGCACCTTCACGACCGTCGCACGACGCGGCGCGTCCGCGTTCTACGAGGGCGACCTCGCCCGCGCGATCGTCGACAAGGTCGCCGACACGAGCCGCGGCGTCACCGCGGGCAAGCTCTCGATGGCCGACCTCGCGGGCTATCGCGCGCGGCGCCGCGCCCCGCTCTGCACGACCTATCGGGCCTACGAGGTCTGCGGCATGGGACCACCGTCGTCCGGCGGCATCGCGGTCGCGTCGACGCTCGGCATCCTCGAGACCTTCGACCTCGCGTCGCATGCGCCGACGGCCGTCGACCGCGACGGCGGCCGGCCCGACGTCGCCGGCGTGCATCTCGTGGCCGAGGCCGAGCGCCTCGCGTACGCCGACCGCGACCGGTACGTGGCCGACAGCGACTTCGTGCCGCTGCCCGGCGGGTCGGCCGACGCGCTGCTCGACAAGGCCTACCTGCGCACGCGCGCGCGGTCGATCGACCCGGCGCGCAGCATGGGTCGCGCCGTCGCCGGCGACTTCGGCGCGGTCCCGCTCGGCGTCGCACCGACCGAGGAGCACGGCACGTCGCACATGACGATCGGCGACCGCTACGGCGACGTGGTGACGATGACGACGACGGTCGAGGCCGGCTTCGGCTCCTTCCACTTCGTGCGCGGCTTCCTGCTCAACAACCAGCTCACCGACTTCTCGGTCGTGCCGGCCGACGCGAACGGCACGCCGATCGCCAACCGGGTCGCGGGCGGCAAGCGACCGCGCAGCGCGATGAGCCCGACGCTGGTCTTCATGCGCAAGCCCGACGGCACGCGCGGCGACTTCGTGCTCGCGACCGGTTCGGCCGGCGGCTTCGTGATCATCCAGTTCGTCGTCAAGACGCTGGTCGGCGAGCCGGTGGCCATC
>CALMOR010000209.1:0-360 GCA_937872165.1 uncultured Burkholderiales bacterium | reverse complement strand
CCGCAGCAGCCGGGGCCCCTCACCGCCTCCGGCGCGCCCAACCCCCCGACGACCTATGGCGGCGGCGAGCATCCCGACGGGGCCCCGCGCGCCGGCGGAGCGCACGACCCGCTGGTGACGGGCCTGCGCTCGCTCGGGCACACGGTGTCGACGCGGCCGCTGTCGAGCGGCCTGTCGCTGTTGCGAAGGACCATGGTCGGCGGTCGACCGATGTGGAGCGGCGGCGCCGAGCCGCGGCGCGAGTACGCGGCGATCGGCGACGCGCCCGACCCGTGAGGGCCGGGCCCGCTCAGGGCACGAAGGTATCGCCCAGCACGACGCCTTCGCGACGCGGATCGGTGCCGCCCTGCAGGACCGCGG